>NZ_JAXCIQ010000003.1:0-520806 GCF_046540455.1 Pseudomonas sp. W5-36 | reverse complement strand
GATGCTTCCTCGAACAGGCCTTATACATAGATGCAACCGGGTAGCAGTGTTCGAAAAGCAGGTTGAATGTGGGGGCGAGTCCATACATAGGACCGGCTTTAGCCGGGAAGGGGCCCGTCTGGACAATGGTTTTCTTGAATAGGAAGCCGAATTCAAGAAATAGAAAAGCCCCGGGTTTCCAGGCCGGGGCTTCCTCTATGGCTTCAACCTTGTCTCAGCGGTTGATTTTGATCTCGACGCGGCGGTTGAGCGCTCGGCCGTCGGCGGTTTTGTTGTCGGCCACTGGGCGGGCTTCGCCGTCACCTTCGACGGACACGAACGAGGCACGCGGGATGCCGGCACTGACGAGGTAGTCGGTCACCGATTGCGCGCGTTTTTGCGACAGTTTCTGGTTGTAGGCGTCGCTGCCCACGCTGTCGGTGTGGCCGCTGACGTGGAGTTGCACGTTCGGCGCTTCGGTTTTGAGTTTGGTCGCAACCATGTCCAGTTGCTGTTTGTCACCCGGTGTCAGGGTGGCTTTGTTGAACTCGAAGTGCACGTCACGGATGGTGATGATTTCTTCTTTCGGCAGCACCACCGGCGCGGCCATCGGTTCAGGGGCCGGTGTCACGATCGGGCAACCGGTGGCATCGACCGGGGTGCCTTTCGGTGTGTTCGGGCATTTGTCCAGGCTGTTGAGGACGCCATCGCCGTCATCATCGCCGTCCCCGTGGGTCCAGCAATATGCGCCTGCCATGACGCCCACTGCAGCACCGAAGCCTGCCGCCACCGACGCGCTCTGGAAAGCGCCGATCGCAGCGCCACTCAGCGCGCCCCCGGCCGCACACAGAGGCCAGTCGGTCTTTTGCAAACCCGCACATCCCGTCAATACACTGGTCACCAGAATCAGAGGTAACGCTGTCCGAATCATGCTCATACGTTTCTTCTCCTTTGGTATCGGCTAAAACCGACTGAAATGCAGTAAAGACGCGTGTGGGGCCGTTCGCCACCCGGATGACGGGGGTTTTACCGGATTTCACCGCACAACTCGGGCTCTTCTGTGCAGAACAGCCTTCCGCCTTCACTCCGTACGCGTCGTTGTAATGCGAAATGAAAGCCTGCAAGCACTAGGCCATTGAAGTTCAGCACGCTAACCTTGCCGCCTGAACGAGGATCTCCAATGACCGACCGCTTCTCCAGCCGCACGCCGCAACAGGCCTTGGCCGCCCTGCTCGACCTCTATGCGCCGAATCGTTTGCTGCTGGTTGGCGCCGAGACTTTCCCGGCGTTGCAGGCCTTTCAAGAAGCGCATCCGCAGACCGAGCTGGCCCACGCGGGGCCAGGTCTCTTACCCGCCGACCTGGCCGGACAGCGCTTCGATCTGGCGCTGGTGGTGGACTGCCTTGAACACATGCCCAAACGTACGGGCCTGGAGTTGTTGGGCGGTATCCGCAACCTCAATGCCAGCCGCATTGCCGTGCTGGCGGATCTTGATGCCTGCGGTTGGCAGTCCACGGATTTCTACTCGCTGGCACTGCAGGCCAGTGAACGGTTTTCCCGGGATGAACAAGTGCTCACGCTGTTCACCTACGATCTGCGCGAATACAAACAGGTGCCGGACTGGCTGAACGCGAAGTTCTGGGCCAATCCGGAGAATTACGGCAAGTACTGGTGGTGAGAAACGCATCATGAGCAGCGCAATATGCCCTTGCGGCAGCGGCAATCTTCTCGACGGTTGCTGCGGTCGCTATCACGCCGGTCAGCCCGCGCCGTGCGCCGAAGCGCTGATGCGTTCGCGCTACAGCGCTTATGTGCTGGGGTTGGTGGATTATTTGCTGGACACCACATTGCCGGCGCAACAGGCCGGGCTGGACCGTGACGCGATCAGCCAGTGGAGCGCCCGGAGCACCTGGCTGGGTCTGGAAGTCGAGGGTGCGGAGTTGATCGGCGGTCAGCCTGAACATGCATTCGTGACCTTCACCGCCCGCTGGCACGATGCCGACGGCGAGCATTGTCACCGCGAGCGCTCGGCGTTCGTGCAGCATGACAGACGCTGGTATTTCATCGACCCGACAGTGTCGATCAAAGCCGGTCGTAACGACGCCTGCCCTTGCGGCAGTCAGCAGAAATTCAAGAAGTGCTGTTCGGCTTATCTCACCTGACTTTTCCGCGACGCCAGTCACCACTCAGCGACAGGCAGTCCTCAGGCCAGCCTGATGTGGGAAACGTCCGGCACCAGCGCGTGCTCAACCGGCTTGTCCTGACCCAGATCAGCGCCGGCCGGTGCCAGGCTCAAGCCGGACAGGTCAAGCTGCGGCGCACGCGCCGGCATCTTCGGATCCTGCACGTCCTGGCCCGGTTCGGAGAGCGTGAAGTCCGGCGCCTCGACGTCCACAAATGCAGCCATGTACACATCGCGCGGCTTGACGCTGGCTTTGCGCGGCGGGGTGGCGTCGTTGGGCGGCGTCAGGCTTGACGCCTTGCGCGTCCAGGTCGGCTCGTCCGGCGGCGGCGCCAGTTCAACTTCTTCCACCTCGACCAGACCCGGCGCCTCCACAACCGGCACCATCGACACAACCTGGGCCATGGCCCCGGCGCGTTCGAGGGTCGAGCGGTACTTTTCGGCGGCGGCCTCATCGAGGTTGTTTTTCAGCACCAGCCGACGGCCGGAGAACAGCAACGCGATGCGCTGAGCGTCCGCCTGGAACAGCTTTGCCAGGTTGGCCTTGACCAGATCCGGCTGCGCGCCGGGCACCAGTTGGCCGGAAAATACGATTTCGTAGCGCTGCATGGTCAATACTCCTTCGACACATGGCGCGAGTATGGCGCAGGCTGTAGAGAACGGCGAGTCACGTGAAGTGGCGGTCAGACCGGGCATAAAAGGGAGCGACCCATGATGTTTGCAGCACACGTCCTCAGAATCGCAGGCCTCTTCGCGCTCCTGGCGCTGTCGGGCTGCTCGACCTGGATAACCGGCGGCTTCGAAGACCCCGACGTCAAGCTGCTGAAGGTGGAAGTGGTCAAGGCCAAGTTGCTGCGTCAGGACTTCAAGCTGCGCTTTCGGGTCGACAACCCCAATGACTCCAGCCTGTTGGTCCGCGGCCTGCGCTACAAAATCCTGCTCAACGACATGCTGCTTAGCGAAGGCGTCTACAGCGACTGGTTCATCGTCAAAGCCAACAGCCACAAAAACTTTTCCGTGCCGATCCGCACCAATCTGTGGGAACACCTCAAGGACATCTCCAAGGTGCTCGGCAAAGCCAATCAGCCGGTGCATTACCGGTTGGAAGGCAAGCTCAAGACCGGATTTTTATTCGGACACAGCGTGCGCATCGGGCGCAATGGCGACATAATCCCCGGCGATTTGATTCCGGAGTAACCCCATGAACCAGCAAGCCCACGTGCACGGTCCCGATTGTGACCACGATCACGACCATCACGATCACCACCATGACCACGGCCACGTGCACGGCCCGCATTGCGGCCACGCGCCTCAAGAGCCGGTCCGCAACACGCTCAAGGACGTCGGCCGCAACGACCCTTGCCCTTGCGGCAGCGAGAAAAAATTCAAGAAGTGCCACGGCGCGTAACGCTCTCGGATGCTTCCACGGCCTGAATCTTCAGGCCGTTTTTATTTGTGTGATCGACGCCCGAAGGGGTAAAAGAGCTCAAGCCTTAATGGCAGTCGTGATGACTTCACCTGGAGCGCGCAATGATCGATCTGCACTACTGGACCACCCCCAACGGCCACAAAGTCTCGATTTTCCTCGAAGAAGCGGGCCTGCCGTACAAAATTTTCCCGGTCAACATCGGCGCGAGCGAGCAGTTCGAAGCCGATTTTCTGAAGATTTCCCCCAACAACAAGATCCCGGCCATCGTCGACCACGAACCTGCTGACGGCGGCGAACCGCTGAGCCTGTTCGAGTCCGGCGCGATCCTGCTGTACCTGGCCGAGAAGACCGGCCGGTTCATTGCAACGGACCTGCGCGGCCGCGAGGAAACCCTGCAGTGGCTGTTCTGGCAAATGGGTGGCCTGGGCCCGATGGCCGGTCAGAATCACCATTTCAACCGGTTTGCCAAAGAGAAGATTCCCTACGCGATCAAGCGTTACGTCGACGAAACCGCGCGCTTGTATGGCGTGTTGAACGAACGTCTGGCCGATCGCAGCTTTGTGGCGGGCGAGGACTACGGCATCGCGGACATGGCGATCTATCCGTGGATCGTGCCTCACACGTTTCAGGAACAGAACCTGGATGACTTCCCGCACCTGAAGCGTTGGTTCGAGACGGTCGCCAATCGCGATGCAGTGAAGCGGGCCTATGCGCTGGCCGACAAGATCAATCCGCCGAAGCCATGAACGGACAGACGCCGCCTTCACCGTGGAGCGAAAATCGCGAAAATAAACTCCCTCCCCCGGCTTGCGTGGCGCTCGCCTGCTCTCTAACGTAGCGCCTTTTCTACGCACACCCCCCGCAGGAGCTTCATCATGGCCTCGCCAGCCCTTTCAACTCTGAAAACGCGCATGAGCGCGGCCGCTGCCATGATCGGACTTCTGAGCCTGGCCGGTTGCCAGCTGGGGGGTGAAGACCGCGACAGCCTGCCGCCTGCCAGCGGGGTGTTTGCCATTAAAGGGCTGGCACAGAACGTCTCGATTCGCCGCAACAACCTGGGCATGCCGCTGATTGAGAGCAGCACGTTCCATGACGCGCTGTTCACCCTCGGCTACGTTCACGCGACCGACCGCATCACCCAGATGATGCAAATGCGCTTGCTCGCCCAAGGCCGGCTGTCGGAAATCGCAGGGCCGGGCGCCCTCGACCTCGACCGCATGATGCGCGCCGCCAACCTCAAGCAGACTGCCGGCCAGCTGTATGCGGCCTCCTCGCCGCGCCTGAAACGCTTCTTCGAGGTGTACGCACGCGGCGTCAACGCCTACTTGTTCCGCTATCGCGACAAGCTGCCGGCTGACCTCGCCGATTCGGGTTACAAGCCTGAATACTGGAAGCCGGAAGACTCGGCGCTGATTTTCAGCCTGCTCAACTTCAGCCTGTCGGTGAACCTGCAGGAGGAGATTTCCTCCCTGGTGCTGGCGCAGAAAGTCGGGCCAGACAAGCTGGCCTGGCTGCTGCCAACCTATCCCGACGAGGAGTTGCCCTTTGCTGAAGCCGACAAGCTCAAGGGCCTGAATCTGGGCAGCCAGCTGGCGGGCCTGAGCGATCTGGACAAAGCGGCGCTGCAGCTTTCCGACCTCAACCTGCTGGGGGTTTCGGCGTCGAATAACTGGGTGATCTCACCGCAACGCGCGCGCGCTGGCAAAAGTCTGCTGGCCACTGACAGTCAACTGGCGCCGACTGTGCCGTCGATGTGGAATTTCGTACAGATCCGCTCGCCGAAATACCAGGCCGCCGGCGCCACCGTTGCGGGATTGCCGCTGGTCTTGTCCGGCTTCAACGGCAAACTGGCCTGGGGCATGGGCCCTGCAATGGGCGACAACCAGGACCTGTTCCTGGAGAAGCTCAAGCGTGAAAACAACCGGCTGATGGTGATGACCGACGGCAAATGGGTCGCGGCGGGAGCCCATGAGGAAACCTACTTCGTCAAAGGCCAAAGCCCGGTGCGCGAGCCCGCCTACGAAACACGCCATGGTGCACTGCTCAACGCAAGTTCTGCGCGGTTGGCCAGCGGCTTGGGCATCGCCCTGCAGACGCCCGATGCCAGAGACGACAAAACCCTCGATGCCCTCTTCGACCTGACCCGTGCGCCGAACGTGCAGCGGGCCTTCGACACCACCCGGGAAATCCGCGCCATCACCTTGAACATGGTGTTCGCCGATGCGTCGAACACCGGCTGGCAGGTGACCGGCAAATACCCGAACCGGCGCGACGGGCTCGGCCTGATTCCTTCGCCGGGCTGGGACGGCCGGTTCGACTGGGACGGCTATGCTGACGCGATGCTGCACCCGTACGATCAGGATTCGCAACAGGGCTGGATCGCCACCGCCAATCAACGCACGGTGCCGAAAGGCTATGGCATGCAGCTCTCCAATTCCTGGGATTATCCGGAGCGCGCCGAACGCATCGCCGAACTGGCCAGTGCCGGCAAGCAGGACACCCGCAGCACCGTCGCCATGCAATACGACCAGACCACGACCTTCGCCGCCAAACTGAAGAAAATGTTCTCCGCGCCCGGCATGTCAGTACCGCTGAAACAGGCCATTGACGCCCTGCCCGCACCAGAGCGCGACAAAGCCCGTGATGCGTTGACCCGCCTGATGGCGTTCGACGGCAGGTTGTCGCCGGGTTCGGCTGATGCGGCGATTTACGAATTGTTCCTGCAAGAAAGCGCCCGCCAGACTTTCCTCGACGAACTCGGCCCGGAGACCAGCCCTGCCTGGAAAGCGCTGGTGCAAAGTGCGGACCTGTCCTACTCGCCCCAGGCCGATCACCTGCTGGGCCGTGAAGACAGTCCGTATTGGGACGACGTGAAAACGCCGCAAAAAGAAGACAAACCCGCCATCCTCGCCCGCAGCCTGGCCGCTGCGATCACCCTCGGCGAAGCTCAACTCGGCGCCGATCACAAAGCCTGGCAGTGGGGCAAGTTGCACCAGATCACTTGGACCGCCCAAAGCGCCCAACTCAGCGCGGCGCTGGGGGGCAACAAGGCAAACATGATCAAAGGCCCGATCGCCACGGGCGGCGACCACACCACCCTGAACGCGTCGGGCTTCCACTGGGGCCAGGACTTCAACGCCGCCGTCGTACCGGCCATGCGCATCATCGTCGACTTCGCCCAGCAGGAACCGATGATGGCGCAAAACGCCGGGGGCCAATCCGGCAACCCCGCCAGCCCGTACAACGCCAACGGCATCGACCCCTGGATGAAAGGCCTCTACATGTCCGTCCCGATGCAACCGGAAAACTTCGAAAAAGCCTACGGCAAACAACGCCTGACGCTGACGCCCGGGAAGTAAATGGCCGAGCCATCCGGGATGACGCGGAGCGTCTCGGGATGCATTCCCACGCAGAGCGTGGGAACGATCAGTGTCAAGGCGCAAAAAATAGACGTCGCTCAACCCGGCCTCTTCCCGGCTGAAACCGGTCCTACCAAAAAATCGCATGCATCCAGTGAGATTGGCGCCGACTTAGGACCGGCTTTAGCCGGGAAGCTTTTGATCCGCTTTTGATCTTCAAACTCAAATAGCCCAGACACCGCCAAACGCGACTTTGGTGCAGGCTGAACGCAGGTCTCGCGGAGTGGGCCGAGCGGCATGGATGCCGCGAGAGCCGCCCCCCGCCATGGATGGCGGATGGCGGCGGGCCCACGGAGCGAGACCGGAGTGAAGGAACCCTGACGAAGGAAGGGCCAAACCAGGAGCAAGCACCCTTGGCTGCTCTTTAGAACAGAGAGGGGGGTGCTTTTCCAAGTGACTCGGCGAAGCCGAAACAGTCGAGCCGTTAGGCCGACGCTCTTGATCTTGATCTTGATCTAGCGTCAAAACCCCGAACTTCTGCGCCCCGCCACCGCTCTACCTGACAAGTCCCCAAACCCGGTTAACCCATGGATCTCGTCATTGCCCGCCCCGAAGGCCTCTACTGCCCGCCCGGTGATTTCTACATCGATCCATGGCGCCCGGTCGAACGCTCCGTCATCACCCACGCCCACGGCGACCACGCCCGCACCGGCAACGAACACTACCTCGCCGCCGCGCCCGGCGAAGGCATACTGCGCTCCCGACTGGGCCAGGACATCAACCTCCAGACCCTCGCCTATGGCGAAAGCATCACCCACCACGGCGTCAAACTCAGCCTCCACCCGGCCGGCCACGTCCTCGGCTCCGCCCAGGTCCGCCTCGAATACCAAGGCGAAGTCTGGGTGGCCTCCGGTGACTACAAAGTCGAACCCGACGGCACCTGCGAACCCTTCGAACCCGTGCGCTGCCACACCTTCATCACCGAATCCACCTTCGGCCTGCCGATCTACCGCTGGCAACCTCAGGCGGAAATCTTCGCCGGGGTCAACGAATGGTGGCGCGCCAATGCCGCCGCCGGCAAAGCCAGCGTCCTGTTCGCGTACTCATTTGGCAAAGCCCAACGCATCCTCCACGGCATCGACCCCAGCATCGGCCCGATCCTCGTCCACGGCGCCGTCGAACCGCTGAACCGCGTCTACCGCGAAGCCGGCGTGCGCATCCCCGAAACCCACTACGCCGGCGACTTCAAAAAAACCGACCCCGCGTTGCGCAGCGCCCTGATCGTCGCGCCACCCTCCGCCGGCGGCAGCACTTGGATGCGCCGCTTTGGCGAATTCAGCGACGCCTTCGCCAGCGGCTGGATGATGCTGCGCGGCACCCGACGTCGGCGCGGCGTCGACCGAGGCTTTGCCCTCTCCGACCACGCCGACTGGCCGGGCTTGCTCTGGGCCATCGAAAACACCGGCGCTGAACGAGTGATGGTCACCCACGGTTCAGTGGCCGTGCTGGTGCGCTATCTGCGCGAACTGGGCCTCGACGCCCAAGGCTTCAGCACCGAATACGGCGACGAAGAAGACGACGCAGCGGCCAAGACCGAATCTGCACCCGGCCCCGAATCGACAGGCGAGGCCTCCTCATGAAGGCCTTCGCCGAACTCTATTCGGACCTCGACGCTACCACCTCCAGTAACGCCAAGCTGGCGGCCATGCAGGCCTACTTCAGCAACGCCGCCCCCGAAGACGCCGCGTGGGCGGTGTACTTCCTGGCCGGCGGACGCCCACGGCAACTGGTGCCGACGCGCATGTTGCGTGAGCAGGCACTGTTATTGTCCGGCTTGCCGGAATGGCTGTTCGAGGAGAGCTATCAGGCGGTCGGCGATTTGGCGGAAACCCTGTCGCTGCTGCTACCCAAAGCCGAGCACAGCTCCGAAGAAGGCCTGGCCAGCTGGATGGAAAACCATCTGCTGCCCCTGCGTGGTCTGCCTCCGGAAGAGTTGCTCGAGCGTTTGCCGACGTTCTGGTCGCAACTGGACCCGCAAAGCCTGATGGTCTGCCTGAAACTGATCACTGGCAGTTTCCGCGTCGGTGTCTCCAAGCTGCTGGTGACACGGGCCCTCGCCGCGCTGGCCGATATCGACAGCAAGCGCGTGGCCCAGCGACTCGTGGGGTACACCGATCTTTCCCATCGCCCCAGCGCCGAAGGCTATTTAAAGCTCATCGCCGAAGAATCGGCCGACGAACACGCCCAACGCGGTGGCCAGCCGTACCCCTTCTTCCTCGCCCACGCGCTGCAGCAGCCGGTCGATCAGTTCGAGAACCTGCTGGGCGCCGCCGAAAACTGGCAGGTGGAATGGAAGTGGGACGGCATTCGCGCCCAAGTGGTCAAGCGTGAAGGTCGCTTGTGGATCTGGTCGCGGGGCGAAGAACTGGTCACGGATCGCTTCCCTGAACTGCACACCCTGGCTCAGTGCCTGCCCGACGGCACCGTCATCGATGGCGAGATTGTCGTCTGGAAAGCCGCGACGCCGGAGAATCCAGAGAGCGGCGAGTTCGCGCTGGACACCCCTGCGCCCGGCACACCTGGCGAAGCGACGCCGTCGGTACAACCCTTCGCCCTGCTGCAGCAGCGGATCGGACGCAAAACCCTGGGCAAGAAGATTCTGGAAGACGTGCCGGTCGTCGTGCTGGCTTACGACCTGCTGGAATGGGAAGGCCACGACTGGCGCAGTCGCCCGCAACATGAGCGCCGCACGCAGATGGAAAAAGTCATCGCCAGCGCCCAGAGCCCGGTATTGATGCCGTCCCCCGTGCTGACCGGCACTGACTGGCTCGACCTTGGCCGGCAGCGCGAGGCGTCCCGCAGTCTCGGTGTGGAAGGCATGATGCTCAAGGCACGGGACTCGATGTACGGCGTCGGGCGCACCAAGGACATGGGCGTCTGGTGGAAATGGAAGATGGACCCGTTCAGCGTCGACGCGGTGCTGATCTACGCCCAACGCGGTCACGGCCGCCGCGCCAGCCTGTACAGCGACTACACCTTTGCGGTCTGGGACGGCCCGCCGGAGTCCAGCGAACGGACGCTGGTGCCCTTCGCCAAAGCGTATTCGGGGCTGACCGACGAAGAGATGCGCAAAGTCGATGCAATCATCCGCAAGACCACCGTCGACAAATTCGGCCCGGTGCGAAGTGTTACCCCGACCCTGGTGTTCGAGCTGGGCTTCGAAGGCATCGCCCTGTCGAAACGGCACAAGAGCGGAATCGCGGTCAGGTTCCCCAGGATGCTGCGCTGGCGCCTGGACAAGCCCGTTGCCGAAGCCGACAGCCTGGCGACGCTGCAGGACCTGCTGGCCTGAGCACCGTCGCGGTGCGCGGGCCTGGCTTCGGTCCGCGTCGAATGCGCTGAAATGGGGCGCGCTGAAAAACGCACCCCTCAGCGACAAGCCCCGCCAGGCGTTTCGAATCTCCCCTCCATCACAACAAGCGCCGCTGGTCACCCCAAAGGCTGCAACTTTTTCGCCCACTCTCAACGGGATACGGCTACTCTGCCGATGCCTGCGGGGCCTCAAAAAAAGACAAAAGATGGCGCTAAGTCATCATTGCGACAACTCCGTACATTTAAAACGCGCGTTCGTTTCTTTGGTTCGGAAATTGCTGTCTATTTGCGGTCTGGCTTTTGCCGGTAGCAAGCCTTCGCGTGTTCCCAACGCTCAATTTGGTTTTAAGGACTGAACGATGAAAAAAGCATGGCTGACCCTTTCCGCTCTCGCCATCTGTCTGGCCGCCGGTAACGCAATGGCCAAGGAGTACAAGGAGCTGCGTTTCGGCGTCGATCCTTCCTACGCGCCCTTCGAATCCAAAGCCGCCGATGGCAGCCTGGTAGGCTTCGATATCGATCTGGGCAACGCGATTTGTGCTGAATTGAAGGTCAAGTGCAAGTGGGTCGAAAGCGACTTCGACGGCATGATCCCAGG
Organism: Pseudomonas sp. W5-36; assembly: GCF_046540455.1. Classification (NCBI taxonomy): domain Bacteria; kingdom Pseudomonadati; phylum Pseudomonadota; class Gammaproteobacteria; order Pseudomonadales; family Pseudomonadaceae; genus Pseudomonas; species Pseudomonas sp. W5-36. The sequence continues at coordinate 509,887 of NZ_JAXCIQ010000003.1, read as the reverse complement.
CCTGAAAGCCAACAAGTTCGACGGCGTGATCTCCTCCATGACCGTGACCCCGGCCCGCGAGAAAGTCATCGACTTCTCCAGCGAACTGTTTTCCGGCCCTACCTCACTGGTCTACAAAAAAGGCTCCGGCCTGAGTGCTGACACGGCCTCGCTCAAAGGCAAAACCGTGGGTTACGAGCAAGGCACCATCCAGGAAGCCTACGCCAAGGCCGTTCTGGACAAGGCTGGCGTGAAAACCCAGGCCTACGCCAACCAGGATCAGGTCTATGCCGACCTCGTTTCGGGTCGTCTGGATGCCTCGGTTCAAGACATGCTGCAAGCCGAGCTGGGCTTCCTGAAATCGCCACAAGGCGGTGACTATGAAGTCAGCAAGCCTATCGACGATCCCCTGCTGCCAGCCAAAACCGCAGTCGGCATCTCGAAAGGTAACAAGGACCTGAAAGCGCTGTTGGACAAGGGTATCAAAGCGTTACACGACGACGGCAAGTACGCCGAGATCCAGAAGAAGCACTTCGGCGATCTGAATCTGTACAGCGGTAAATAAGCAAACAGACGCCCGTTGATTTCAGCCAGAATCCGTCGCTGAAGTTCACGGGCGTTTTTATTGACTGTATAGGTTGCACATGTTCGAAACTCTCCTGCAAAACCTGGGACTGTCAGCATTCAGCCTGAAAGGCTTCGGCCCGCTGTTGCTGCAAGGCACCTGGATGACCGTCAAATTATCGGTAATGTCGCTGCTGCTGGCCATTGTGCTCGGCCTGCTGGGCGCCAGTGCCAAACTGTCAAAAGCCGCCGTGCTGCGCGTTCCTGCCCAGATCTACACCACATTGATTCGTGGCGTACCGGACCTGGTGCTGATGCTGCTGATCTTCTACAGCCTGCAAACCTGGCTGACCACGCTCACCAATGCGATGGAATGGGATTACATCGAGATCGACCCTTTCTCTGCCGGCGTCATCACGTTGGGCTTCATCTATGGCGCGTACTTCACCGAGACCTTCCGCGGTGCGATTCTCGCCGTACCGCGCGGTCAGGTCGAAGCCGCCACGGCCTATGGGCTCAGCCGTTCGCAACGGTTTCGCATGGTGGTATTCCCGCAGATGATGCGCTTCGCCCTGCCCGGCATCGGCAACAACTGGCAAGTGGTGCTCAAGGCCACCGCGCTGGTGTCGATCATCGGTCTGGCCGACTTGGTCAAAGCCGCGCAGGACGCGGGTAAAAGCACCTATCAGCTGTTCTACTTCCTGGTAATCGCCGCACTGATCTATCTGGTCATCACCAGCGTGTCCAACTTCGCCCTGCGCTGGGCCGAACGGCGTTATGCCGCCGGCAGCCGGGAGGCTCAACGATGATCGAGTTGCTGCAAGAATACTGGCGCGCCTTCCTTTATACGGACGGCCAGAACATCACCGGCCTGGCCATGACGATGTGGCTGCTCAGTGCCTCCATCGCCATTGGCTTCATCGTTTCGATTCCGCTGTCCATCGCCCGCGTGTCGCGCAATCCGCTGGTGCGCTGGCCGGTGCAGTTCTACACCTACCTCTTCCGTGGAACGCCGCTGTATATCCAGTTGCTGATTTGCTACACCGGCATCTACAGCATCGCTGCCGTGCGTGAGCAGCCCATGCTCGGCGCGTTCTTCCGGGACGCGATGAACTGCACGATCCTCGCCTTCGCTTTGAACACCTGCGCCTACACCACCGAAATCTTCGCCGGTGCGATTCGCAGCATGAACCACGGCGAAGTCGAGGCGGCCAAGGCTTACGGCCTGACCGGCTGGCGCTTGTACACCTACGTCATCATGCCGTCGGCACTGCGCCGTTCGCTGCCTTATTACAGCAACGAAGTGATCCTGATGCTGCACTCGACCACCGTGGCTTTCACCGCCACCGTGCCGGACATCCTCAAGGTCGCGCGGGACGCCAACTCGGCCACCTTCCTGACGTTCCAGTCGTTCGGTATCGCGGCGCTGATCTACCTCACGGTCACGTTCATTCTGGTAGGCCTGTTCCGATTGGCTGAACGCCGCTGGCTGGCCTTCCTCGGCCCGACTCACTAGGAACCCTGCATGCGACACCAGACCCATGATCTGCTGGCCCCGGTGCCTGGCACCGCGCGGCAGATCCATAGCTTTCACTACGGCCCGGAACACGGCGCCTGCAAGGTTTACATCCAGTCGTCCCTGCACGCCGACGAGCTGCCGGGCATGCTGGTGTCCTGGTACTTGAAGCAACGGCTGGCCGAGCTTGAAAACGCCGGCCAGTTGCTCGGCGAGGTGGTGGTCGTTCCGGTGGCCAACCCCGTCGGGCTGGAGCAGGTCCTGATGGACATGCCGCTGGGCCGTTACGAGCTTGAAAGCGGACAGAACTTCAACCGCCGCTTCGTCGACCTCGGTCAGCAGGTGGGCGATGAAGTCGAAGCGCTGCTGACGGATGATTCCCGGCACAACGTCGCACTGATTCGCAAAACCTTGCTGGGCGCACTGAATAACTGCGTCGGCAGCACCCAACTGGAGTCCCAGCGCCTGACGCTGCAGCGCCTGGCCTGTGACGCTGATGTGGTGCTGGACCTGCATTGCGATTTCGAATCCGTCGAGCACTTGTACACCACGCCTGAGGCCTGGCCCCAGGTCGAAGCGCTGTCGCGTTATCTCGGCGCACAGGCAAGCCTGCTGGCCACCGACTCCGGCGGACAGTCGTTCGATGAATGCTTCACGCTGGTCTGGTGGCAACTGCAGCAGCGCTTTGCCAAGCACTTCCCGATTCCTATGGGCAGCTTTTCCGTCACCCTGGAGTTGCGCGGCCAGGGCGATGTCAATCACGCCCTCGCCAGCCGCGACTGTCAGGCGATCATCAGCTACCTGATGCACCACGGCGCCATTGCCGGGGAGCCGGTTGCGCCACCCCAACTGATTTACCCGGCGACCCCGCTGGCGGGCGTCGAACCGGTTGCCACGCCTGTCGGTGGTCTGCTGGTGTTCTGCGCACTGCCCGGCGAATACGTCGAGGCGGGGCAATTGATCGCTGAGGTCATCGACCCGATCAGCGACGCAGTGACCCCGATCCACACGGCCAACGCTGGCCTTATGTACGCCCGCTCATTGCGACGCATGGCAACCGCCGGCATGGTCATCGCCCATGTCGCCGGCACCGAAGCCTACCGCAGCGGCTACTTACTTTCTCCTTGAGGACTGCCCTTCATGTACAAACTGACCATCGATGGCCTGCATAAAAGCTACGGTGACCACGAGGTGCTCAAAGGGGTGTCGCTGAAGGCCAGCGTCGGCGACGTGATTTGTCTGATCGGCGCCAGCGGCTCTGGCAAGAGCACGTTCCTGCGCTGCATCAATTTTCTCGAGCAACCCAATGACGGCGCCATGAGCCTGGACGGCCAGCCCGTGCGCATGGTCAGCGACACCGGCGGCATGCGCGTCGCCGACCCGGCCGAGCTGCAGCGGATTCGCACGAGGCTGGCGATGGTGTTCCAGCACTTCAACCTGTGGAGCCACATGACGGTGCTGGAAAACATCACCATGGCCCCGCGGCGGGTACTGGGCGTGTCGAAGGTGGAGGCTGAGGCCCGCGCACGCAAATACCTGGACAAGGTCGGGCTGCCGGCGCGTGTCGCCGATCAATACCCCGCGTTCCTGTCCGGTGGCCAGCAGCAGCGCGTGGCCATCGCCCGCGCGCTGGCGATGGAACCGGAAATCATGCTGTTCGACGAGCCGACTTCAGCCCTCGACCCTGAGCTGGTCGGCGAAGTGTTGAAAGTGATTCAGGGCCTCGCTGAAGAGGGCCGGACCATGATTCTGGTGACCCACGAAATGGGCTTCGCCCGCAAGGTCGCCAATCAGGTGGTGTTCCTGCACCAGGGCCAGATTGAGGAAATGGGCCACCCGGACGACGTGTTGGGCAGCCCGAAGAGCGAGCGCTTGCAGCAGTTTTTGAGCGGGAATCTTAAGTAGCCGCCTGCTGCCGGCCTGACACCCCGCCTCAGTGCGGGATACGCATCACTTGTGGGAGCGACCGGGGTGGCGTTCCACCTTGCTCGCGAAGGCTATGGTTCAGCCACCAGAGATTCTTTGGCTGTACTGGCCTCTTCGCGAGCAAGCTCGCTGCCACAAGTATGCAGTCAAGCCTTGCCAACGCGTAGCCCGCTCCCAAACCGATCCAAACGGATATTCCATCAAACTATTCCACGCTCTGAGCGGTCTCTGACTTAACCCCTTCCCAGAGCCTGCGCATGCCAAAAGCCGTCAATTTCGCCAAGCGCTGGTTTGCCGAGCGTGGCTGGAAACCCTTCCCCTTCCAGAAAGAAGTCTGGGCCGCCGTGGCTCGCGGCGAGTCGGGCTTGCTGCACGCCAGCACGGGCGCGGGCAAGACCTACTCGGTGTGGTTCGCCGCCCTCAACCAGTTCGCCCGGCCTGCACCCGAATCGACCGAGCAGAAGCCGCGCAAGCGCAAGCCCGTCGCCGCTCCCCTGAGCATGCTGTGGATCACGCCCATGCGCGCCCTCGCCGCCGATACCGCCCGTGCACTGGAAGGCCCGCTGCAGGATTTGCAGATCCCGTGGAGTGTTGGCCTGCGCACCGGCGACACCAGCAGCAGCGAGCGCGCCAAACAGGGCCGGCGCCTGCCGTCCGCGCTGATCACCACGCCGGAGAGCCTGACGCTGCTGCTGACCCGCGCCGATGCCCAGGCGACGATGTCGACGCTGAAGATGGTCGTGGTCGATGAATGGCACGAGCTGATCGGCAACAAGCGCGGCATTCAGCTGCAACTGGCCCTGGCCCGGCTGCGTCAGTGGAATCCTGAATTGGTCGTCTGGGGCCTTTCCGCGACCCTCGGCAATCAAGCCCACGCGCAACAGGTGCTGGTGGGCGACCACGGCACCACCGTCCATGGCAAAGTGGTCAAAAAATTGATCGTCGACACGTTGCTGCCGCCCTCCATCGAACGCTTCCCCTGGGCCGGACATATGGGGCTGCGCATGCTGCCGCAGGTGCTGGCCGAGGTCGACAGCAGTTCCAGTTGCCTGCTGTTCACCAATACCCGGGCACAGTCGGAAGTCTGGTATCAAGCGCTGCTGGAAGCCCGCCCGGAATGGGCCGGGTTGATCGCGCTGCACCACGGCTCGCTGTCCCGTGAGGTCCGCGACTGGGTTGAACGCGCGCTGAAAGAAGGCCACCTGAAAGCTGTGGTCTGCACCTCCAGTCTCGATTTAGGCGTGGATTTTCTGCCAGTCGAGCGCGTACTGCAGATCGGTTCGGCCAAGGGCGTCGCGCGGCTGATGCAGCGTGCGGGACGCTCGGGCCACGCGCCGGGCCGCCCGTCACGGGTCACGCTGGTGCCGACCCATAGCCTGGAGCTGGTAGAAGCCGCCGCTGCCCGCGACGCCGTCAACGCGCGTCTGATAGAACCCCGGGAATCACCCTACAAACCGCTGGATGTCCTCGTGCAACATCTGGTGAGCATGGCCCTCGGTGGCGGCTTTATGCCCGACGCGCTACTGGCCGAAGTTCGCACCGCCTGGGCCTATCGCGACCTCACCGACGAGGAGTGGGAGTGGGCTTTGGCTTTCGTGCGCTACGGCGGCCTGTCACTGACGGCCTACCCTGATTATCGACGCGTCGAGCCTGACGAAGACGGCATCTGGCGCGTCCCCGATGCCCGCCTGGCCCGCCGCCACCGCATGAGCGTGGGCACCATCGTCAGCGAAGCCAGCATCAACGTGAAGTACTGGAGCAAGGGCGGCGGAGGTGGATCCCTCGGCAGCGTCGAAGAGGGCTTCATCGCTCGCTTGAAACCCGGAGACGGGTTTCTGTTCAGCGGTCGGCTGCTGGAACTGGTGCGCGTGGAGAACATGACCGCGTACGTGAAAAAGGCTACGGGCAAAAAAGCCGCCGTCCCACGCTGGAATGGCGGACGGATGCCGCTCTCCAACGAACTGGCAGACGCCGTTGTCGAAAAATTCGATGCCGCTGCCCGGGGCGATTTCAGCAGCCCCGAGATGCACATCGTCAGCCCGCTGCTGGAAGTGCAGCGGCAATGGTCAGCCTTGCCACGCAAGGACACGCTGCTGGCGGAAGTCTTGAAGTCCCGCGAAGGCTGGCATCTGTTTCTTTATCCCTTCGCCGGGCGCCATGTGCACCTGGGGCTGGCGAGCCTGCTGGCGTGGCGACTGAGCCGCGACACGCCACTGACCTTCTCCATCGCCGTGAACGACTACGGCCTCGAGCTGCTCAGCGCCACCCCGATCGACTGGAACGAGCGCCTGACGACCCAGCTGTTCTCCGAAGACGAGCTATTGGCCGATATCATTGCCAGCCTGAACGCCGGCGAACTGGCGCTGCGCCGTTTCCGCGAAATTGCCCGCATCGCCGGGCTGGTGTTCTCCGGCTACCCCGGCGCGCCGAAGAGCAACCGACAGCTCCAGGCGTCGAGCGGATTGTTCTTCGAAGTATTCAAACAATACGACGCCGGCAACCTGCTGCTGACGCAAGCTCAAGAGGAAGTGTTGCGGCAGGAGCTGGACGTGGCCCGTCTCGAACAAACCCTGAGCCGTATCAACAATCGAACCCTGGATTTGCACGTGATCAAACGCCCCACCCCGCTGGCCTTCCCGCTGCTGGTAGAACGCATGCGCGAAAGCCTCAGCACCGAAAAACTCTCCGACCGTATCGCACGGATGGTCAACGATCTCGAGAAAGCCGCCGGGCCTGAGGTCATGACGTGAGGCCGTATCTGTCGATTCAGCTGGCAGGTGCGGAGTTGTGGTTACTGGCGGACAAAGCGATTTACTACCCGGCCGAGCGGGCGCTGTTGATCGCCGACGCTCACTTTGGCAAGGCTGCTGCCTACCGACGGTTGGGTCAGCCAGTGCCCCACGGCACCACCGACGATAACCTTCAGCGCCTGGATGCACTTCTGGCGAGCTATGACTGCGACCGGTTGATCTTTCTGGGGGACTTTTTGCACGCCCCAGAATCCCACGCGGCCGGCACGCTGTCGGCCATTCAGGCATGGCGCGACAAGCATGAGAGTCTGGCGATCACTCTGATTCGGGGTAACCATGACAAGCGTGCCGGCGACCCACCCCCGGAATTGCGCATGGACATCGTCGAGGAACCGATGTTCATGGGGCCGTATGCGCTTCAGCACGAACCCGACCCACACCCTGACTTTCATGTTTTAGCGGGCCATGTACATCCTGCCTACCGGCTGTACGGACGAGGACGACAGCGCTTGCGGCTGCCGTGTTTCTACGTATTGCCACGCGTGAGTCTGCTGCCGGCGTTTGGCGCGTTTACAGGCGGCATGAACATCGAGCGGGCGGAAAACAGCAGGGTTTACGTGGTGGGGGATGGGGCGGTATGGGAGGCGGTTTGAACACCAAGCCGAACAATCGACGAGGCACGCTCTGGTGACTTACCGGGTCGAACCAAGTGGGCGCGACTGAGTTGGCAGAAGACAGGAGGTTCCCGCCGATGCCCAGGCAACGGCGGGAGCTGAATCAAGCGACCGGTGCAGGCGGTGGCTCGTCCGGAATGGTCGGCACGCCCGGCTCTAAGGGTTGCTCAAAGTCCGGGGTGTCAGGATTCGGCTGCCCGGGAATACCCCCGGCGACCATGTTATTGAGGTGTGGATGCGCTAACAGCGACCAAGCCAGCAACCCAACCTGATTGGGACTCGGGTCGGTTTCATTGCTGCTGGTGTTGATGTGTCTCTTCATAGGGCACTCCTGAGCGTTGGCCCCACCCGCATGGTGCGGATGGGAACAGTTCAGTCAATAGAGTGCGAATTCCGAGACAAATTCAGTAACGGGCTGACAAATGGCGTGATCACGTGCGGGGCAGCGTTACACCGCGTTGGCCTTGGTACTTGCCACCACGGTCCTTGTAGGACACTTCACACTCTTCGTCAGATTCCAGAAACAGCATCTGGGCAACGCCTTCGTTGGCGTAGATCTTCGCCGGCAGCGTGGTGGTGTTGGAGAATTCCAGGGTCACGTGGCCTTCCCATTCCGGCTCGAGGGGCGTGACGTTGACGATGATGCCGCAGCGCGCGTAGGTGCTCTTGCCGAGGCAAATGGTCAGAACATTGCGAGGAATACGGAAATATTCGACGGTGCGTGCCAGCGCAAACGAGTTCGGCGGGATGATGCAAACGTCGCTTTTGATGTCTACAAAACTTTTTTCATCGAAATTCTTAGGGTCGACGGTGGCCGAATTGATGTTGGTGAACACCTTGAATTCGTCGGCGCAACGCACGTCGTAGCCATAGCTGGAGACACCGAAAGAGATCACCCGATCAGCGCCTTCGCCGCGCACCTGACGCTCCACGAACGGCTCGATCATGCCGTGTTCCTGCGCCATGCGGCGAATCCACTTGTCCGATTTGATGCTCATGGCGGTGTCCTGAATAGCGAGGTGAAAAAGATGTCCGGCATCTTACCGGTCGAACGCCCCGGGTTCAAAGATTGCGCGCCGTGCGCATTAAGGTCGTTGAGCCACCTCAAGAAAAAATCTCGGACAGACCCTTTGCACATTCCGGAAAAAGGGGTAAGGTGGCCCCACTGTGTTGCTTGTGTCACTGAGAATATCTACACGATGTTGAATTTCGATCCAACCATCTCCAAGAATTTTTCCTGCTCTTTGCACTCAGTCTCGGCCAGGGCATTTCCTGAGTCGCAGTTAACTTTGTCCAAGGAGATACACCATGTCTAATCGCCAAACTGGTACCGTTAAGTGGTTCAACGATGAAAAAGGCTTCGGCTTCATCACTCCACAATCCGGTGACGACCTGTTCGTTCACTTCAAAGCTATCCAATCTGACGGCTTCAAAAGCCTGAAAGAAGGCCAACAGGTCTCTTTCATCGCTACCCGCGGTCAGAAAGGCATGCAAGCTGAAGAAGTTCAAGTTATCTAACTTGTACTGATTCGCTTAAAAGACCCCGCCCTCAAAAGCGGGGTTTTTTTACGCCTGCATAAAGGCTACTGCTGCACATCCCCGCTGCCCCCTACCTCGCCTCTTGCTAACGCGACATGCCGATCGTCCGGCACATCGCGCCTCCAGCTTTCAGCTTCAGCTGATCAGTCGTCGCTCACAGAGATGTTCGGCATCTGCGCACTCGCAGCTTCCTGCAACACAATACGCGCGCCGACATGACGCGCCAGCTCCTGGTACACCATCGCAATCTGGCTCTCGGGCTCGGCAATCGCCGTCGGCTTGCCGCCATCGGCCTGCTCTCGAATCAACATGGACAGCGGCAGCGAGGCCAGCAGCTCGACGCCATATTGCGTCGCCAGCTTTTCCCCTCCGCCTTCGCCAAACAGATGCTCGGCATGGCCGCAGTTCGAGCAGATATGCACGGCCATGTTCTCGACGACACCCAGCACCGGGATATTGACCTTGCGGAACATCTCCACGCCTTTCTTCGCGTCCAGCAATGCAAGGTCCTGCGGGGTCGTGACGATCACTGCGCCCGCGACCGGCACTTTCTGCGCGAGGGTCAGCTGGATATCACCGGTGCCAGGCGGCATATCGATGACCAGGTAATCCAGATCATTCCAGGCGGTCTGAGTCACCAGCTGCAGCAGTGCCCCCGACACCATCGGCCCTCGCCAGACCATCGGCGTGTTGTCGTCGGTCAGAAACGCCATGGACATCACTTCGATGCCATGGGCCTCGATCGGCACGAACCACTTCTGATCCTTGATCCTGGGACGGGTGCCTTCGGCGATGCCGAACATGACGCCCTGGCTCGGGCCGTAAATATCGGCGTCAAGAATGCCGACGCGCGCACCTTCTCGGGACAGCGCCAACGCCAAGTTCGCCGCCGTCGTGGATTTACCGACGCCGCCTTTGCCGGACGCAACGGCCACAATGTTCTTCACATTGGCCAGGCCGGGGATCTGGCCGAGGGCTTTGTGGGGATGAATGACCGAGGCGATCCGGACACTGGCCGAGGCGACCCCATCCAGCCCTTCAATCGCCATCTGCAGCATCTGTGCCCAGCCGTTCTGGAACAGCGCGGCGGCGTAACCCAGTTCCAGCTGGACACTCACGCGGTCGCCTTCGATCTCGATGGCGCGGACACACCCGGCGCTGACCGGGTCCTGATTCAAGTAAGGATCGGTGTACTGGCGAAGGACGGCTTCCACCGTTGCGCGATTGACAGCGCTCATGGGTGACTCCCTATAAAGACTGACTAAAACAGGCGGCCATCCTACCTTGTATGTCCGATAAAGAACGCAACGACGTTTCCTTTCAAGCACATCGGCAGATTCCGACATGCAGCGCGGGATGAAAAAAAACGCTCAGGCCTTTATAGTGGCCGACCTCCGTTTCACTTCAAGTAGCCGAGCCCAATGTCCGAGCCACGCAAGATTCTCGTCACCAGCGCCCTGCCCTATGCCAATGGTTCCATTCACCTTGGCCACATGCTCGAGTACATCCAGACCGACATGTGGGTGCGCTTTCAAAAGCACCGTGGCAACCAGTGCATTTACGTGTGTGCGGACGACGCCCATGGTTCGGCCATCATGCTGCGCGCCGAGAAAGAAGGCATTACGCCCGAGCAGTTGATCGCCAACGTGCAGGCCGAGCACAGCGCCGACTTCGCTGACTTCCTGGTGGATTTCGACAACTTCCACTCCACCCACGCTGATGAAAACCGTGAGCTGTCGAGCGAGATCTACAAACGCCTTCGCGACGCCGGCCACATCGCCACGCGCTCCGTGACGCAATATTTCGACCCGGAAAAGAAAATGTTCCTGGCCGACCGCTTCATCAAAGGCACCTGCCCGAAATGCGGCACTGAAGACCAGTACGGCGACAACTGTGAAAAGTGCGGCGCCACCTACGCCCCGACTGACCTGAAAGATCCGAAGTCGGCGATTTCCGGTGCAACCCCGGTGCTCCGGGACTCCAAGCACTTTTTCTTCGACCTGCCGGCATTCGACGCCATGCTCAAGAGCTGGACGCGAAGCGGGACGTTGCAGGACGCCGTCGCCAACAAGATCGCCGAATGGCTCGATTCCGGCCTGCAGCAGTGGGACATCTCCCGCGATGCGCCGTATTTCGGCTTCGAGATCCCCGACGAGCCGGGCAAGTATTTCTACGTGTGGCTGGATGCTCCCATCGGCTACATGGCGAGCTTCAAGAACCTCTGCGCACGTCGCCCGGAACTGGACTTCGATGCCTTCTGGCGCAAGGATTCGACGACCGAGCTTTACCACTTCATTGGCAAAGACATCGTCAACTTCCATGCGCTGTTCTGGCCAGCGATGCTCGAAGGTTCGGGATTCCGCAAGCCTACCGGCATCAACGTGCACGGCTACCTGACCGTCAACGGCCAGAAGATGTCGAAATCCCGCGGCACTTTCATCAAGGCGCGTACGTACCTTGAGCACCTGTCGCCGGAGTACCTGCGTTACTACTACGCCGCCAAGCTGGGCCGTGGCGTCGACGATCTTGACCTGAACCTTGAGGACTTCGTGCAGAAGGTCAACTCTGACCTGATCGGCAAGGTGGTTAACATCGCCAGTCGTTGCGCGGGCTTCATTCAGAAAGGCAACGCAGGTTTGCTGGTGGCGGGCAACGCAGAGCCCGAGCTGACCGACGCTTTTCATGCCGCAGCGCCAAGCATTGCCGATGCCTACGAGGCACGTGACTTTGCCCGTGCAATGCGCGAAATCATGGCCCTGGCCGACCGCGCCAACGCCTGGATTGCAGACAAGGCACCCTGGTCGCTGGCCAAGCAGGAAGGCAAGCAGGACGAGGTCCAGGCGATCTGCGCACTGGGCATCAATCTGTTCCGTCAGTTGGTGATCTTCCTCAAGCCTGTATTGCCGAATCTGGCCGCAGACGCCGAGCAATTCCTCAACGTTGCGCCACTGACCTGGGATGACCACCAGACGCTGTTGAGCAATCATCAGCTCAACCCGTTCCAGCCCCTGATGACCCGCATCGACCCTGTAAAAGTGGAAGCCATGACCGACGCATCGAAAGAAGACCTGGCCGCCAGCGCCACTGACACTGGTGCGGCACCACAGGGCAATGGCGAACTGACGAAAGACCCGCTCTCCCCGGAGATCGACTTTGATGCGTTCGCGGCGATTGACCTGCGGGTCGCGCTGATCGAAAAAGCCGAGCACGTCGAAGGCGCCGACAAGCTGCTGCGCCTGACGCTGGATATCGGCGACGAGAAGCGCAACGTCTTCTCCGGCATCAAGAGCGCTTACCCGAACCCGGCAGAGCTGGAGGGTCGGTTGACCATGATGATCGCCAACCTGAAGCCGCGGAAAATGCGCTTCGGTATCTCCGAAGGGATGGTGATGGCAGCGGGTCCTGGCGGTGAAGAGATTTACCTGCTGAGCCCTGACAGCGGCGCCAAGCCCGGTCAGCGCATCAAGTAAGCCGCCCCGAACCGCCACATTCTGCACATTATCGACGGCCCGCTCGGGTCGTCGATCGGGTCCAAGCATGAGCCTGATTCAGCGCATCGACGCCTTGCTGCCACAAACCCAGTGTGGGAAATGCGGCCATCCGGGCTGCCAGCCCTACGCTGAAGGCATTGCGGCCGGCGAAGCCATCAATAAATGTCCACCCGGTGGCGACGAGACCATCGGGGCACTGGCTCGACTGCTGAACGTGCCAGTCCTGCAACTGGACATCGAACGCGGCAGCGCGCCGGCGCAGGTTGCGTTTATTCGCGAGGCCGAGTGCATCGGCTGCACCAAATGCATTCAGGCCTGCCCGGTGGACGCGATCGTCGGCGCTGCCAAGCTGATGCACACCGTCATCGTTGAGGAATGCACCGGCTGTGACCTGTGCGTTGCCCCCTGCCCGGTCGACTGCATCGACATGCTGCCGCTGCCGATGACCGCGATTCCTTTCATTGGCGACTGTGCAATGGACGACGCCCAGCGGTCGGTCAGAGCCGTCAAACGCAGTCGCGCACGGCAACGCTTTGATGCGCGCTCCGCTCGCCTGCAGCGCGATGAGCAGCGACGGCAGGCCGAACGCCAGGCTCGCCAGCCGCGGACTGTCACACCTGCCGTTCCCCAGCCAGACCCGGCGCAAGCCGCGCTGGCCCGAATTCGCTCAAGACCTTCAGCGGGTGGCGATGCGGCGTTGAAACAGGCACGCGCCCAGGTCGCGATGAGCAGAGCACAATTGCTGAAGTCGCTGAAAGCCTTTGGTCACCCGCCCATTGCCGAACAAGCCGCACAACTCGTGCAGTTGCAGCGCGGCCTTGACGAGGCAGAGCACGCGCTCGCCCAATTGCAGGATCCGACGCCCTCGGCACCGTCTTCTCAGGAAACGCCTACCCCATGAACGCCGCCAAACGCCTTGAGATCTTTCGTCGTTTGCACGAAGACAACCCCGATCCTAAAACGGAACTGGCCTACTCCACACCGTTCGAGCTCCTGATCGCCGTGATTCTCTCGGCACAGGCGACCGATGTCAGCGTCAACAAGGCCACGGCGCATCTATATCCCGTGGCCAATACGCCTGAGGCGATTTACGCGTTGGGCGTCGAGGGTTTGTCTGCCTATATCAGGACCATCGGCCTGTACAACAGCAAGGCGCGAAACGTGATCGAGACGTGTCGCCTGCTGGTTGAACTGCACGGAGGGGAAGTGCCGCAAACCCGAGAGGCCCTCGAAGCCCTCCCCGGCGTTGGCCGCAAGACCGCGAACGTGGTCCTGAATACTGCGTTCCGCCAGTTGGCAATGGCGGTCGATACGCACATCTTCCGCGTCAGCAACCGTACCGGCATCGCGCCCGGGAAGAATGTCGTGGAAGTTGAAAACAAGCTGATGAAGTTCGTGCCCAGGGGTTACCTCATGGATGCGCACCACTGGCTGATCCTTCACGGCCGCTACGTGTGCATTGCGCGCAAGCCTCGGTGTGGCAGCTGCCGGATCGAGGACTTGTGCGAGTACAAGGCAAAGACCTCTGACGATTGAACGATAGCGTCCCAAGGCTTTGATCGATTAAAAAAATCTTTTTTACCCGCGCGGGGTTTGTCGCTATAAGGAGCGCCAACGACTGTTCACGCCTGAGGCTGAATCATGAGCGATGAAAAAGACACCATCGAAGTGGACGACGACTTCGTCATCGAAGAGCCGGAAGAAGTCCTGCCCGTACCGGTAGAGACCGCCAAGACCAACCTCAGCAAGCGCCGCACCATCGATAACCTGCTGGAAGAGCGCCGTCTGCAACGGCAGCTTGCAGACTACGATTTCGATTTCTGATCGTTCCTTGAAACGCTCTGCCTGAAGGCCTCTCCCTCGAGAGGCTTGGGCAGAATACAGGGTCTGAAAACGCCGCCTTGAAGCACCGTTGTTCCTCGGCCATCAAACGAGGCCGTTACGTTGGGCGAGCTCGATAAGGTCAACCAGCGAGTGCGCATTGAGTTTGAGCAACAGACGCGTCTTGTACGTGCTGACAGTCTTGTTGCTCAGGAACATGCCGTCAGCGATTTCCTTGTTGGTCTTGCCGCGGGCCAACTGCTGCAACACCATCATTTCCCTACCCGACAGTCGATCCACCATCTCCGCCTCACTGGCATTGCCGAGACTGGAGCGCACCGTGTGCAGCGCCTGATTGGGGAAGTAACTGTAACCGGACAACACCGCCTTGATGGCGCTGAGCAATTCGGTCAAATCCTGCTGTTTGCAGACATACCCCGCCGCCCCCGCCTGCATGCAGCGCATTGAAAAATGCCCGGGCGCCTGGGAGGTCAGGATCAGCACTTTGAAGGCCAGCGTCATCGCCGACAATCGGGCGATGACCTCCAGACCATCCAGCTTGGGGATACCGATGTCCAGAATGACAATGTCCGGCAAGTGCTCGCGCGCCAGTTGTAACGCATCCACGCCGTTATCCGTCTCGGCAATGACTTCGTAGCCATGACGTTCCATCAACATGCGTACGGCGAGCCTAATGACAGGGTGATCATCCACGATCAACACTTTATTCATGAGCAGTCCATTCTTCGCTGTTCGAATTTTCAGAGCCCGCACAATAGCTTAGTCGTTTAGTGCTTTGCATGGCGCTCCTCCCTGCAGACCAGCAGGCAAAGACCTTTCTCACTCAACCAACAGAAAAATCCTACAAAACCTGCCCTATCCGCTCTATTTTTTACGATGTTCAATCCCGTCTCAGTACGTGACCGCATAATTCCCAAGACCGCAAGTGGTAATTTTTGAATCCTGACTTCCCTAAGCTTTTCTGCCTATATGACTGCAGGTTGATAGCTCGGTTTGTCCTAAGGTTGATCCACGATTTGGTTGCTCCGCCGACCGGTTTGGATGTGCGAAAGCCAGGGCCATCCGTGACGCCCGGAAAAATGAGATTCCTCTTTAAAACACGGCTTCTGGCCACCGGGTGACAGCCCGTTCACCACGAGTGTTATGACTTCAGCATATGCCCATCTTACCGGGCCGCCAGCAAACAAAAATCATAAAATATTGCAGGCCCGGCGAGGCGTCGGCGACCGCACACACTTGGTTAACTTACACGCGCGGGTTCGACGAGTTTCATTACATATAAATACTCGAAAGAGCCTACAACGGGTTCAGAAATGTCTGAACAGCCCGAATCAACTTTCAACTATTCTTACCCGGGACGTGGACACGGAGCAGCCTGGAAAGTTACAGCGCTTAACCACCTCCAAACCCTGCGACTCAATTCAATAACGACTGGATCACATCACCCGCTTTTAAAAAAAGGGGCTCGCCCGCCTTCCACGTAATACTATTCGACACATAACATCCAGCACCCTCACGTCATTCCAGAAAAATACTACATAACTAACGGACTATTATTACCGCCAAGAACTTCACCCAATGGCGTTAAAAAACAAACCGCCCATTTTTTGGCTTTTTACTTGCCAAACCTATTACCAGTCGTTACTTTTTGATGAGCGAATGGTTCAACCCACTGTTAGTTAGTGGCTCTTATCACAATACAAGATTATTGCGCATATAAAGGCGGGGGCTTCTTTTGCCAGCGGTCCGTGCGCAGGCCACTCTTCGGCATGAATAAAGCATTCAGTGTTTAAACGTTCTTAAGCGTGAACGTCCCGACAGTGCAGGCTGTTTAGTTGATATGTTCAAAGGAACCTACCATGACCAAGAAAATTAAATACCCCATTGGCGCAAGCAGCGACCCTCTCAAGCTGGCGGAAGCGGTAGAGCGCTACGTTTCCCAAGGCGGCGTTATTAACGTCATTGCAGAAGGAGAGTCGCGGGAGACCGAATCGTCCCGGCAAACCCGGGACGCCGATCCGGAAGCGGAGCTGTGCACCAAGGTCGATCTGCTCAAGGGGCTAGTGGCCAAAGGAGCTGGGGTCGCGGCGCTGCAATACTCGCTGCGCATGAACCAGAAGGACATCAAGCGCCTGGCCAGCGAGAACGGTCTGAAGATCCGCTATTGCCAGCCTGTTCGCCGATCACGCACGTCCCGGCAAAGAGAGCCGGTAACCCTGGACGACGCCATTGCCGGACACGCCATGCATTACTCGGCGCTGGGCTACACCGTTCCTGAAATCGCTCAACTACTGGGCGTCGGGGTACGCGATATCCGGGACATTGGCAAAGCCTATCGTTTTGAGTTTCGAACAACTTCGCAGGGGGATACGGCTGAGAAAACCGCTGGCGAGGAGACAGATTTGCCAACATGACGAATGAGATAACGCACAGCGAGAGCAGGTCTTTTAGCGCCTGTAAAACGAGGCAATAACCGGCCAGCGTGGGGGCGGAAAGAGTGTCGAATGAATGGCCAGCGGCACAGGGAGGACAGATGTGATGAGTGCAGCCCTGAGCAGGGCTGCACATCAATCACGGCAGCGATCAGAACAACTTGCGGCCCTTGTTCGCTGCAATGCGCATGCGCAATGCGTTGAGCTTGATGAAGCCCGCCGCATCTGCCTGGTTGTACGCGCCGCCGTCTTCTTCAAACGTCGCGATGTTCGCATCGAACAGCGACTCGTCGGACTTGCGACCGGTCACGATCACGTTGCCCTTATAAAGCTTCAGGCGCACGACACCATTCACGTGGGCCTGCGACGCATCGATCATCTGTTGCAGCATAAGACGCTCAGGGCTCCACCAGTAGCCGGTGTAAATCAGGCTGGCGTACTTGGGCATCAGCTCGTCTTTGAGGTGAGCGACTTCGCGGTCCAGGGTGATCGACTCGATCGCACGGTGACCACGCAGCATGATGGTGCCGCCCGGGGTCTCGTAGCAGCCGCGGGACTTCATGCCGACGTAGCGGTTCTCGACGATGTCCAGACGACCAATGCCGTGCTCGCCGCCGATGCGGTTCAAGGTGGCAAGGACGGTGGCCGGGGTCATTTCAACACCGTCCAGCGCCACGATGTCGCCGTTGCGATAGGTCAGCTCCAGATACTGCGGCTTGTCCGGCGCGTTTTCCGGCGACACTGTCCACCGCCACATGTCTTCTTCGTGTTCGGTCCAGGTGTCTTCCAGCACGCCGCCTTCATAGGAGATGTGCAGCAGGTTGGCGTCCATCGAGTACGGGGATTTTTTCTTGCCGTGGCGCTCGATCGGGATCGCGTGCTTCTCGGCGTAGTCCATGAGCTTCTCGCGGGACAGCAGGTCCCACTCACGCCATGGCGCGATCACTTTCACGCCAGGCTTGAGCGCATAGGCGCCCAATTCGAAACGAACCTGGTCGTTGCCCTTGCCGGTAGCGCCGTGGGAAATGGCGTCAGCGCCGGTTTCGTTGGCGATTTCGATGAGTCGTTTGGCGATCAGGGGACGTGCGATGGAAGTACCCAACAGGTACTCGCCTTCATAGACGGTATTGGCGCGAAACATCGGGAACACGAAATCACGCACGAACTCTTCGCGCAGGTCATCGATGTAGATTTCTTTGACGCCCATGGCTTGCGCCTTGGCGCGTGCTGGCTCGACTTCTTCGCCCTGACCCAGGTCAGCGGTGAAGGTCACCACCTCGCAGTTGTACGTATCTTGCAGCCACTTGAGGATTACCGAAGTATCCAGGCCACCGGAATACGCGAGAACTACCTTGTTTACGTCCGCCATGCCATCACTCCAACGCGTTGTACGGAAAACCGACGAGTTTACCGTTCACGCGCGGGAATTTACAGTGTCGCGACAGCTTCTGACGACAAAGCGACAGATTCTGTCAGTCAGACGACTTCGCTGCCCATCGTCAAGAGGCCTTTGCGGGGGCCGCACTTGCCGCTGTGGCGGGCGCAGCGCCTGGGGTTGGCGTGGCGGCAGGTGCAGGCAGTGGGACCGGCGTCGGTGCAGGTGCAGGTGCAGCGGATGGCGGCACGGCCGGGGTCTGCTGCGCCACACGCTCCAGGTGAATGTTCACCCGACGGTTGCGCGCGCGGTTGGCGTTGTTGGTGTTGGGCGCCAGCGGGTACTGCTCGCCGTGGAAGCGCAGGGTGATCTGTTCTTCCGGAATGCCCTGGGCCTTGAGGTAGTCCATGACGGACAGCGCACGACGCCGCGACAGATCGCGGTTGGTCAACCGGTTGCCGCTGTTATCGGAGTGGCCGTCCAGTTCGACGTGATTGACCGTCGGATCAGCCTTCATATAAGCCAGCACAGTGTCCAGCTTGCGCCTGGCCGTAGCGTCCAGCTCGATGCCGCCACCCGGGAAACCGATCTCGGACTGCCGCACTTGCTCGAAATTCATCGGCAACAGCTTCGCGGTACAGACCTGGAAGTCACCATAGGCTTTGCTGAATTTGACCGGCAACAGCCTGACTTCCATCGCGCCGCCGCCATCTCGCAGGGTGTGACGAATCATCGGGCTGCGACCTTCCATCAAACCCGCGATCAGCCGCGTGGCCTGGGCCTGGTTGGTATTGAAAGGAATCTCGCCGTTACCGACTTTCACTGCGCCAAGATTGAGATCTCCGCGACCCGGCTGCCACGGCGCCGCCGCGGCAATCAACGTGGCCGAGCCGGACGAAAGGCTGTAGCCATTTGCCTTCAGCCGAAACGTCGGTTGCTCGCCCGCGCGTCGCACGAACTCGCCCGCACCGAAATCGGCGATCGGTTGAGTCAGTCTGCACTCGAACTGGTCGCCTTCCACCTTCCACTCAATATTCTCCAGACGCGTCTGAAAGGTGAGCGCCACGGCCGGCAGGCTGGCAAACGCGCTGAGCAGGGCTAGATATCGCTGGCGCACGGGAGGCTCCACTAAATTCACGTGTAACAAGATTTATGACTTACACGTGGCTATCGGTAACTTCCCGCAAAACTTGATAGCGAGTGCCTGGAGGAGTCTTTTCCGGTAGCATTCCCAGCGAGTTTGACCCGCCTGGAATCCCCAATGTCCGAACGCCTGACCCTCCTGCGCCCCGACGACTGGCATATCCATCTTCGAGATGGCGCTGTTTTGCCCCACACCGTCGCCGACGTAGCGCGCACCTTTGGCCGCGCGATCATCATGCCGAACCTCGTGCCCCCGGTACGCAACGCGGAGCAAGCGGACGCCTATCGTCAGCGCATCCTCGCTGCACGTCCGCAAGGCAGCCGCTTCGAGCCGCTGATGGTGCTTTACCTCACTGACCTGACGCAGCCCGAAGAGATTCGCGCCGCGAAGGCCAGTGGCTTCGTGTATGCCGCCAAGTTGTACCCGGCAGGCGCGACGACCAATTCCGATTCCGGTGTCACCAGCGTCGACAAGATCTTCCCGGTGCTCGAGGCGATGGCTGAGGTGGGCTTGCCGCTGCTCATCCACGGCGAAGTGACCCGCGGCGACATCGACGTGTTCGACCGTGAAAAGATTTTCATCGACGAGCACATGCGACGTGTCGTCGAGCGTTTTCCGACGCTGAAAGTGGTGTTCGAACACATCACCACCGCCGACGCCGTGCAGTTCGTCAATGAAGCTTCGGCCAATGTGGGCGCGACCATCACTGCCCACCATTTGCTGTACAACCGCAACCATATGCTGGTCGGCGGCATTCGCCCTCACTTCTATTGCCTGCCGATTCTCAAGCGCAACACCCACCAGGTTGCCCTGCTCGATGCCGCCACCAGCGGCAGCAGCAAGTTCTTCCTCGGTACGGACTCCGCGCCCCACGCGCAGCACGCGAAAGAAGCGACGTGCGGTTGTGCCGGCTGCTACACCGCATTCGCCGCCATCGAGCTTTACGCCGAGGCGTTCGAATCACGCAACGCGCTGGACAAGCTGGAAGGCTTCGCCAGTTTGCACGGCCCGGCGTTCTATGGCCTGCCGACCAACACCGACACCATTACCCTGGTTCGTGACGAGTGGACGGCCCCCGCCAGCCTGCCGTTTGGCGAGCTTTCTGTTATCCCGCTGCGCGCCGGTGAAAAACTGCGCTGGCGCCTGCTGGAGGAACACGCGTGAGTGAAGATCATTACGAAGACGAGCAAGAAGGCTCCGGCGGCACTGGCTCCCGGCACCCGATGGCTGCCCGTTTTCGCGGTTACCTGCCCGTTGTCGTTGACGTAGAAACTGGCGGGTTCAATTGCGCCACTGATGCGTTGCTGGAGATCGCCGCCACCACCATCGGCATGGACGAGAAAGGCTTTGTCTTCCCGGACCACACCTATTTCTTCCGCGTCGAACCGTTCGAGGGCGCCAACGTGGAAGCCGCGGCGCTGGAGTTCACCGGCATCAAGCTGGATCACCCGCTGCGCATGGCCGTGAGTGAAGAAACCGCGCTGACGGACATCTTCCGCGGCATCCGCAAGGCGCTGAAAGCCAACGGCTGCAAGCGTGCGATCCTAGTCGGTCACAACGCCAGCTTCGACCTGGGCTTTCTCAACGCAGCGGTTGCGCGGCTGGACATGAAGCGCAATCCGTTTCACCCGTTCTCCAGCTTCGACACCGCGACGCTGGCGGGCCTGGCGTACGGCCAGACTGTCCTGGCCAAAGCCTGCCAGTCGGCGGACATCGATTTCGACGGTCGCGAGGCCCACTCGGCCCGTTACGACACCGAGAAGACTGCCGAGCTGTTCTGCGGCATCGTCAACCGCTGGAAAGAAATGGGCGGCTGGCACGACTTCAACGACTGAGTCGATGTTGCTGCGCAATGAATGAATGAACCGGCCCAAGTGGCCGGTTTTTTTATGGGTGGGGATCGGCAGGCAGTGACCGGCCTAAAGCCCTCAGCGTCCCGACTGGCCCCTTCCCGGCTAAAGCCGGTCCCACTAAAAAGCAGGTCGCGTACAACCCGTGGGACCGGCTTCAGCCGGGAAGCTCTTGATCCGCTTTTGATCTTCTTACCCAAAAGGCTCAGTCACCGCAGAACGCGACTTGGGTGCAGGCTGAACGCAGGTCTCGCGCAGTGGGCCGAGCGGCATGGATGCCGCGAGAGCGCCGTCAGGACATGGATGTCCGTTCGGCGCGCGCCCACGGAGCGAGACCGGAGTGAAGGAACCCTGACGAAGGAAGGGCCCAACCAGGAGCACGGCCTTTTTGGTTACTTTTTCGGCTGTTGGAAAAAGTGACCCGCCGTAAGGGCGGAACCTTAATCAGCACCACCACCGATAATGGATATACACACAACCCTCGCAAGCGATCATGCCTATCGCAGCAGCTGACCACTCATCGGTAGCCACGCGAACAAGCCTGAGTAGTTTTGACAAGCATTCTCATTAACATTAGTATCCATCGCATTGAGCCAATCACTCAGCGACGGTTTCTTATATGTATGTCTGCCTCTGCCAAGGTGTTACCGACGGACAAATCCGTGAAGCAATCATGGAAGGATGCTGCAGCTATCGTGACGTCCGCGAGACCCTCGGTGTCGCCAGCAAGTGTGGGAAATGTGCCTGCCTGGCCAAGGAAGTGGTGCGTGAAACCCTGACCGAGCTGCAAACCAGCCACGTCGCCCTCGCCTATCCTGCAGAATTTTCAGCTGCCTGAATAATCGCATTCAAACAAAACCGGACACTGTCCGGTTTTTTTATGCCTTTAATTCAATCGCTTAGCGACAAGATGCGGAACACAAACATTCTTATTCCTATTTATTTTCACTTATTATTCAATAACTTAGGTTTGACAGAGTTATAGAGGGGGCTCAGACTTGCCGCCTGTATTACCTATACCTTCGACAGGACCCGATCATGAAAGGCGACATCACAGTCATCCAGCATCTCAACAAGATCCTCGGTAACGAGCTGGTCGCGATCAATCAGTATTTTCTGCATGCGCGCATGTACGAAGACTGGGGCCTGAACAAGTTGGGCAAACACGAGTACCACGAATCCATCGACGAGATGAAACACGCTGACAAACTGATCAAGCGCATCCTGTTTCTGGAAGGCCTCCCGAACCTGCAAGACCTGGGCAAGATCCTGATCGGCGAACACACCAAGGAAATGCTGGAGTGTGACCTGCGTATCGAGCGCAAGGGCCACGCCGATCTGAAAGCCGCCATCGCCCACTGCGAAACCGTCGGTGACTTCGGCAGCCGCGAGATGCTGGAAGACATTCTGGAATCGGAAGAAGAACACATCGACTGGCTGGAAACCCAGCTGGGCCTGATCGACAAGGTCGGCATCGAGAACTACCTGCAGTCTCAGATGGGCGAAGAGGACTGATTCTCGTCCCTGCCTCCCAACAAGACCGCCCAACAAAAAGCCCCGCGTCTCGGCAGAGAGCGGGGCTTTTTTACGACTGCCGAAAATCAGGCAGTGGCGTTTTTCGCAACAGCATCTTTCACCAGTTTCTGCAGCGAACCGTCAGCCTGCATCTCAGTGATGATGTCGCTACCGCCGACCAGCTCACCACCGACCCACAGCTGTGGGAAGGTTGGCCAGTTGGCGTACTTTGGCAGGTTGGCGCGGATTTCCGGGTTCTGCAGGATATCGACGTACGCGAACTTTTCGCCACACGCCATCAGTGCCTGAGAAGCCTTGGCCGAAAAGCCACACTGCGGGGCATTCGGAGCACCTTTCATGTAGAGCAGAACGGTGTTGCTGGCAATCTGGTCTTTGATCGTTTCGATAATATCCATGGAGCACCTCGGCTAAACTTTACGACTGTATGGGTCGACACGGTGGCGCATTCTAAACGATTCCCGAGCATAACGCTCGGTCTTGGCCTTGACGCCCCCATGACCGTCATGCCGCCGCAACCGTAACCGGCACCCCGTTCAGCACGGCGTTCCCGGAAATGCCATCCAGCGCCCGCTCGTCAGTCAGGTCATTCGCGCTTTCACCTGGCTGAGCCGTCGCGATGTCCATTCTCACGCCCGGACGACCGTGGCCCCAGCCGTGGGGCAGGCTAACGACCCCGGGCATCATCTCGATGCTGCCCATCACTTCTACCTCAATGACGCCTACCCGCGAACTGACCCTGACCCGCTGACCGTCCATCAACCCTCGGCTGATCAAATCATCCGGGTGCATCAGCAACTGATGCCGCGGCTTGCCTTTCACCAGGCGATGATAATTGTGCATCCATGAATTATTGCTGCGCACATGGCGCCGACCGATGAGCATAAGGCCGTCGGCGTGGGGTAGCGGCTGCGCAGCGAATCGGGCGAGATCGGCAAGGATCACCGGCGGCGCAGCCTGCACGCGCTGGTTGATGGTTTTGAGGCGCGCAGCGAGATTGGGCTTGAGCGGGCCGAGGTCCAGGCCGTGGGGATACTGCGCCAGCGTTTCCAGCGACAATTTGAGCGGCGAAGCATCACCATACAGCCCAGCCCGCAGACCGCGATCGACCATCTGCGCAGGCGGCATCGTCGGTTTCAATTCGCGCCCGGTTTTCAGTGCGAACGCCTGGGCGAGGCCGACGAAGATTTCCCAGTCGTGCAGCGCACCCTCGGGCTTGGCAAGAATCGCACGGTTGAATCGGGTGACGTTGCGCACGGCGAATATGTTGAACGTGGTGTCGTAGTGGTCATTTTCCAGCGCAGACGTCGACGGCAGGATGAGGTCCGCGTGCCGTGTGGTTTCGTTGATGTACAAATCGACGCTGA
This sequence comes from Pseudomonas sp. W5-36, assembly GCF_046540455.1. NCBI lineage: Bacteria > Pseudomonadati > Pseudomonadota > Gammaproteobacteria > Pseudomonadales > Pseudomonadaceae > Pseudomonas > Pseudomonas sp. W5-36. Next base: position 485,905 of record NZ_JAXCIQ010000003.1, on the reverse strand, counting down.
CCATGAACTCCAGCCCTTCGAGCGCGGTGTCAAGCTGACGGCCGTTCGGTGTCGACAACACCGGGTTGCCCGCCACGGTAATCAGCGCCTTGATCTGGCCCTCCCCCGGGGTCAGCATTTCCTCGGCCAGCGCAGAGACCGGCAGCTCGCCGCCGTATTCCGGCAGTTGCGAAACGCGGCTCTGCCAGCGGTTGAAGCTGCCGCCGGAGGTCGACGCCACCAGATCCAGCGCCGGCTCGGTGCACAGCGCACCGCCTGGGCGATCGAGATTGCCGGTGACCAGGTTGATCAGTTGCACCAGCCAGTGGCACAGCGTGCCAAAAGCCTGGGTGGAAATGCCCATGCGCCCGTAGCACACGCCGCGTTTGGCAGCGGCGAAATCCCGCGCTAGCCGCCTGATCTGCTCGGCAGGCACGCCGCATCGAGGGCTCATGGCGTCGGCGGTCATCTCGCTGACGGCCACGCGGACGTCCTCCAGTCCATCCACGGCAAGATGGCTGTCGCGGGTCAAGCCTTCGGCAAACAAGGTGTGCAACAAGCCGAACAGAAACGCCGCATCCCCGCCCGGGCGGATAAACAGGTGCTGGTCGGCTATGGCGGCGGTTTCGCTGCGGCGCGGATCGACCACAACGACTTTGCCGCCACGGGCCTGGATCGCCTTCAGACGCTTCTCGACGTCGGGCACGGTCATGATGCTGCCGTTGGACGCCAGCGGATTACCGCCGAGGATGAGCATGAAATCGGTGTGGTCAATGTCGGCGATGGGCAGCAGCAGGCCGTGGCCGTACATCAAATGACTGGTCAGGTGGTGTGGCAACTGGTCCACAGAGGTTGCGGAGTAGCGGTTACGGGTTTTCAGCAGTCCGAGAAAATAATTGCTGTGGGTCATCAGCCCATAGTTATGCACGCTGGGGTTGCCCTGATAGACCGCCACCGCGTTTTGCCCATGACGCGCCTGAATGCCGGCCAGGCGCTCGGCGATCAGATCAAACGCGGCCTGCCACTCGATCGGCTGCCAGTCGTTGCCGATACGCTGCATGGGCTGCCGGAGCCGATCGGGGTCATTCTGGATGTCTTGCAGCGCGACGGCTTTGGGGCAGATATGCCCGCGGCTGAAGGTGTCCTGCGCATCGCCCTTTATGGAGGTAATCAGGGTGCTGGCATCGTCCAGCAGGGTGGTTTCGAGGGTGAGGCCGCAAATCGCCTCGCACAGGTGACAGGCACGGTGGTGGAGAGTCTTGGTCATCGCCAGTCTCGAGTTTTTATAGGGCGATCAGCCGATCGCGGATACAAAACTATGGGACCTGTCCGGGCGATGCGCCAGAAATGTCAGCGCCGTGAATCGGGCAGCATCAGGCGAGCCGATAGCTCACCCGATGAAAGAAGCGTCACTCAGGAAGCAGAGCCACCAATAGGTGTAACCACCTTGCGCTGCATCTGCACCTCATGAACCGTTTCGATCTGTTCCTGAGACACCTGGATGCCGGTGAGTTCGCCGATCAGCCGCCAGTGTTCGTCGAGTCCGGCGCTGATGGTTGCCATGCGATCGATCATCCGGCGCCCCGCAGAACGGGTCACTTCGTCTTCGCTGCGCATCAGTTCGAACGACATCGACGTCATGGACGCCGTGAGGTGCGTAAGGGTCCGAGCCGTAAGCCCGAGTAGTTCCGTCAGTTGTTGCTCTTTTGAATCCATTCCCCACCTCTTTTGGAGGACATAAGCCGCCTTTATAACCCACGCCGATGGTTTAGGAAACGTCCGGGTCTCCGCGGCGTGAAGCATGTCGCATAAGGCTGCACAGTGGTTTGCGACTGTTACGAATCAGGCAGTAATCGCGGCGACGCCAAAGAGCGTTACAAGCGAGCTGTCTGATCAGGACTAATGCGATGGCGAATGGCCTGCGCAGAAACATGACTGTAGCACTTCGTTACATGAAAAGCGTCCTGCGAACGCCGCTTTCAGGCTACCGAACGTCCGACGACGATTTTCCGTCACGGCGGGCCTTGGCATCAGGCGACATTTTCTTATACCCTCGCGCCTTCCCTATTCGTCGCCCCGTGCGGCTTTCGCCGCAGGTCTCGCCCGTTTTTCCGAAAAACCCGGCTTTGAGGATCTGCGGTCTGTTGCAGACAAGGTAGTTAATGATGAGCGCAAGGCACTTTCTCTCGATGATGGACTACACCCCCGCTGAGCTGGTAGGGGTGATTCGTCGCGGCGTTGAGCTGAAGGACCTGCGAAATCGAGGCGTGCTCTTCGAGCCATTGAAGGGCCGCATCCTGGCAATGATCTTCGAAAAATCCTCGACCCGGACCCGTGTCTCGTTCGAAGCCGGGATGATCCAGCTGGGCGGCCAGGCCATCTTCCTCTCCCCTCGGGACACCCAGCTGGGCCGTGGCGAGCCGATTGCCGATGGCGCACGGGTCATGTCGCGGATGGTCGATGCGGTGATGATCCGCACCTTCGCCCACAGCAACCTCACCGAATTCGCCGCCCATTCCCGCGTACCGGTGATCAACGGCCTGTCCGATGACCTTCACCCCTGCCAGTTGCTGGCCGACATGCAAACGTTCCTCGAACACCGCGGCTCCATTCAGGGCAAGACCGTGGCGTGGATCGGCGATGGCAACAACATGTGCAACAGCTATATAGAAGCCGCGATTCAGTTCGACTTTCAGTTGCGTGTTGCGTGTCCGGAAGGCTACGAACCCAGCGCGCATTACCTGGCTCTGGCGGGCGATCGTGTGACATTGATCCGCGATCCCCACGAAGCGGTGAAAGGCGCGCACCTGGTCTCAACCGATGTGTGGACGTCCATGGGTCAGGAAGAAGAAGCCGCCAAGCGTCTGGGCCTGTTCAAACCTTTCCAGGTCACTCGCGAGATGCTCGACCGCGCTGCTGACGATGTGATTTTCATGCACTGCCTGCCGGCGCACCGTGGTGAAGAGATCAGCGAGGACCTGCTGGATGACCCGCGCTCGGTGGCGTGGGATCAGGCGGAGAACCGGCTGCATGCGCAAAAAGCCCTGCTGGAATTCCTCGTCGCTCCTGCCTTCGCTGCCCCATGAGTCAGCCCCTGCTGCTGACGCTGCATGACCTCGCCTGCGGTTATCAGGACCAACGCGTGGTGCAGCACCTCAATCTGCACCTGAACGCCGGCGACATCGGTTGCCTGTTGGGTTCCTCCGGCTGCGGCAAGACCACTACCTTGCGCGCCATCGCCGGTTTCGAACCGGTGCACAAGGGCGAGATCACCCTGGCGGGTAACGTCATTTCCCGACCCGGGTTTACCCTGGCCCCGGAGAAGCGCCGGATCGGCATGGTGTTTCAGGACTATGCCCTGTTCCCCCACCTCACCGTGGCCGACAACATCGCCTTCGGCATCCGCAATCATCCGCGCCAGAAGCAGGTGGTTCAGGAAATGCTGGAGCTGGTCAATCTCGGCGCGCTGGGCACGCGTCATCCCCATGAGCTTTCCGGTGGACAGCAGCAGCGTGTGGCGCTGGCCCGCGCACTTGCCCCTGAGCCGCAGTTGCTGCTGCTCGATGAACCGTTTTCGAACCTGGATGGCGAGTTGCGGCGGCGCCTGAGCCATGAGGTGCGCGACATTCTCAAGGCCCGTGGCACCAGCGCGATTCTGGTGACCCACGACCAGGAAGAGGCTTTTGCCGTAAGCGACCACGTCGGCGTGTTCAAAGACGGGCGGCTGGAGCAGTGGGATACGCCCTACAACCTCTATCACGAGCCGGCGACGCCTTATGTCGCCAGTTTCGTCGGTCAGGGTTATTTCATTCACGGGCAACTGATCGATGCCGAATCGGTGCAGACCGAGTTGGGTGTGCTGCGCGGCAATCGCGCCTATGCCGGCGCGCCAGGCACTCCGATGGATGTCCTGCTGCGCCCTGATGACATTGTTTATGCGCCCGACGGCCCGATAAAGGCCCGCGTGGCGAGCCTGAATTTTCAGGGCGCGGCGACCCTGTACCGCCTGCAGTTGCCGACCGGCACGCAACTGGAGGCGTTGTTCCCCAGCCATGTGGATCTGCGCGCCGGTGATCAGGTCGGCTTCACGGTGTCAGCCGAGCATCTGGTGCTGTTTCCGGCCTCGGGCAGCGTGCCGGTGCATCGGAGCGTTCCGGTGCATCGGGACGTGGCGGTCTGAGGGCCTGTCGTTCTCGACCAGGCACTTTCAGCCCGATATCGACTAACTCAGTATCAACGCGCCGCTGGCGACCAGCGTCGCGTGCCCGCCGATTTTCACGCGCTCCCCCTCAAGCCGGCAGAACAGCTCCCCTCCCCGCGTCGACGCCTGATAGCCCGTCAGGCTGAACTTGTTCAGCCGGGCCGACCAGTAGGGAATCAGGCTGCAGTGCGTCGAGCCCGTGACCGGGTCTTCATTGATGCCGATGCCCGGCGCAAAGTAGCGCGACACAAAATCGTAGCGCTCGCCGTCCCCCTTGGCGGTGACGATCACCCCAGGCCACGGCAAACGCGCGAGGGCGGCGAAGTCGGGTTTGCAGTCGCGAACAGCCTGCTCGGACTCCAGCACCACCAGCAATTCCGCAGCGCTCAGCACGTCGACGACGGCAACCCCAAGGGCGCGTTCGATTTCCACCGTCACACCCTGCTCGGCGGGCGGCATGGACGGAAAGTCCAGGACCAGCCGATTGCCCTCGCGGCTCACGCTCAACTCGCCGGATTTGCCAGTGAAGTGGATAACCTCGGCCTTCTCGCCGTATTTCTCGAACAGCACGAAGGCGCTGGCCAGGGTCGCATGTCCGCACAACGGCACTTCATGGGTCGGGGTGAACCAGCGTATGTGCCAGCCCGGTGCTTCACGGACCAAAAACGCGGTCTCCGACAGATTGTGCTCTGAGGCAATCTGTTGCATCAATTGATCGGAAAGCCAGGCGTCCAGGCGGTAGACCATTGCCGGGTTGCCTGAGAACGGGCGGTCGGTGAAGGCGTCGACCTGATGGAATTCAAGCTTCATGGAAGGCATCCCCGAGTAAAGAAACGCGGCAACCCGTTCCGGGCGCTGCGGGTCTGCGGTCAGTGTCACCGCATGAAAGAGTCTGGCATTTCCGGTAAACCCGGCGAATCATTCCCGGCCGATCCGGGCAAAGCTCGCACCGGTGTGTTGTGCAAGTACGGCGGCGGGCAGTTCGACTTCGAGCCCTCGTCGACCGGCGCTGACAAAAATCGTTGCGAACGGTTGAGCGGACTCATCAATGAAGGTGCGCAGCCTTTTCTTCTGCCCGAGCGGGCTGATCCCGCCCAGTAGATAGCCGGTGGCACGCTGGGCGGCGGCCGGGTCAGCCATTTCGGCCTTCTTGGCGCCGGCGGCATGGGCCAGGGCTTTCAGGTCCAGCGAGCCCACCACCGGGACGACCGCCACCAGCAGCTCGCCTTTTTCGGTGCTGGCCAGCAGCGTCTTGAACACCTGAGCGGGGGCCAGATCGAGCTTTTCTGCCGCTTCCAGGCCATACGATGCGGCCTTGGGATCATGCTCGTAACTGTGGACGCGATGTTCGGCGCGAACCTTTTTCAGTAAATCCAATGCAGGGGTCATGCAGTGCTCCAGACAACCAGACACTTTGTTGTTTGCTGCCGATACTTTAGGCCATTGGTTATCGAAATGCCTGCATTCGAGAAGGACTTATCCACTAATATCGGCGTCTTGGAACATTCATCGATAGGTTCGCTTTCGACCTTTGACAAGGTTCGTTTACGTCTATATTTTTTCGAATACGAATATCTCGCTTGCTTCCTTGACGCCATCCCGGTATTCAGTGCGCAAAGGCACTGAGCACTGGCAACACAACGGACGGCCGTTTCCGGAAACTCGCTACATCACCAGGCATTCACCATGACCGACACCGAAAATAAGAATTACATCATCGCTCTGGATCAAGGCACCACCAGCTCCCGCGCCATCATTTTTGACCGCGACGCCAATGTGGTCAGCAGCGCCCAGAGTGAGTTCGTTCAGCATTACCCCCAGCCTGGCTGGGTCGAGCACGATCCGATGGAGATCTTCGCGACCCAGACCGCGTGCATGACCAAGGTCCTGGCCCAGGCGAATCTGCATCACAACCAGATCGCCGCGATCGGTATCACCAACCAGCGCGAAACCACGGTGGTCTGGGAAAAGGACACCGGCCGGCCGATCTACAACGCCGTGGTCTGGCAATGCCGCCGCAGCACCGAGATCTGCCAGCAACTCAAGCGTGACGGTCTGGAAGACTACATCCGCGACACCACCGGTCTGGTCATCGATCCCTACTTTTCCGGCAGCAAACTGAAGTGGATTCTCGATCACGTTGAGGGCAGCCGTGAGCGCGCCCGCCGTGGCGAGTTGCTGTTCGGCACCGTCGACAGCTGGCTGATCTGGAAATTTACCGGCGGCAAGGTGCACGTCACTGACTACACCAACGCCTCGCGCACGATGATGTTCAACATCCATACGCTGGAATGGGATCAGCGCATGCTCGACGTGCTCGACGTGCCCCGGGAAATGTTGCCGGAGGTCAAGTCGTCATCCGAAGTCTATGGCCACAGCAAAAGCGGCATCCCCATCGCCGGGATCGCCGGGGATCAGCAATCGGCGTTGTTCGGCCAGATGTGCGTCGAGCCGGGTCAGGCGAAGAACACCTACGGCACCGGCTGCTTCCTGCTGATGAACACGGGCAAGAAAGCCGTCAAATCCAATCACGGTCTGTTGACCACCATCGGCTGCGGTCCGCGCGGTGAAGTGGCATACGCACTGGAGGGCGCGGTGTTCAACGGCGGCTCCACCGTGCAGTGGCTGCGCGACGAGCTGAAAATCGTCAACGACTCCATGGACACCGAATACTTCGCCACCAAAGTGAAGAACAGCAATGGCGTCTATCTGGTGCCTGCGTTCACCGGTCTGGGCGCGCCCTACTGGGACCCGTATGCACGGGGCGCCTTGTTCGGCCTGACCCGTGGCGTGAAGGTCGATCACATCATTCGGGCCGCGCTGGAGTCCATCGCCTACCAGACCCGCGATGTGCTCGACGCCATGCAACAGGATGCCGGCGAGCCGCTCAAGGCCCTTCGCGTTGACGGCGGCGCAGTGGCGAACAACTTCCTCATGCAGTTCCAGGCCGACATTCTCGGCACGCCGGTGGAGCGCCCGAAAATGCGCGAAACCACCGCGTTGGGCGCGGCCTATCTGGCAGGTCTCGCGATCGGGTTCTGGAGCGGGCTCGACGAGCTGAGGGGCAAAGCGGTCATCGAGCGCAAGTTCGAGCCGCAATGCGATGACGCCGAGAAGGAAAAGCTCTACGCCGGCTGGCGCAAGGCAGTAGACCGCACGCGCGACTGGGAACCCCACGAAGAGGCCGAATAAGCGCGATCCCGGACGGGGCGTCAGGGGCATTTTTTCCGGCTGACAGGTAATGGCTGCCTGCGGCATCATGGGCGCCCGTGCCCGAAGGATAAAAAATGAATCTGCCACCCCGTCAACAGCAGATCCTCGAGCTGGTCCGTGAGCGCGGCTACGTCAGCATTGAGGAAATGGCGCAGCTGTTCGTCGTGACCCCGCAAACCATCCGCCGCGACATCAATCAGCTCGCGGAAATGAATCTCCTGCGTCGCTACCACGGCGGCGCGGCCTACGATTCCAGCATCGAAAACACTGCTTACGCCATGCGTGCCGATCAGATGCGCGATGAGAAGCAGCGCATCGCCGAGGCCATCGCCGCACAGATCCCGGATCACGCGTCGCTGTTCATCAACATCGGCACCACCACCGAATCCATTGCCCGCGCGCTGCTCAACCATAACCACCTGAAGATCATCACCAACAACCTGCACGTGGCGTCGATTCTCAGCGGCAAGGACGACTTCGAAGTGCTGCTGGCCGGCGGCAATGTGCGCCGCGATGGCGGCGTGGTCGGTCAAGCGAGCGTGGACTTCATCACCCAGTTCAAGGTCGATTTCGCCCTGGTGGGCATCAGCGGAATCGACGAGGACGGCAGCCTGCTGGATTTCGATTATCAGGAAGTGCGCGTTTCCCAGGCGATCATCGCCAACGCGCGTCAGGTGATTCTGGCTGCGGACTCCAGCAAGTTCGGCCGCAACGCGATGGTTCGACTGGGACCGATCACGTTGATCGACTGCCTGGTGACGGACCAGACGCCCGTGCCAGCGCTGTCGCAACTGCTGACCCAGAACAAGATTCGGCTGGAAGTGGTTTAACCCCGATCCATGAGCGAGCGCGATTCCGGCGCTCGCCTCACCTCCGATGTTCGCTTTTGTTCCTTTCCCTTTTCTCTGATCAGTATTTTCAATGAATACTGAGTAGCTGTGTTCGCCTCATTGCGCTACTATTTTCGGAAATGAACATAAATGTTCGAATTCGCCCTCCCAGTAGCGCAACATTCGAACGCGATCGAACACTCAGGAGGCCCCGATGGCCCAGTCCAGTTTGCCGACCCCACCCCTTTCCGAGGTCTACGACGTTGCCGTGATCGGTGGTGGCATCAATGGTGTCGGCATCGCGGCAGACGCATCGGGCCGGGGCCTATCAGTCTTTCTCTGCGAGAAGGACGACCTCGCCAGCCACACCTCTTCGGCCAGCAGCAAGCTGATCCACGGTGGCCTACGTTACCTTGAGCATTACGAATTCCGTCTGGTTCGCGAAGCGCTGGCCGAACGTGAAGTGCTCCTGGAAAAAGCACCGCACATCGTCAAGCCGATGCGCTTCGTATTGCCCCACCGTCCGCACCTGCGCCCCGCGTGGATGATCCGCGCCGGGCTGTTCCTGTATGACCACCTTGGCAAGCGCGAGAAGCTGGCAGGCTCGAAAAGCATTCGCTTTGGCGCCAACAGCCCGTTGAACAGCTCGATTACCAAAGGCTTCGAATACTCAGATTGCTGGGTTGACGATGCACGTCTGGTCGTCCTCAACGCCATGGCCGCCCGTGAAAAAGGCGCGCACATCCATACCCAGACCCGCTGCCTGGGCGCCCGTCGCAGCGGCGGCGTGTGGCACATGAACATGGAGCGTGCGGATGGCAGTCAGTTTTCCATTCGCGCCAAAGCCTTGGTGAATGCGGCGGGTCCATGGGTTGCCAAGTTCATTCGTGAAGATCTCAAGCTCGAATCGCAGTACGGCATTCGCCTGATTCAGGGCAGCCACTTGATCGTGCCGAAACTGTACGAAGGTGAAAACGCCTTCATTCTGCAGAACGAAGATCAGCGCATCGTGTTCGCCATTCCGTACCTGGAACGCTTCACCATCATCGGTACGACCGACCGCGAATATTCTGACGATCCGGGCAAAGTAGCGATCACCGAAGGCGAGACCGATTACCTGCTGAAGATCGTGAATGATCACTTCAAGAAGCAACTCAGCCGCGCCGACATTCTGAGCACGTGGTCAGGCGTGCGGCCGCTGTGCAATGACGAGTCGGACAACCCGTCGGCGATCACCCGTGACTACACGTTGTCGCTGTCGGGCAGCGCCCAAGAGGCGCCGATCCTTTCCGTGTTCGGCGGCAAGCTGACGACCTACCGCAAACTGGCGGAGTCGGCGATGCAGCAGCTGGCGCCGTTCTTCCCGCAGATGAAGCCAAGCTGGACCGCGAAAGCCAGCCTCCCGGGCGGTGAGAGCATGACCACGCCTCAGGCACTGGCCGCCGAGCTGCAACAGCGTTGTGCATGGCTGCCGGCCGAAATCGCCAAGCGCTGGGCCATTACCTATGGCTCACGCAGCTGGCGCATCGTGGAGGGCGTTCAGACGCTGGGCGAAATGGGCGAACACTTGGGCGGCGGTCTGTACAGCCGCGAAGTGGACTACCTGTGCAGTGAGGAATGGGCGACCAAGGCCCAGGACATTCTGTGGCGCCGGACCAAGCTGGGTCTGTTCACCACCGACGAAGAGCATCAGAAGGTTCAGGCGTACCTGGACAGCGCGGCACGCAGCAACGGGGCCGTTGAGCGTATTGACTGGCCCATGCCGGCGCCAAAGATTCACGCATAACCTGCCAGATCCAATTCCCGACTGAAGCCGGTCCCACGGAATCACCGCGATCCCGTGGGATCGGCTAGAGCCAGTCCAGCGGATCACCGCGATTCTGTAGGACCGGCTTTAGCCGGGAAAGCGTCAGACAGCACACCGCAAAACCATCTGCCTCAACACGCCCCACCCCGCCGCTATCATTCGGATTCCCGAACATCTCGCCCCACCCGATTCGGATTCCCGGACGGCCGATCCGCCTCGCCCACGTCCCTCCTCCATAAATAGCCAACACTTTCATACCCTTAGCTTCAGTCACCTCCCTGGCATGACTCATGCTCTACACTCTTGCACGATTGCTTCGATGTAGCGTGTCGCCTGACTGGGCCGCCGTTGAAGCGCTCTGAAACGATAGGGCCGTCCAACACCGGCCCAATAAAAAAAACAATGTCGAGGAAAAACAGATGCGCATCGTTCCCCAACTCCTGGGCGCAGCCATTGCTGCTGCTCTGATCACCACCCCCGTTTTCGCCGCCGAACTCACCGGCACGCTTAAAAAAATCAAAGAGTCCGGCACCATCACCCTCGGTCACCGCGACTCCTCCATTCCTTTTTCCTATATCGCTGACGCTTCCGGCGTGCCAGTGGGTTACTCCGCTGACATCCAGCTGAAGATCGTCGAAGCGATCAAGAAAGATCTGGACATGCCTGATCTGAAGGTCAAGTACAACCTGGTCACTTCCCAGACCCGCATCCCGCTGGTCCAGAACGGCACCGTCGACGTTGAGTGTGGTTCGACCACCAACAACGCCGAGCGCGCCCAGCAAGTCGACTTCTCCGTCGGCATTTTCGAAATCGGCACGCGTCTGCTGAGCAAAGCTGACTCGTCCTACAAAGACTTCGATGACCTCAAGGGCAAGAACGTCGTGACCACGGCGGGCACCACCTCCGAGCGCCTGCTCAAGGCGATGAACGCCGACAAACAGATGGGCATGAACGTGATTTCGGCCAAGGACCACGGCGAGTCGTTCCAGATGCTGGAATCGGGCCGCGCCGTTGCCTTCATGATGGACGACGCCCTGCTCGCCGGCGAAATGGCCAAGGCCAAGAAGCCGACCGACTGGGCCGTTACCGGCACCCCTCAGTCCTACGAAATCTACGGTTGCATGGTTCGCAAGGAAGACCCTGCGTTCAAGAAAGCCGTCGACGACGCCATCGTTGCGACCTACAAATCGGGCGAGATCAACAAGATCTACGACAAGTGGTTCACCCAGCCGATTCCACCAAAAGGCCTGAACCTGATGTTCCCGATGAGCGAACAGCTCAAAGCGCTGATCGCCAACCCGAACGACAAGCCGGCGCCGGACAAGAAGGCCTGAGTCCTTCGCTCCGCCATTCTGACAACGTGAAAAGCCTGACTTCCGGAGACGCCCTGCGTTTCCGGAAGCCGCTAACTGGCGCGTGCGTGCATAACGATCGATAAGAGGGGAGACCCTGATGAACTACAACTGGGACTGGGGCGTGTTCTTCAAGTCCACGGGCGTCGGCAGCGAGACCTATCTGGACTGGTACATCACCGGGCTGGGCTGGACCATCGCCATTGCCGTTGCTGCCTGGATCATTGCGTTGCTGCTGGGCTCGGTGCTCGGGGTGATGCGCACGGTGCCCAACCGCATCGTTTCTTCAATTGCCGCGATTTACGTGGAAATTTTCCGTAACGTGCCACTGCTGGTGCAGCTGTTCATCTGGTACTTCCTCGTGCCGGATCTGCTGCCTGAGAACCTGCAGGAGTGGTACAAGCAAGACCTTAACCCGACGACTTCGGCATTCCTGAGTGTTGTCGTGTGCCTGGGCCTGTTCACCGCTGCACGTGTCTGCGAACAAGTGCGCACCGGTATTCAGGCGCTGCCGGTGGGGCAGGAATCCGCTGCGCGCGCCATGGGTTTCAAGCTGCCGCAGATCTACTGGAACGTGCTGCTGCCCCAGGCGTACCGGATCATCATTCCGCCGCTCACCTCCGAATTCCTCAACGTGTTCAAGAACTCGTCCGTGGCGTCGCTGATCGGCCTGATGGAGTTGCTCGCGCAGACCAAACAGACCGCCGAGTTTTCCGCGAACCTGTTCGAAGCCTTCACCCTGGCGACGCTGATCTACTTCACCCTGAACATGAGCCTGATGCTGCTCATGCGCCTGGTCGAGAAGAAAGTGGCGGTGCCAGGTCTGATCTCCGTGGGAGGTAAATAATGGACTTCTCTGGAGTGATTCCTGCGATTCCGGGCATGTGGAACGGCATGCTCATGACCTTGCAGTTGATGGTCATGGGCATCGTGGGCGGCATCATCATCGGCACCATTCTGGCGCTGATGCGGTTGTCGTCGAACAAGCTGGCGTCACGTCTTGCCGGCGCCTACGTCAACTACTTCCGCTCAATCCCACTGCTGCTGGTCATCACCTGGTTCTACCTGGCGGTGCCGTTCGTGCTGCGCTGGATCACCGGCGAAGACACGCCGATCGGCGCGTTCACCTCCTGCGTCGTGGCATTCATGATGTTCGAGGCGGCCTACTTCTGTGAAATCGTGCGGGCCGGCGTGCAGTCGATTTCCCGCGGCCAGATGGGCGCCGCTCAGGCGCTGGGCATGACCTACGGCCAGATGATGCGCCTGATCATCCTGCCCCAGGCGTTCCGCAAGATGACCCCGCTGCTGTTGCAGCAGAGCATCATCCTGTTTCAGGACACCTCGCTGGTCTACACGGTCGGCCTGGTCGACTTCCTCAACTCGGCACGCTCCAGCGGCGACATCATCGGGCGCTCCAACGAGTTCCTGATTGTCGCCGGTCTGGTGTACTTCACGATCAGCTTCGCCGCGTCGCGCCTGGTCAAGTTCATGCAAAAAAGGTTAGCCGTATGATTTCCATCAAAAATATCAACAAGTGGTATGGGGACTTCCAGGTGCTGACCGATTGCAGCACGGAGGTCAAAAAAGGTGAAGTGATTGTGGTCTGCGGCCCGTCGGGCTCGGGCAAGTCCACGCTGATCAAATGCGTCAATGCGCTGGAGCCGTTTCAGAAAGGCGACATCGTGGTTGATGGCACCTCAATCGCCGACCCGAAAACCAATCTGCCGAAACTGCGTTCGCGCGTCGGCATGGTGTTCCAGCATTTCGAGCTGTTTCCGCACCTGACCATCACCGAAAACCTGACCATCGCGCAGATCAAAGTGCTGGGCCGCAGCAAGGAAGAGGCCACCAAAAAAGGCCTGCAACTACTCGAACGTGTGGGCCTGTCGGACCATGCCCACAAGCATCCGGGGCAACTGTCGGGCGGCCAGCAACAACGTGTGGCGATTGCCCGCGCACTGGCCATGGACCCGGTGGTGATGCTGTTCGACGAACCGACCTCCGCGCTCGACCCGGAGATGGTCAACGAAGTGCTCGACGTGATGGTGCAACTGGCCCATGAAGGCATGACCATGATGTGCGTGACCCACGAAATGGGCTTCGCCCGCAAAGTGGCGGATCGGGTGATCTTCATGGACAAGGGCCAGATCGTCGAAGACTGCGAAAAGGAAGAGTTCTTCGGCGACGTCAACGCGCGCTCCGAGCGGGCTCAGCAATTCCTCAACAAAATCCTGCAGCACTAAAAAGCATTAGCCCTTCGAGGGCGTAAAAACCGCCGGCCGCCCGTTCATCCCTGATGAAACGGGCGGCTGGCCGGTCCAGGACGACTGTGATGAAATGCGACCCCCCTCTCTACCGCGCCGCGCCGCCATCACTCGCCGTGAAACCCCGACTGATTCGCCATCTGTTCGTGCCACCGCTGATCATCCTGCTGATGATTGCGCTGGGCTACGTCACGTATTTGTACAGCGAGAAGAATGCCATCAAGGCGTTGGGTGAAAACGGTCAGCGTCAGCTGGAGCTGCACGCGCGCACCGTCGAGAGCGAGATCAACAAGTACAATTACCTGCCCAGCGTGCTGGAGCTGGAATCCAATGTTTCCGACCTGCTCAACCATCCGTCTGCGGAGTTGCGTTCCAAGGTCAACGATTACCTCGAAGGCCTGAACCGGCGCAGCCGCAGTCGGGCCATCTATGTGCTGGACACCACCGGCCGGGTGCTGGCGACCAGCAACTGGCGCGACGCCGACAGTTACCTCGGCGAGGACTTGTCTTTCCGCGCCTATTATCAGGACGCGATTCGCGGTTTGCCGGGGCGCTTCTACGGCATCGGCAGCACCACCGGCGAACCGGGTTATTACCTGGCCCACGGGCTGGAAGAGAAAGGCAAAATCATCGGCGTCGCGGTGATCAAGGTCCGGCTTGAGGCGCTGGAAGAACGCTGGCAGCGCGCGCGCCTGGAAGCGTTTGTCAGCGACGAGAACGGCATCATCATCCTCTCCAGCGATCCAGCGCGACGGCTGAAATCAGTCCGCCCGCTGACCGCCGAGATCAAGGAGCGGCTGGCGCGCAGCCTGCAATATTACTGGTGGCCGCTCAACGAGCTGGTGCCGCTGGAACGTGAATCGATTGCCGACGGAGTCGAGAAGCTGACCTTTCCCGCCAACACCAGCGTCGATCATGAGCACACGGTGGTGAGTTATCTGGCGCAGACCCGCGAACTGGCTGACACGCCTTGGCACCTGACCCTGCTGACACCACTGGAAGACTTGCGCCGGGAAGCCGCCAATCAGGGAATGCTGGTCGCCGTCGCCTGCGCGCTGGTGGCGTTTCTGCTGATTGCCTGGAACGAGCGGCGCAAGGTGATTTCCACCCGCCTCGCCGCCCGAGAAGCGCTGGAGCAGGCGAACAACGAGCTGGAACGGCGCATTACCGACCGCACCGCTGACCTGCGCGCCAGCAACGAACGCCTCAAGGGCCAGATCCGTGAACGTCGCCAGGCCGAAGAGACCCTGCGCCAGGCCCAGGATGAATTGATCCAGGCCGGCAAACTCGCGGCCATCGGCCAGATGTCCACCAGCATCGCCCATGAACTGAATCAGCCATTGGCGGCGCTGCGCACGTTGTCGGGCAACACCGTTCGGTTCCTCGAACGGGGCGCGCTGGACACGGCGAGTGCGAACCTGCGCACCATCAACGATCTGGTGGACCGCATGGGCCGTATCACCGCCAGCCTGCGCGCCTTCGCCCGGCGCGGGGAAGATAAAGGTCAGGCGTCCCTGGGCAAGGCAGTCGAGGCTGCAGTGCAATTGCTCGCGGCGCGTCTGGACAATGCGTCACTGGCGCTGCATCAGCAGATCGACGATGTCGAACTGGCGATTGATCAGACCCGGCTTGAGCAGATTCTGGTCAACCTGATCGGCAACGCGCTGGACGCCATGCAGGCGCAGCCGCTGCCGGCTCTATGGCTGGAAGGTGACGTGTTCGACGGCCGCTATCGGTTGCGCGTCCGTGACAACGGCCACGGCATCGACGCCGAAGCGCGCAAGCATTTGTTCGAACCCTTCTTTACCACCAAGCCCGGTGAGCAGGGCCTCGGGTTGGGTTTGACGCTGTCCGCCAGCCTTGCCACGGCGGCCGGCGGCACGCTCAACGCTGAGCACCCGGCCGAGGGCGGCACGATGTTTGTGCTGGTGTTGCCGCTGGTTGACCCCGGGGCGGCGGGTGTGTGAGAGATCCGTGCATCCCCAGTCTCGGTGTGACAGTTCATGTGGGAGTGAGCTTGCTCACGAAGACGGCATCCCAGCCGCTGAAGATTCAGCGGTGTGGTGATGTTTGATGAAAGCGAGTCTGCTCGCGAAAGCACCGGGGCAGTGACCCTGTTCGAAAACCTGACACACCGCTTCGCGGGCCAGCACTGGAATACACCATGAACACTGATCTGACGGTCCTCATTGTCGAAGACGACCCGCATGTCCTGCTCGGCTGCCAACAGGCGCTGGCGCTGGAAGACATTCACAGCCAGGGCGTGGGCAGCGCCGAAGAAGCGCTGGCGCTGATCAGTGAGAATTTCGCCGGCATCGTCATCAGTGACATTCGACTGCCGGGCATCGACGGGCTTGAGCTGCTCAAGCGCCTGAAAGAGCGCGATCGAACCCTGCCCGTGGTGCTGATCACCGGTCACGGCGACGTGTCGATGGCCGTCGGTGCGATGCGCGATGGCGCCTACGACTTCATGGAAAAGCCCTTTTCCCCCGAGCGGCTGGTCGAGGTCGCCCGCCGCGCGCTGGAGCAACGCGGGCTGGCCCGGGAAGTCTGGTCATTGCGTCGGCAACTGGCCGAGCGCGATTCTCTGGAAGGCAAGATCATTGGCCGCTCCCAGGCGATGCAAACCCTGCGCGCACTGATCGCCAACGTCGCGGACACCTCGGCCAACGTGCTGATCGAAGGCGAAACCGGCACCGGGAAGGAACTGGTTGCCCGCTGCCTCCATGACTTCAGCCGCCGCCACGACCATCAGTTCGTTGCACTGAACTGCGGCGGCCTGCCGGAAAGCCTGTTCGAGAGCGAAATCTTCGGCCACGAGGCCAACGCCTTCACCGGCGCCGGCAAACGCCGCATCGGCAAGATCGAACACGCCCACGACGGCACGCTGTTTCTCGATGAAGTGGAAAGCATGCCGATCAACCTGCAGATCAAACTGCTGCGGGTATTGCAGGAGCGCACGCTGGAGCGACTGGGTTCAAACCAGAGCGTGGCGGTGGACTGCCGGGTGATCGCGGCGACCAAGTCGGAGCTCAACGCGCTGAGCAAAGCGGGCCAGTTTCGCAGCGACCTGTATTACCGGCTCAACGTGGTGACCCTCGAACTGCCGCCCCTGCGCGAGCGCCGTGAAGACATCCTGCAGTTGTTCGAACATTTTCTGCAGCAGTCTTCACTGCGCTTCGACCGCGAGGCGCCGCAGTTGGACGCAAAGACCCGCTCGGCGCTGCTGGCCCACGACTGGCCGGGCAATGTGCGCGAGCTGCGCAACGTCGCCGAGCGGTACGCATTGGGCCTGCCAGCATTCAAGACCGCCGGTGCGGAAGTCGCCACCCAGAGCCTGGATTTCGCCGAAGCCGTGGAAGCATTCGAGAAGAACCTGTTGGGTGAGGCGCTGCAGCGCAGCGGCGGGAATCTCAGCCAGGCCAGCCAGGAACTGGGCATGGCCAAGACCACGCTGTTCGACAAAGTGAAGAAATACGGGTTGGGGTGAGCAAGTTCGCTGTTTGATTCTCGCCGCAGACCGTAGGAGCGTGGCTTGTCCTGCGATCGGCTGCGCAGCAGTCGTAAACCGGACGACTCGGTCCTTCCTGAGGAACGCAGTCAGCGGATTGGCTGCCGCTTCGCGCCAGATCGCGGGACAAGCCACGCTCCTACAGGTCATGCGATGGCGGGGGTCATCAGGGTGCCAGGGGAAATTCGCTGCTGCCGACTAACTCATCCACCTCTGCCGCCGTCGGTGCAGTCGCCGGGCCCCAGCGAGTGACGGCAATGGCCGCCGCCGCATTGGCGCGCAATGCGGCTTCTGCAGCGGACAGCCCTGACGCCAGCCCGGCCAGCAACACCCCCGCATGGGCATCACCGGCGCCATTGGTGTCAATGGCCGTCACCGGGAAGCCGCGCACGTGTCGGGGCTCGGAACCCTGACGGATCCAGCAGCCATTCGGTCCGTCGCGCACCACCATCAAGGCATCCTTGCGCAGCCAGTGCGCCAGCCTGTCCAGGGCCCCCTCGATCGTCTCGCACCCGGTGAAGCGCAGCGCTTCTTCGGCATTGCTCGTCCACAGCGTGATCAATGGCAACACCACCTGCATCCCGGACGCCTCCGGCGAATCGATCAGCGGCCCCGGATCGAACACCACGCCCGCCCCCGCTGGCAACTGCACGAGCCAGTCCAGCAGCGTCGACACCTTGCCGTCGTGCAGCAAGCTGTAGCCACTGACGAACACATAATCTTCAGGCTGCACCTCGACGCCGCGCAGATCGTCAGCCGACAAACCGCCCTCGGCGCCGACGTAGGAAATGAACGAGCGCTCGGCCGAAGGCTCGATGAGCGCCACCGACAGGCCAGTGTCCTGACCCGCCGACGCCGCCGCCGCGATGTCGATGCCTTCTGCCGCCATGGCCTGCCGCGCCAGATCGCCGAAACGCCCCGCACCGTGGCGACCGAGGTACAGCGTTGGCATACCACTGCGCCGTGCGGCGGCCATCACGTTGAATCCCCCGCCGGTTTCGAAGGCCGCCGAGCGGGCGAGCACATCGCCGCCGGAGCGGGGCAAGGCGTCCAGCGCCATCACCAGATCGACCACGACCTGGCCGGTGTAGAGCAATCTAGCGGGCATGAACAACCTCTTCGGCAAGGACGCGACGGTCACGGGCGCCGCCCAGCAAAGCATACACACCGCCGGCGACCACGAAGGTCACGATCCAGCCCAGCCCGTTATGGCCGAACCACGAGTCGGACAGCAAACCTTTGAATATCACGTTCTCCGGCGTGGTCGCGACGGTGGTGAAACTGTACCCAAGCACGATGGCCAGGGCCCACGCACCCTGCGCACGCCACTCGATCCCGCCGCGATACCAATAGGCACTGCGCGGCGAGACGTCCATCAAGTCAGCGGGGGAATAGTAATGGCGATGCATCAGGTCGACGACGAAGATCCCGACCCACGCGGTGATTGGCACGGCGAGCATCGAAATGAACGTGATGAACGGGCCGTAGAAACTGTCGGCGATCAGCATGAAGTAAATCGAGCCGGCGAAGATCGCCACGATGTCGACAATCACTGCGTGCACGCGCTTGATCCTCAGGCCCAGCGTCAGCGTGGTCAGGCCCGCCGAGTACACCGACAGATTGTTGGAGAGCAGCAGCCCGCCGAATGCCGTGATCAGGTACGGCACCGCCATCCAGGTCGGCAGCAGTTCGCGGATCGCGACGATCGGATCGGTGGCCGACGCCAGGTGGTCATTGCCCACCGACAGCAGCCCGCCCAGGGTGATCAGCAACACCAGTGGAATGCCTGCGCCGAAAGCAGCCGACGCCACCAGCCGCGTGGCTTTGACGCTGCGATGCTGATAGCGCGACATGTCGGCGCCCGCGTTGGCCCAGCCGATGCCCGTGCCGGCCGCCATGGTGCCGATACCGATGATCATCGCGCTCACCGGTGCAGGCGCGGCGTTGAACACGGCCGCCCAGTCGATGTGCGCGATCAGGAACCCGCCGACGATGACGTTCAAAGCGCCGAAGATGTACGTCGCCCATTTCTGAATGACCAGCAGCGTGGCGTGGCCGAGCCCGGAAACGGTCAGCGTCATCAGCACGAAAATGGCGATGAACACCAGGGTCAGGCCCGGCGCACTTTTAGCTTCCACCGGCGTGGCGAAGAGAATCGAGCACAGCGACAGCAGTACGAAAGCGGCGGTCGTGGTGTTCACCGTCTCCCAGCCCAGGCGCGACATCAGCGAGACGATGGTAGGGCCGATATTCCCGCGCACCCCGAAAATCGCCCGCGACAGCGTCAGACTCGGTGCCCTGCCCCGTCGGCCGGCAATGGAGATGACCCCCACGACAGCAAACGAACCGGCCGCGCCGAGGATCGCCACGATGATCGCCTGCCCGATCGACAGCCCGCGAAAGGCCACGAGCGTTGCCCCCAGCGGCAAACCGAGGATGCTGATGTTGGCCGCAAACCACACCCAGAAAAGCTGCAACGGGTAGCCGTTGCATTCGTTCTCCGGAACCGGTTCGATGCCGCGTGTTTCAAGCTGACCTGCGCCTTGAGCGGCGTTGGATGTCGTCATGTGAATGCTCCTGTGCCATTTGTTCTGGTTGTGGGCAGTACGCAAAGCAAACGACGTCCGTGTCAGCGTGGGCTTTTGCAGGCTGCAAAAGCCCTGACTCGCCGCTACATGGAGCCGCGAGGTAGGTCTTGTTCTTTATACGGGCTGGCTTCGGTCGGATCAGACCCCGCGCAGGGACAGCAACTGCTCGACCACGGGATGAAGGTCGAGTCCGTTGACGGTGTGGATCTGTTCGATCAGCGGTGCGGGCCAGGCGGCCATGCCCTCGCAGGCACCGAGCATCGCCCCGAGAATGGCGGCGATGGTGTCGGTGTCGCCGCCCAGGCTGGCGGCCATGCACAGCGCATCGAATGCCGATACCTGCCCGCGAGCCACTTGATGGGCGAGGGCGAAGGCCGCAACCACCGATTCCTGGGAGGCGACGGACGTGCCGATCACGTCATAAATCAATTCGGGCAGTTGTTCATTGCTGCATTCGACGCACAGTTGTTTGGCCCACCGGATTCGGGCGGCAATGCGGCCCCCGGCGATCCAGTACCCGTAGCCCTCGGCCTCATGGGCGATGCGCGCGCCGACGTCGAGGGCTTCGCCCAGAGTGGCACCGCTGATACCTGCCGAGACAACCGCCGCGACCGCTGCTGCGCTGGAGATCCCGAGATTGGTGTTGTGGGTGACCTGGCAGGCCTGTTTGACCGCCTCGACGAAACGCGCCTCTTCGCGCACATCGAAGGCAATGCCCACCGGCGTGATGCGCATGGCGGCGCCGTTGGTGGTGCCGAAACGCCCCGATTCTTCGGGGCTGTGACCGGCCAGAATCATCTCGATGGCGCGCTTGGTCGAGGGGCCGAGCAGGTCTTGCGAACCCTTGGCCTGCATCACCGCTTCCCAGTCGATCAGGCTCTGCGCCAGATCCGACGGCTCGATGCGCCCTTCTCCAGCGACCAGCAGTTCAGCGACCAAAACGGCTTGTTCGGTGTCATCGGTGATCGATCCGGCAGGCATGTTCGGCGCAATAGGCTGATCGGCACCGGCAGCCTGCAACGTAGTGATGCGGTCGAATCGCTGCCTGATCTGCTCGCGACTCAAGGACTGCGTCGGCATGCCCAACGCGTCGCCCAGCGCCAATCCGTAAAAAGCGCCCAGGCCTCGGTCGCGCGTGTCGATCAGTGCAGTCATGTGGGTGATCCAAAAGCCAGATGCAGACGAAAATGCACGGGGTCAAGAAGACTTTCCACGTGCTCCATGAAACGTTCGCGGCGATCAAAAGTAGTGCGAGTCGCCTTGAGGAACACCGAGCCCGGCTGGCGCAACATCAGCGCCGCGTCGTCGTTGCTCAGGGGCTCGGCACCGATCCACTGATCGCCGCGATCACCGACATACCCGTGGGCAGCCAGGGTGACCGTCAGCGAATCATCGATCAGCCCGTCGCGGGGCAGATTTTCCAGACCGTCGCAGGCCGGGATCAGCACACGCTCCAGGGAAACCACGCTGCCATCCCCCGCCGTGCGCCGACGATCCAGCGCGATGAACTCGGCCGTGCCGAACCGTCCTGCCAGATCGGGCCGCTGCACCGCCACCAGACGCAGAATCTCGGTGCTGACCCTGGCCCCCGTGTCGGCCAGGGCCTGGGCCCAACCGGCGCGCTGATCCAGCGAGATGCCGTCGTAGGTGACGATCGAACCGACGCCGGTTTGCGTGGCGATGTAGTTGCGCCGCTTGAGTTCGGACAGCGCCTCGCGCAGCGTGCCGCGGCTGACGTTGAATTCCTGTGCGAGCAGATTCTCGCCCGGCAACAACTCACCCGACCCCATCTGTCCGGTCTCGATGCGGCGAGCCAGCTCATCCACCACACGTTTTTTCTTGTCGAATCGAACCTGTCTAATCATGTACAAATTGATATCCGAAAGTGGCTGGGAGGAGCAAGTGTTTTTTGAAATGCAATGACGGAGGCGTAACAGCAGGTGACGGCTGCACGCGCAGAAGGATAATCGGCCGTCCGGGGTCGAAGAGCCCCGGATCAGCCGCCTGTGCGCTGCGCGTCAGGCCTCATCTCGCGTTTCAATCAGCCCGATTCACTACGCTCGATTCATCGCCCACGATCTGACGAATGGCGCTGACGAACACGTCGACGGGTTGCCCACCGGAAACGGCGTACTGGTCGTTGAAGACGATCGTCGGCACCGAACTCACGCCCCGCGATACCCACAGTTGCTCGAGTTCTCGAACGTCGCTGGCGTACTGATCGCTGGCCAGCAAGGCCTCGGCGCGCACCCGGTCCAGCCCCACTTTCTGCGCAACATCCGCCAGCACCTGGTGGCTGGATACGTTGGCATGCTGGCTGAAATACGCCGTGAACAGCGCTTCTTTCAGCGCGTGCTGCTTGCCTTCCAGCTCAGCCCAGTGCAGCAGTCGATGGGCGTCGAAGGTGTTGAAAATGCGCCGCTCGCCCTGCTTGAAGACGAACCCGAGTTCTGCACCGCGCTCACGGATGTTCTCGGCGTTGGCCTGGAATTGTTCCCGCGTCGAGCCGTACTTTTCGGCGATGTGCTCGAAGATGTCCTGGCCTTCAGGGGGCATTTGCGGGTTGAGTTCGAAGGGCTGGAAGTGAATGTCGGCTTGAACTTCATCGCCCAGATGCTCAAGCGCCTGGTCCAGCGCGCGCAGGCCGACGATGCACCAGGGACAGGACACATCGGAGATGAAATCGATTTTCAGCGGAGTGCTCATGGCAGCCTCGTGCAAGAGAGGAAAAGCACCACGATACGCCGATCACGGTGGCGCTCAAACCCTACACCGGCACGCCCACCCTCAATGGGCGGGTCAACCCCGCCGTCTTATTAGAGCTGCGCGACGTGGGATGCGTCTTCACGATGCTCGCGCAAATACGGCAACACGGCCGCCAGCAGCGGGGCCTTGAAGGCTTCCTGAAAGCGGTGGGCCAGGCCGGGAATGAGCTTCAACTGGCTGCCCTGAATGTGCGCCGCCACATGAATTCCGTGCATGACCGGCAACAGCGGGTCGGCGGTGCCGTGAACGACCAGCGTTGGCACGCGCAGACGATTCAACAATTCCACTCGGCTGGGTTCGGACAGGATCGCCAGAATCTGGCGCTTCACGCCTTCAGGGTTGAACGCCCGGTCGTAGGAAACCGCCGCCTGATGCAACAGCATCTGCCGATCATCCTTGACCTCCGGGCTGCCCAGCGCCGCCAGAAGATCGGCCTGTTGCTCAAGGGCAGTCTGCCGGTCCGGGGCGCCGCGACGCGCCAGCAGCTGCAACAACGCCGGGCTGGGCATCGGCAGCCCGGGCGCGCCGGAGCTGGTCATGATCAGCGTCAGGCTCTCCACGCGCTTGGGCGCCATGTCCGCCAGATGCTGCGCAATCATGCCGCCCATGCTGGCCCCCAGCACATGGAATTGCTGAACGTGCAGCGCGTCCATCAGGCCGAGCGCGTCCTGAGCCATGTCGGTCAGCGAATACGGCGCCGACACCGGCAGGCCGATTTTGTAGCGCAGCACTTCGTAGGTGAGGTTGGGACTCGGCGGCGCCTGGACCCAGGTCGACAATCCTACGTCCCGGTTGTCGTAGCGAATCACGCGAAAGCCCTGCTGGCACAAGGCAACGACCACTTCGTCCGGCCAGTGGATCAGTTGACCCCCAAGCCCCATGACCAACAGCAGCGCCGGATCGGAATCACGCCCGATGCTTTGATACGCCAGGTGCACGTCATCGAGCTCGACCACCTGCGTGGGAACGTCAACATCGCATCGAGAGGCCGCAAAAGACGGCAGGCTGCACAAGAGCGCAGCCAGAAAAAGTAAAACCCGCATGGAAAAACACCGACACACAGAATCCCAGTAGGCCGCGAGTCTGATGAAGTTTGCTCAAGCGCGCTGCCACAGTTGCGTGACAGTTTGATGAAGAGGGCTGAGCGGTAGCAAAACGGTCATCTCACCCTGTATTCACGCGGCCGCTGTTGCCGGCGAGCTGATCGAATCTGCCACCCACAGGTTGTCGGCGAAGCGCAGTTGAGCCTCTTTTACCACCTCAAGGGCGGCTTCGCTGTCGGTGCCAGCGGGGTCAAGTTCGCCTGCTACACCCAGCGACAGCACCTTGTAGATGGGCAGGCGGTCCAGCACCAGAGGCATTTGCTCCGGGGCACTGAGCACATCGACATGCAGGCCTTGCACTGGCAAAGACACCGCAAGGCCAAGGTTGCTGCCCAGCCCCAGACCGCCGCAGGAGACCGCGAGCAGCTTTTTAAGCGGCGAGTATTGCAAGGCGTGGTACGCGCGCTCGAAGGCGTTCTTCCAGTCCTGGGGCAGGTCGAGGGTCAGAATTGGCTCGTCGATCTGTACCCACTCGACGCCCTTGCCCGCCAGCCGGCCGAGGATCTCGCCGTAGACCGGCAGCAGACGGTCGAGCAGGTCGAGCTTATCGAAGCCCTCCCCTTCCGCTTGTCCCAGCCAGAGGTACGTCAAGGGACCGATGATCTCCGGCCGGAGGGTGTGGCCCTCGGCGCGGGCCTGGTCGACCTCATCGAACAGCGGCGCCCAGCTCAGGTTGAAGCGCTGGTCATGGGTAAACGTTGGCACCGAATCCACATCAATGCCGTCACCCAGGGTTTCGAGGATGTGCTTGAAGCCCCTGGCCACGCCGATGTGAGGAAAATTAGAGTTGTTGACCTGGCCCATGCTGACTGCTTCCTTCAAAAGATGGCGCCATTGTCGACACTTACCCTGACATGAGACAAACTCATTAAATTCGTGTTGATCACAAAATTTACTCATGGAGCGCCGTCGGTGCTGGAAATTCGCCACCTGAAAACCCTGCATGCGTTACGCGAAGCAGACAGCCTCGTTGACGCCGCTGACCGCCTGCATCTGACGCAGTCGGCGCTGTCGCACCAGTTCAAGGAGCTGGAAGAACGCATGGGCATGCCGCTGTTCGTGCGCAAGACCAAACCGGTGCGCTTCACCAGCGCGGGCCTGCGACTGCTGCAACTGGCCGACTCGGTACTGCCGCAACTGCGCCATGCCGAACGGGATATCTCGCGACTCGCCGGCGGTGTCGCAGGGCGTCTGCACATGGCTATTGAATGCCACAGTTGCTTTCAGTGGCTGATGCCGACGATCGACCAGTTCCGCGATGCATGGCCTGAGGTGGAACTTGATCTGGCGTCAGGCTTCGCTTTCGCGCCCCTGCCCGCCCTGGCCCGTGGCGATCTGGATCTGGTGGTGACGTCGGACCCTCTGGAACTGGCAGGCATTACCTATGTGCCGTTGTTTACCTACGAGGCCATGCTCGCGGTCGCCAATCAGCATCCGCTGGCGGCCAGGCCTTATGTGGTGCCGGAAGATCTGATCAATGAAACCCTGATCACCTACCCCGTCGAGCGCGACCGCCTGGACATCTTCACGCGTTTCCTTGAGCCGGCCGACATCGAACCGGCGCAGGTGCGCACGTCCGAGCTGACGGTGATGATGATGCAACTGGTCGCCAGCGGCCGCGGCGTGTGCGGGATGCCCCACTGGGCGCTGCATGAATACAGCTCACGCGGGTATGTGAAGGGCAAGCGGCTGGGGGAAAAAGGATTGTTCGCCACGCTGTACGCGGCGATTCGCGCAGACATGCTGGACGCGCCCTACATGCGTGACTTCCTGCTGACGGCGAAGGACACGTCGTTTTCGACACTGGACGGGGTGAGCGCGGTTCGTTAACCCGCCGCACCGCCCCCCCCATCAAAATCAGGCGATTGGCAGGCCTCGGTACAGCGGCAATATCGAATCCCGGGTCAGCGGCGCCAGGTGCAACTGCTCAATATTCTCGCCGTCGACCCAGATCGCTTCCTCGATCTCGGCCGCGGGATTGACCGGCTCGTCCACGTGAACGCCGTACAGCTGGCAATTCACTTCAAAGCCCGGCTCATTCGCCGCCACCGCCGAAAACTCGCCCAGGAATCGCGCGTGTTCAGGCGCGATGACCAGCCCCAGTTCTTCGTTCAGCTCACGGGCCAGCGCATCGAGCGCCGACTCGCCGGCATCGATCTTGCCGCCCGGCTGCATGAACGCTTCAGTCCCGCGCTTGCGCACCAGCAGCGTCTTGCCATCGGCACGGGTCAGCAGCGCGGCGGCAATACGGAGCGTCTTCACCGTCACAGCACCACCTCGGTTTTCAGCGCGCGGGTTTCTTCGGCACGTTCCAGCGCCAGGGTGATCAACCGATCGATCAGCTCGGCGTAGCTCAATCCGCTGGCCTGCCAGAGTTTCGGGTACATGCTGATGGAGGTGAAGCCGGGGAGCGTGTTGACCTCGTTGATGATGATTTCCCGTGCCTCGGTGACAAAGAAATCCACCCGCGCCAAACCGGCGCAGCCCAGCACGCGATAGGCCTGCAGCGCCACTTCACGCACGGCCTCGCTCATCTCTTCGGCCATCTGCGCGGGGATCGCGATGCGCGCCTGACCGTCGTTCAGGTACTTGGTGTCGTAGGCGTAAAACTCGTCATTGGCCACGACCTCACCGCACACACTGACCTTCGGCTCGTGGTTGCCCAGCACGGCGCATTCCACTTCGCGACCGACGATACCCTGCTCGATCAGCACCTTGTTGTCGTACTCGAAGGCCAGCTTCAGCGCGGCGGCATAGCCGGCTTCGTCGGTGACTTTGCTCACGCCAACCGACGATCCCTGGCACGCCGGCTTGACGAAAAGCGGCAGGCCCAGCTGGGCGGAGACGCTGACGAAATCCACCGTCTCGCCACGCTGAAGGACCACGAACGGCGCCACCGATATACCCGCATCGCGCAGAAGCCGTTTGGTCACATCCTTGTCCATGCAAGCCGCGGAGCTCAGCACATCCGGGCCCACGAACGGAATGTCCAGCAGCCGCAGCATGCCTTGCAGGCAGCCGTCTTCCCCGAAACTGCCATGGATCAGCGGGAACACCACGTCGATGCGCGGCACCTCTGCGCCGGTCTGCACTTCCACGAATTGCGGCCCGCTGGCGCCCGGCATCAGCGAAAGCAGACGCCCGGAGTCACTGAGCTTGATGTGCGCAGGATCAGTAGGGTTCTGCAGGTAATCCTGCTCGTCGAAGCGCAGCCAGTGGCCCTGCTTGTCGACACCAATGAGGGTGATGGAGAAGTTGTTGCGATCAATCGCGTTGATCACGTTGCGCGCCGATTGCAACGACACTTCATGCTCGGAGGATTGCCCACCGAAAACGATGGCGACTGACTTTTTCAAAGGGGGATGCTCCTGAATTTCAGGTCGCAGAGCTAAAAGCAATTTGGCCCGATAGTCCAGTGCCAAGGTGGCTTGCGAGACGGAATACAGGAAAAACGGGGCAAAAAAATCCCGCGCCCGGGTGATCGACTGGCGATGCCCGGAGCGCGGGAGGTGCTGCTGTCATTCCTCTTTCCTGGCGCCGGAACCGAAGGTCGCGAAGCGCTTGTTGAAGCCCGCGATACGGCCTTCGGTGGTGGTCTTGCGTTGTTGACCGGTGTACATGGGATGCGACGCGCTGGACACGTCGAGGGCAACATAAGGGTAGGTGGTGCCATCGGTGTGCGTGTGTGTGCGATCGGTATCAACCGTGGAGCCGATCAGGAAAAACACATCGGCAGCAGTGTCGTGGAAGAGCACTTTACGGTAGTCGGGATGGATGTCGGGCTTCATCGTTTTTCTCCAGAATGTAAACAATCATGTAATACGTTATACAGTATCAATTCGATAAAGTTCAACCGCTAACGATTTTGTAACGGTTACAACTTTCGCCTTTTCCGCCGCTTCCCCTGCCGCTAACGTTCGCGCCTCTGACGACCTCAGCCCGGTCCTCGACGGGAACGGAATGAACAAAAACACCAGGAGGGAGTGCCATGCACTTGATCGATCGATACGAAATGAGTGTCCCGGGACACATGAAGCTGATTGACGCCCGCAGCGCGTTGAATCATCTGCAGCGTCTGGTCCAGGCAACTGGCGGTAAGCCTGAATCCGAGCAACTCGTCAGCCTGATCGAAACGATCGTGGAGGCTTTTCACGAAGCCGCTGACGACGTCATGCCGGTCAACGACCACGACGTGTTCATGCGCCAGGCGTGTGAATGGAACTACATCGCGCTGTCTCCCAAAGAGCGCGAAGTGCTCCACGAGATCCGCTGCTGCAACGACGAGGGCAAAGAAGACATTTATCGAATGGTCAGCGAGACGCTGGACCGCAAGCCGATGCTGATGCCGGAAGCTCAGTAATTCACGGTTGGGTTGGAAATCTGCGCGAAAAAAGGGGCGCCTGTGAGTTCCCCTGGTGCGTTGCTCGTCGTTAAAAATGCCGGTTCCAGGCCAACCTGACGGTGTCGCAGGGATGAGATCAAATGAAAGCGTTGAGCCGCCGTCCACCAGTCGATTTCGGACTGCTCTACGGCTTGCGAGCCGAGACGGCAGGCTCACCTGAGCGCGCCATCGCATTTTCGTTTATTTCGAATAACATCCTCAGTTCTAGACAACGTTGTCAGGGTGGTCCCGGTGCATGCCGAACTGACGACTCAGGAAGCCGCTGATCTCCTCAACGTCTCTAGACCTCATTTCGTCAAGCTGCTTGGGGAAGGCGCTCTTCCTCACTTTAAAACCGGTCGCTACCGCAGAGTGTTGTTCTCTGACCTGATGGCGTTCAAGAACAAACGCGACGAAGCCAGCCGAAAACCGATGGATGATTTGTCCCGGCTTTCAGAAGAGCTATAGAGCGAGACATCCTGCAACATCCACCCTTTGCTTTTACCCCGCAAACCCGCCACCCTGCGCGCCGCCGATCAGACCCTGCTGACGGCAAGGAACCATGGCCCCATTGGCCCCTCTTCTTTAAACACCTTTGCAAGGCCCACCGTCATGACGAACGGACGCGACCATCGCATCGACTTCTTTCGGGGTCTGGCGCTGATTTTCATTTTTTGGGATCACGTGCCAGCCAACCCTTTCGCGCAACTGACACTGCGCAATTTTGGCTTCAGCGACGCCGCCGAGGTGTTCGTGTTTCTCGCCGGCTATGCCGCCGTACTCGCTTACGGGCGCGTGGCGCAGCGTGACGGTTATGTCGTGGCGTGCCTGCGTATCCTGCGGCGCACATGGGTGCTGTACGTCGCGCACATCTTCTTGCTGATGCTGCTGATGGGCATCGTTTTCGTCGCCAACAATCACGTCGAAACCCGGGACATGGTGCGGGAGATGGGCCTGGAGTATTTCGTCGGCAACCCGCAGCAGGCGCTGGCCGATGAGCTGTTGCTGCGCTTTAAACCCAACCTCACCGACCCGCTGCCGCTGTACATCCTGCTGATGGGCACGTTGCCGTTGATCCTGCCTGTCATGCTGCGCAACGCAGCGCTGGCGATCGGCCTGTCGATTGCGCTGTACATGATGGTGCCGCTGCTGGGCTGGAACCTGCGCGCCTACGAAGGCGGCGGTTACTGGTATTTCAATCCCGTCGCCTGGCAGTTGATCTTCGTGCTCGGCGGGGCCTTTGCCCTGCATACCCAACGGGCGCCAATCGTAATCGCCCCTGCTCGGCCGCTTTGGCAACAGCCGCTGTTTCTCATAGCCGCGGCTTACCTGCTGCTGGCCGGCGTCATCACCGTGCTGTGGAAATTTCCTGACGTGCATGACGCGCTACTACCTACCGCGCTCACCGAATTGATCTACCCAATCAGCAAAACCGACCTGTCGCCGGTGCGCCTGCTGCATTTCCTTGCGCTGGTGTCTGTCGTCGCGAAGACGCTGCCGACGTCGATGACCTGGCTCGACAACTGGCCTGTCCAGCAGACCTGCCGGATGGGCCGCTATTCGCTGGAGATCTTCTGCCTGGGCGTCCTCCTCGCCCCGCTGGCCGACATGGCGAACGCGCTGGCTGACGATGCCTGGCAAATGCGCGTGATCATCGCGTTGTTGGGGCTGGGATTGATGCTGCTGTTGTCGAACTGGCTGGAGTTGAACAAGCGATTGGGCAGTCCGAAAGCGGTGCAGGTGGTGAAGGTTTGAGAACCATGTCTCACTTGGATGGAGCTTCGGAAATTTCCTACTGGTTTATCAGGCAAAGCTTTTTCGCGAATTGCCGTTACGCGAAGGAGTGGACAAATCAGCGGAGGAAAAAATGGAACTACATCACCTGATGCAGCACGTGGCTTTAGCACCAGCGAGGATCTCAGTACAGCTAAAGCAGGGCGACGAATCCCCCGGCAGCCTAGACGTGTCTCAAGGCCCAGTTGCCGTGGAAGATGAACAACCGTGGCTTACCGAGCCGAATATGAAGAACATAACGAGCATGGCCGACTATCTTTCCTTGAAAAGGATTGATGCGGCCATATCGCTTGAACTGGCAAATCTGGCTTATACGTCATTCAAAAACGAGCTCTATAACCTACGACCGGAACTGGCTTCCAAAAACTTCAGCTTTGGCTTTGATAGCAGTGGGAATATCCAGATACTCGACCCTCAGGAAAGTCTCTCCACAGAGGAGCGGATCTGGCTGACAGAGCAGCTAAAGCACCGAGGCATAAAGGATCATTTGGTCGACCACTCCAGCGCAATGTCAGCGTTAGCCAAATATGACAAAACCGGCTTCAATGCCCGCTACAAGCTTGAGGCGGCTGATATCGCCCGGATTGTTGACTACGGAAAAATCCTCGAGAGTGAAGACATGGTACAGACGTGGAAGAAACAGATAGACGAGAGAGCGGAGAGAAAGCCTTCCCTGATTTCTGAACATGTTTAATTGATCGGGACAGGCCTGGCTTGTACAGTGTTCAGCCAGGCATCTTCTTATAGGGGGCCTGGAATACTTTTAATCAGCGTCTGCCTACAAATATGACCGAACACTCTTAGATCCTTGCCAGCCTCCACATCTCCAGCCTTTCCCAGCAGATAGTTCGAGAAAGTATAACCACCCACGTAGTAAAAGCTTCTCCACGTATTTGTGCCATGGTCATAGCGGACAAAGTCCCGTGCTTGATGTCCTCACGCACAGCGTTCGAAATTGATAACCGCAACCGCTTTCCCGTTTTCGTCACTTGTGACCTCCTCCTTCACCGGCGCAATTCTGGATTGCGTGAGACTCAGCAGGAATTTGCCAATCGCGCCTTTCAACGGTGCTCCGACGGAGTCGGTAAACTCCGCTTCCAAAACGCCTAGGGTATAGCCCTGAGTCCACAGCCAAGTCGGTTCGGTATAACCTGAAGGAATCCTGTTAACACCGATTTCGTCGCTAAATTCGAAATTTTTTAAAACGGGGTAAGAGCCGATCGCCAAATGATAAGGCTGTCCAGATAAAGGGACATCCGCTCTGTGGATAACCCTGATAAGCACCTCAGTCCCAGGCATCAAACTAGAGAACTTATCTTCAGAATCAGGTTTTTTAAGCCAGTTAGCACCATCGAAGTATTCCAGCTCCCAAAACGGTGCACCTGACAATCCCGGTGTGTTAGACACCAGTACATCTTGGCCTCGGACGGAAGTAAAACTGTAGTAGTGAACGGCTGTCTTGCTTTTCAGCGCGGCGTCTAACACGTAAGTTTGATCAGACAACACAGTAAGAATCATCTCACCATCATCATGTACCTCAGAAACACTTTCCTCTAAACCTTTGGCATAGGGTTGAGCGGGGGAGATTGATTGAGCGCTGGCAGGCGCGGCGAGAGTACAGACACACGCTACAAAAAAGCCTCTTAACATGTCACTCAAAATTATTTTTCTGCTCATAGTTTCATCCTCTTTAAATTGATTTGCCACCGCACTCAGAGGTGACAAAAGGACGTAACTATCTCAATCAACGCCGGTCAGCTGACGAGGCTGAAAACAAGAGACTTCCTACAAATCAGTCAGTCCCCATAACGGCCCCCGGGGAAGGAATAATCAGGCACGAGGCGCGAGGGGTCTAAGCGAGATCCCTCGCGCCTATCACGAAGATTCAGCGGTTGGATGACGAACGTGCCTCCTAAAGAAGCCGACCGAGCGCCGGTCACAAACTCTTCACCCGCGCCCACCAGCGTCTACGCTTGTAACAAGTGCGATGTGCAGGTTTGACCGGGCTTACGATATGGGCGCTTTTTGGCATTCCGATACGAAGAAGGCTGCGGTCAAGGCTGACAGTCAGGGGAACGGATCAGTGCCAGCCCATGCTCGCCCACGGCGTTACGTGTGGCGGTTTTTGCTGGTGGCGGTGCTGATGGCAGCAGTGATCCTGGGATTTGTGGTCTCGACCGAGGTGCGCAGCTCCCGTTTGCAGGCGCAGGAGTTCAGTCATCTGGCCCAAGGCCTGAGCTACGCTGTCGAAGCCGGTCCCAGCGACGCGATTGTGTATCCCGGTGACGGGCCTTTCGACAAGCGTCTGGGCTATTCCGCCCTCGGCGAATTCCTGCCGCGCTTGCTCAAGCGTGACTACCTGATCAGCGCCCAGGCGCGGTTCTCCCCTGATCTTATGTCCTACGCCAGGCGCGGTTTCTTCGTCCCGTATCAGGAGAAGATTCAATCCGGCCTGACCATTTCTGACTGTCGCGCCGCGCCGCTGTATCAGTACATCTATCCGCAGCAGCTGTACCCGACCTTTGCCGCGATCCCACCGGTGCTGGTCAACAGCCTGTTGTTCATCGAGAACCGCGACTTGCTGGATGATCAGCGCCCGCTGGCCAACCCGGCGGTGGATTGGCCAAGGTTCTTCAAGGCGGCGCTCTCTCAGGTGGCGAAAATGGTGGGGTTGCCGGGGCAATCGGCAGGTGGCAGCACGTTGGCGACACAGTTGGAGAAGTACCGGCACTCGCCGGACGGCCTGACGCTGTCGGGCAGCGAGAAAATTCGTCAGATGGTGTCCGCCAGCGTTCGCGCTTATCAGCCGGGGCAGCAGACCCTGGAGGCGCGGCAGCGGGTGGTGCGGGACTATCTCAACAGCGTGCCGCTGTCGGCGGTCCCGGGGCATGGTGAAGTCCACGGCATGGCCGAAGGGTTGCGGGTCTGGTACGGCGCGGACTTCGACCGCACCAACCAGTTGCTGGCGTCGACGGCAAAAGACGATAAAACCCTGACGGCGCAGGGCTTGGCGCTGCGCGAAGTCCTGTCGTTGGTGATCGCGCAGCGCAGGCCCTCGCACTTTCTGGCGAAGGGGCGCAAGGAGCTCGCGGATCTGACGGACAGCCATCTGCGCGTGCTCGCGCAGAACCATGTCATCGATCAACCGCTGGCCGACGCCGCTCTGGCAGCCAGCGTGACCTATCGCGACTGGGTGCAGCAGCCGACCGTGCAACCGATTGAGAGCAACAAAGGCATCACCGTCGCCCGCACGCGGCTGTCGAACATGCTCAACCGTTCGCTCTACGACCTTGACCGCCTGGACCTTTCGGCCACCAGCACGCTGCAAAACGACCTGCAGGTCAGCGTCGGCCAGTACCTGCGCGACCTCGCCAAGCCCGAATTTGCCGGTCAGATGGGGCTGATCGGTGAGCATCTGCTGACGCCGGCCAGCACCCAGGCGGTGCGTTACAGCTTTACCCTGTTCGAGCGCGACCCCGATGGCTCGCGGGTGCGGGTGCAGACGGACAGCACGGATCAGCCGTTCGACATCAACGAGGGCAGCAAGCTGGAGCTGGGGTCGACGGCCAAGATGCGCGTGCTGACGACGTACTTGCAGATCATCGCCGAGCTGCACGACAAGTACGCCAATCTGCCCGCCAGCGCCCTGAGAAAAATCCCGGTCGAGGAGTCCGACCGCCTTAGCCGCTGGGCGTTGGACTACCTGATTCAGAACACCGATCGGGACCTCGCGAAGATGCTCGCTGCGGCCCTCGATCGTCAGTATTCGGCCAGCCCCGGCGAAAGCTTTTTCACCGGCGGCGGCCTGCATCATTTCAATAATTTTCGCCGGGAGGACAACGCGCGCAACCCCACCCTTCGCGAGGCATTGCGCGAGTCGATCAACTTGCCGTTCATTCGCCTGATGCGCGATCTGGTGCGTTACACCACCTATCAGGGGCCCAACAACAGCGCGGTGTTGCTCAAGGACGACAGCGATCCGAGGCGTCAGGAATACCTGGCCGATTTCGCCGACCGTGAGGGCAAGTCGTTCCTGCTGCGCTTCTGGAAGCGTTACAAAAACAAATCCACCCAGGACCGACTCGACACCTTTCTCGACGGGGTGCATCCCGCGGCGAGCCGACTTGCCGCCGTGCACCGTTACCTGCTGCCTGACGCTTCGCAAAGCGCGTTCAATGCGTTCGTGCGGGCGCACATGGCCGGGGAAAAGGGTAAAACGGCGCTCACCGAGAAGCGCCTGGACGACCTCTATTTCGCCTACGGCCCCGGCAAGTTTGATCTGCCGGATCAAGGCTACGTTGCCCGCGTTCATCCGCTGGATCTGTGGCTGGTGGGGTATCTGCTCCAGAACCCGGACGCCACGTTCAAGGATGCCGTCGCGGCCAGCCGTTTCGAGCGGCAGGAGGTCTACAGCTGGCTGTTCAAGAGCCAGCACAAGAGCGCGCGCGACAGCCGCATTCGCACCATGCTGGAGATCGAAGCGTTTCTCGACATCCACCAGCGCTGGCAGCGGCTGGGGTATCCGTTCGATCATCTGGTGCCGTCGCTGGCCACCGCCATTGGCAGTTCCGGTGATCGACCCGCCGCGCTTGCCGAACTCATCGGCATCATCCAGAACGATGGCATCCGCCTGCCGGTGTTGCGCATCGACAGCCTGCACTTTGCCGCGCAGACGCCTTATGAAACCCAGCTGGTCAACAACCCCGAGCTGGGCAAACGGGTGCTGCCCTCGGAAGTCGCCGCAGCCATGCGCGAGGCGCTTTCCCAGGTGGTCGATGCCGGCACGGCAAGGCGCGTGTCCGGCAGTTTCAAAACCCGTGACGGCAGCGTGCTGGCCATGGGCGGCAAGACCGGCACGGGCGACAACCGTATCGAAAGCATTGGCGCAGGGGGTCGAATCCTGGCGTCCAAGGCCATCAACCGCACCGCGACGTTCGTGTTCTTCATCGGCGACAACCACTACGGCACGCTGACGGCCTACGTGCCGGGACGCGCCGCCGAGAGCTTCAAATTCACCTCCGCCCTTCCGGTGCAAGTCCTCAAAGGCATGGCGCCGATTCTCAATCCCTACCTGGAGCCGGGCACTTTCACCCAGTGCAAAGCGCCCGTCCCTACGCAGGTGGCCACGCTTCTGTAACCGGTATTCATCGATCCCATGCCTCTGAAACGGGACGACAACCGTTCGTCTTAACCCATCTTGTGGAAACAATAAGATATATCTTAAGGTATATCTAACTTGTACCAAGAGATGAAAAAAATGAAAGACCACTCACACGATCACCCCCACCACCACCGCCCACACTTCGGCGAACACGGCGACGGCCGCGATGGTTTCGAGAAACGTCCCGGCCGTGAACGCGGCGGCCGTGGGCCTCGGGTATTTGCCCCAGGCGACCTGAAATTGATGCTGCTGGCGCTGATCGCCGATCAGCCGTGCCATGGCTATGACTTGATTCGTCAGATCGAAGCGCTGTTCGACGGCGCCTATAGCCCGAGCCCCGGCGTGATTTATCCGACGTTGACCTTTCTGGAAGAAAGCGAGTTGATCCAGGGCGATGCCGACGGCGGCAAAAAACGCTATCGCATCACCGAGGCCGGCCAGCAGTTCCTGACCGAACAGGCCGTCGCGCTGGATGGCGTGAAAATGCGCATCGAAGTCAGCAAGCGCTCGTTGCGTGGGCATGATCGTCCGCCGGAGATTCACGAGGCCGTGCACAACCTGCGTCATGCGCTGCAGATGCACCACGGCCGCTGGAACCCTGAGGAGATCCTGCGGGTTCGCGACCTGCTGAACGACACCGCGAAAGCCATCGTCGACGGCCAACAACCCGCTGCGGAGAAATCTGAATGAATGCACCCCAGGGAATTCACCGCGTCAGCCACGAGATCAAATGTCGTACGCTGCAGGTGCTGAGGGTGACCGACATCACCCCGCGCATGCGCCGCATCACCTTGCACGGGCCGGAGCTTGAAGGGTTCATCAGTCTGGGCACGGATGACCACGTCAAACTGTTGTTCGCCACTACGCCCGAAGAACAGGCGGCGCTGGACAGTGACGCACCGCTGCAAAACGCTGAAGGCCCGCGCCCGGCGATGCGCGATTACACCCCGCGTCGCTACGACCCGCAGTCCGGCGAGCTGGACATTGATTTCGTGCTGCATGGGGACGGTCCGGCGGCGACTTGGGCGGCCCAGGCCGAAGCCGGGCAAACGCTGAGTATCGCCGGGCCCCGGGGCTCGATGATCGTGCCGGACATGTTCGACAGCTACCTGCTGATCGGCGACGAGACCGCCCTCCCCGCCATCGGTCGTCGGCTGGAGGCATTGCCGGCCGGTCGGCGTGCGCTGGTGGTCGTTGAAATCGATAACGCAGCGGAGCGCCAGGCGCTGACCAGCGATGCGCAGATCGAGGTGATTTGGGTGGTGCGTGGTCAGCAAGATCTGCTTGAAGTCACGCGCCAACTGACCCTCCCGCAGGGCAGCTTGTATGCCTGGGTAGCGACCGAATCGTCCCTGTCGCGCAAGGTACGGCGGGTGCTGCTGGATGAGTTCACGCTGGACGAGGCGGCTGTCAAGGCCGCAGGTTACTGGCGCGCAGACGGTTCGGACGAGGAGTGAAGCGTTGGCGTCGCCAAAAGGGATTGAATGATGCCGGCGCGCCAGATTCGGGGCGCCCCGGCACTATTGAGGTTTAGGACTGCCCTCGGCGGCCCAAAACCTTGTCTGTCCCGAAAATGACTGCCCCGATTCCCGCAAAACCCGCCAGCACGCCCAACGCGTTGGTCAGGGCTTTAGCGACGCCCAGCGTGCCAATGTCGAGAAACGGATAGAGATAGTCACCGAAGGCATTTCCGCGCAACAGCAAATAACCGAAGTAGACGACGGGATACAGCATCCACATCAGCACATGCCTGGGTTTCAGCAGGCCTTTGGGCACGAAGAACAACCAGTAGCCAAGGAACAGCAGCGGCATGACGTCGTGCAGTAATTCATCGGCGATCCACTGCCAGCCCTGGGGCGTCCACAGATGGCGCAGCAGCAGGTTGTAAGCGAGGCTCACCAGAATAATGCTGGTGGTGATGCCGGCGCAGACAGCGGGAGAACGGAAGAATCGGTACCCCGCCGAATGCCGGTCAATGACCGCGCAGCTGAGCGCCACCGCCACCAGCGTGTTGGTCACCACGGTGAAGAAACTGCAGAAGCGCACCAGGCCGCCGAGCAGGCTGGCGTGGTCGATCCATCGCCCCCAGAGAATCAGATAGAGCTGCACCGCAAGCCCGAACCAGCCAAGCATGGCGGCCGTGCTGATGAAGCGGCGCCGGCCTGGCGACAGGTGCAACGGGGAGCTGTGCATTTCGATCTAATCCTGGGCAATCGGCGAGTCAGCTCAAGGGCGCTTGGTGCGCGCCAGCTTGATGTACAACCCTTCGACCTTCTCCCGCGCCCAGGGTGTCTTGCGCAGGAACGTCAGGCTGGACTTGATGCTCGGATCGCTCTTGAAGCAGCGAATGTCAATGCGCTCGGCCAGACCCGACCATTCGTAATGCTCGACCAGCGCAATGAGTATCTGCTCCAGCGTCACGCCGTGCAGCGGGTTGTTGTTGGGTGTGGTCATGACGGGCCTATGGACGCTGGTGGGACAAGACAGTTTCGCGAGCTGCGCACCTTAGCGGACCCACCGCTGGGTGTGAAGGGTTGGGTGATAGTGGGACCGGCGTTAGCCGGGAAAGCGCCAGCCGCCACGCCGTAAATCTGCGGCGTTCAATCCGGCCTTTTCCCGGCTAAAGCCGGTCCCACAATTTGATCGCATTCATTCAGCCGCAAAGGAACAGCCGCTGCACCGCTGAATCCTGCCACCTGATCACGCCTGCTCAACGCTCATCTATGCGCCACCTGCAACGGTCGCGGCATACCGTCCTTACCCACCGTCGAAGAGACGGCCTACCTAAACAAAGGACAGCGCTACCCGGGGCTCCCACCACTGTTACACCGACCGCAATGATCCATGTTGCAATTTTGACTTTTTAAAAAAACGTTAGCGTCCTATCATCGCCGCCCTAAACGCTGAAACGGCTAACTCGTCATTGATTAAGACCTTGCAATGCGCCTCCCAAGCATTGCGAGCGGCGTCGCCCTTTGCTCTCGAATAACTCAAAAAGACCTCACGCCCTATGCCCCGTCATCTGAAACGCCCGACCTGCAAATCGTCCCGAGCCCTTCGTCATGCCAGCGCCCTGAGCCTTGCCGCATTGGAGTTTGCAAGCTGTGCCCATGCTGCACCGGCGTTCGACAGCGCGTCGCCGTGGATGCTGGGTGACTGGGGCGGCAAGCGCAGTGAGCTTTCCGAACAGGGCTACGACTTCAAGCTCGACTCAGTCATCGAAGTGGGCTCCAACCTGCACGGCGGTTACAACCACGACAAGGCGACCCGTTACAGCGACCAGTTCGCCCTCGGTGCGCACATGGATCTGCAGAAGATCCTCGGCTGGCACGACGCTGAATTTCAACTGACCCTCACCAACCGTAACGGCGACAACATCAGCAACGACCGCGTGGGCGATCCGCGCACCGGCACCATTTCGTCGTCCCAGGAAGTCTGGGGCCGCGGCAACGTGACGCGCCTGACCGACCTCTGGTACCAGCAGAAATTTCTCGACCAGACCCTCAGCGTCAAGGTCGGCCGGTTCAATGAAGGCGAAGATTTCAACACCTTCCCGTGCGACTTCCAGAACCTGGCACTGTGCGGCTCCCAGGTCGGCAACTGGGACGGCGGGATCTGGTACAACTGGCCGGTCAGCCAGTGGGCAATGCGCGTCAAATATCAGCTGACCCCTGAACTGTTCGTGCAGGTTGGTGCGTTCGAACAGAACCCCTCCAACCTGGAAAACGATAACGCCTTCAAACTCAGCGGCAGCGGTACCCAGGGCGCCGTGTTGCCGGTCGAGGTGGTCTGGTCGCCGAAGGTCAACGGCCTGCCGGGCGAATACCGCGCCGGTTACTACTACAGCACCGCCGACAGCAGCGACGTTTCCAAGGACAGCAACGGTCGATACGCCGCCCGGAGTGGCGATGACTACGCCTCGTCGTCCAGCAAACACGGCATGTGGCTGACCCTGCGCCAGCAAGTCAGCAGCGAGTCCGGCGACAACGACCGCGGCTTGAGCCTGTTCGCCAACGGCACGCTGCACGACAAGAAAACCAACATGATCGACAACTTCGTTGCCCTCGGTGCGACGTACAAAGGCCCGTTCGATGCGCGCCCCGAGGATGACATCGGCGTCGGCATCAGCCGCATCCACGTCAACCCGGCGTACCGCAAGAACAGCAACCTGCGCAATCAGGCC
Organism: Pseudomonas sp. W5-36; assembly: GCF_046540455.1. NCBI lineage: Bacteria > Pseudomonadati > Pseudomonadota > Gammaproteobacteria > Pseudomonadales > Pseudomonadaceae > Pseudomonas > Pseudomonas sp. W5-36. The sequence goes on along the minus strand of NZ_JAXCIQ010000003.1, from coordinate 446,772 downwards.
GAAGGCGTTTCGGACTACAACGACCCGGCGTTCCTGCCCGTGCAGGACACCGAATACAACGCCGAAATCTACTACGGCGTGCACGTCGCCAACTGGCTGACCGTGCGCCCGAATCTGCAATTCATCCGCCATCCGGGCGGTGTGAATCAGGTTGATGACGCGCTGGTCGCGGGGTTGAAAATCCAGTCCTCGTTCTGATCAGCCCAGCTCGCCCGTCTGCACCCAGGCATCGGCATTGAAGGCATGGCTTATCCGCCGCGCCTTCACGCCAACACGCGTTAACCACCACATCGTTACGGAGTACAACACTTATGAGCACTGAGGGTGCTTTCGGTAAGGGTCGCCTGCTTCCGAGCTTGCTCGGGCTGGTCATTCTGATAATGGGCCTGGCCTTGCTGGTCGGCGGCATCAAACTGCTGACGCTGGGCGGGTCGCTTTACTACCTGCTGGCCGGCATCGGCTTCGCCATCACCGGCGTCCTGCTGATGATGGGTCGCGGCGCGGCATTCGGCCTGTACGCACTGGTGCTGTTCGCCAGTACCGTGTGGGCGCTGTGGGAAGTGGGTCTGGATTGGTGGCAGCTGGTGCCGCGTCTGGCACTCTGGTTTGCCCTGGGCATCGTGATGCTGCTGCCATGGTTCCGTCGTCCGGTCCTGCGTGGCCAGGTCGGCGATACGGGTACCCGCGCATTGGGCGCCGCTGTGATCGTGGCGGGCATCGCCGCGCTGGCCAGCCAATTCACTAACCCCGGTGAAATCAAAGGCCAACTGGACCGCGAAACCGCCGGCACCACCAGCGCCGCGCCGGCCATGCCTGACGGCGACTGGCAGTCCTACGGCCGCACGGCCTTCGGCGATCGCTACTCGCCGCTGTCGCAGATCACCCCGGACAACGTCAGCAAGCTGGTCCCGGCGTGGACCTATCGCACGGGCGACATTCCGGGTCCGAACGACCCGGGTGAGACCACGGCCGAAAACACCCCGCTGAAAGTCAACGGCATGCTCTACGTCTGCACGCCGCACAGCCAGGTCATCGCACTGGACCCGGACACCGGCAAGGAAATCTGGCGCTTCGATCCGAAGATCAGCAGCGGCAAGGCGGCCAACTTCAAGGGTTGGGCGCACATGACCTGCCGTGGCGTGTCGTATCACGATGACGCCGCCTACGCTGCCACCGCGCCGACCGACGCTGCCGCACCTGCGCAAAGCCCGGCCGCTCCGGCGGTTGCCGGCGCAGCCAATGCCTGCCCGCGTCGCATCTTCCTGCCAACCGCCGACACCCGTCTGATCGCCCTGAACGCCGACACCGGCAAGATGTGTGAAGACTTCGGCACCAACGGTTCGATCGACCTGAGCGCCAACATCGGCACTTACGCACCGGGCGGTTACTATTCGACGTCGCCACCGGCAGTGACCAAAGACCTCGTGGTCATTGGCGGTCACGTCACCGATAACGTTTCCACCGACGAACCGTCGGGCGTGATCCGTGCGTTCGACGTGCACACCGGCCGTCTGGTCTGGAACTGGGACAGCGGCAATCCGGACGACACCACGCCGCTTGCCGAGGGCAAGACCTACACCCGCAACTCGCCCAACATGTGGTCGATGTTCAGCGTCGACGAAAAGCTGGGCATGCTCTACCTGCCGATGGGCAACCAGATGCCTGATCAGTGGGGCGGCGACCGCACCGAGGCCTCGGAGAAATTCAGCGCCGGTCTGGTCGCGCTGGACATCGCCACCGGTCACGTGAAATGGAGCTTCCAGTTCACCCACCACGACCTGTGGGACATGGACGTCGGCGGTCAGCCAACGCTCATGGACATGAAAACCGCTGACGGCGTGAAGCCTGCTGTTCTGGCCTCCACCAAGCAGGGCAGCATCTATGTGCTGGACCGCAGCAACGGTCAGCCCATCGTGCCGATCAATGAAATCCCTGTACCCCAAGGCGCTGTCGCCGGCGATCACACCTCGCCTACGCAGCCGAAGTCCGACCTGAACTTCATGCCGCCGCCGCTGAAAGAGCGCGACATGTGGGGCGTGACGCCGTTTGATCAGATGCTGTGCCGCATCGACTTCAAATCCCTGCGTTATGAAGGTCCGTTCACTCCGCCGTCGCTGCAAGGCACGTTGGTGTACCCGGGTAACTTCGGCGTGTTCGACTGGGGCGGCATTTCGGTCGATCCGGTGCGTCAGATTGCTTTCGTGAACCCGAGCTACATGGCGTTCCGTTCCAAACTGGTGCCGGCGGCTGAAGTCGCAGGCGGCCCGGGTCGCAAGAGCGAAACCGAAGGCGTGCAGCCGAACAAGGGCGCGCCTTATGGTGTGATCCTCGAAGCAATGCTGTCGCCAATGGGCCTGCCGTGCCAGGCGCCAGCGTGGGGTTATGTGGCGGCGGTCGATCTGACTAACCACCAGACCATCTGGAAGCACAAGAACGGCACCGTGCGTGACAGCGCGCCGGTTCCGATCCCGCTGACCATGGGCGTTCCAAGCCTGGGCGGCACGTTCATCACTGCCAGTGGTGTGTCGTTCCTCAGTGCCACGCTGGACCAGTACCTGCGCGCCTACGACGTTCGTAACGGCAAGCAGTTGTGGGAAGGCCGCCTGCCAGCAGGCGCCCAGACCACGCCGATGACTTACACCGGCAAGGACGGCAAGCAATACGTGCTGGTCGTTGCAGGCGGTCACGGTTCGCTGGGCACCAAACAGGGCGATTACGTCATCGCCTACAAACTGCCGGATTGATCCGCTTCACTGATTAGCGTCGTGCAGTAAAAGAAAAGGCGGTCCCGAAAGGTGACCGCCTTTTTTATGCGCGCCGAAACGCTCAAAAGGGGACCGCTCAAAAGGGGACAGATTTATTTACAACGCTTCACCGTAAATAAATCTGTCCCCTTTTGCGCCTCACCGTAAATAAATCTGTCCCCTTTTGCGGCCCCCTTTAGCGCCCCTACTTCTCGATCACCTCACCACGCTGGGGCGCCAGCCTGGCAATAAAACGGTTCTGCGTGGTCACCGGAATGTGCTGCTCGTTCATCGCATCGATAAGGTTCTCGACCAACGCATTGAAATCGCTGCGGCTGAGTTTCATGCCCTTGTGCACTTCTTCCAGGGAGTCACCGGTGTACGTGCACGGCCCGCCGGCTTCGACGCAAAACCTTTCCACCAGCTTGTCGCGTACCCGAACGATGTCGACCTTGGCGAAGTATTTATAAATGCGGTCATCCTGAGCAATGTGCAGCAGCATGCCTTCGACGATTTTCTGGATGCCGGCGCGCTGGCCCAGGTCCTGATAGAGGCTGTCGTCCTTGGGCGGCTGTTGGGCGCACCCCGCCAGCAACGACAGACTGAGCCCGAGAATCAGCCGCAGAGACCGCCCCATCAGAAACTCCCCTGCACGGAAAGGTAGGTGCCGTTCTGGTTGTCCAGCGTGGCGATTTCACCGAGCCGGGCGTAGGCCAGCACCACGGAAACATGCTTGTTGGGAAACCAGCCGACAAAGAAGTCCGCCCAGTCGCTTTCGCCGGCGAACGACAGATTGTCGGGCTTCTCGCGGTAGTCCATGCCCACTGCCCAGTGCGGGTTGAACAGGATGGCTGCGCCGCCCTCTTTCAGTACGCTGCGGGTATCGCGCCGGTCGCCGCCAAAGCCCATCAACCCGGTTTCGTTGGCACGGCTGTAACGCAGGCCGGCGTTGACCACCAGGTTGTAGCCAAAGGCCGCGCCCATGAACAGACGGCTCGCGGTGACATAACCCTCGACGTCCGAATCGCGCTTGGCGCCCACCAGACTGGGGATGAGGAAATCATTCTGGTGTTTGTATTCCAGCCCCGCCGACACCTGCGGCAACTGATCGTAGATCAGGTCGCCAAACAGGCGAACCTTCACGCCGAAGATGTCCTGGGTGAGGTTGTCATCCGGGAGGTTGAGCTTGCTGACCAGTGAGCCCAGGTCGAAGCGTTGATGGGCGTAGGAAACCTCAATCCGATTGCCGTAGGACGCTGCAGCGCCGACCACATCGAGGGTGTAGTCCGGCAAGTCGACGTGGGTGGCGAACGCGTTGCCGCCCCACTCGCCCTGCTCGTCATACCCGGCCAGCATGGCCCAGGGGATGATCCCGCCGCCTGCGCCGCCTTCAATGCTGCTGGCGCCGCCGGTGGCGATCAGGCGCCCCTGCTCGGCTTCGGCCGCCGGCGCGAACCATGTCGCACAGCCTCCGACCACGCTGGCAAGCAGCACGGGATTCAAGTACGTCGAAAGGCGTCGTGCCATAAATCCGTGTTCCATCAATACACCGTCATGCGGGGTGGGAGCTGGGAGCGGGCAATCCAGGCTTCGAAAGCGATCGCATCGAGCGGACGGCTGATCAGGTAGCCTTGCGCGGTATCGCAGTGCCACCGCTCCAGCAGACGGAGGCTGTGTTCGTACTCGACGCCCTCGGCGACCACCTTCAGGCCCAGGTTGTGGCTCATCTCGATGGTCGACCGCACGATGACGGCGTCTTCGCTGGTTTCATCCAGATCGCGCACGAAGGACTGATCGATCTTCAATTCCTGCACCGGCAGCCGCTTGAGGTGCGCCAGCGAGGAGTAACCGGTGCCGAAATCATCCACCGACAGGCTGATGCCGAATTCGCGCAGGCGATTGAGCACCTTCAGCGACTGCTCGGGCTCGCGCATGATGGCGCTTTCGGTGATCTCGAAAATCAACTGTTCGGCCGGCACGCGGTACAGCTTGAGCAGCGCAGCAACGCGGTCAGCCAGATTGCCGTCCAACAGGTCGTCCGCCGAGATGTTCACCGACACTTGCAGAACCAGACCGCGATACGCCCATTCGGCCAACTGGCGCAGGGCTTCTTCGATCACCCAGTTGGTGAGGATCTGAATACTGCCGGTGCGCTCTGCCAGCACGATGAACTCGGCCGGGGACAACGAGCCGAATTGCGGGTGCTGCCAGCGCAGCAAGGCTTCGGCCTGAGTCACGCGGCCGTTGCGGATATCCAGTTTGGGCTGGTAATGCAGGGACAGTTCGCCATTGCGCGCGGCCTGACGCAGGTCGCGGATCAGGCTGATCTGGCGCAAGTGGGCGACATCGCGACCGTCCACATAGACCTGCAGACGGCCCGGCAGCTGCGCCGCGTCTTGCCGCGCAATGGAGGCACGTCTGAGCAACTCGGACGCCGAATCGCCATTGGCCGGATAGGCCGCGATGCCGATGCAGGCATCCATCGCGATGTCCTGCTCGCCAATGCGCTGAGGCTTGACCAATAGACGCTGCAGCCGGTCGGCCACCGCGACGGCACTGTCGGTTTCAGCGTTGTGCACCAGCAGCAGAAATTCGTTGTCGGAGAGCCGCGCCACCGTATCACCGGGACGCAGCGGCTCCTGCAGTTGCTCGCTGATGATGCGCAGCAGTTGCTCGACTCCCTCGAGACCGACGTTGGTACTGATCGCGCGGAAGTTATCGATGCCCAGATAAAGCAGGGCCACTGGCCGTTGAGCAATGACTGCGCTGCCGAGGCGTTCCATGACCAGCGCGCGATTGGGCAGCCCGGTGAGTGGATCATGCAGGGCGTTGTGGGCCAGTTGCAGCTCACGCTCGGCGATCCCGCTCTGCATCGAATTGATAGCGCTGGCGAGCAGCCCCAGTTCATCCCGGCGATCCAGCACCACGGGGGTGGCGTAATCACCTTCGCCAATGCGCCGGGCCGCCTGGGCCAGGGCACTCACCGGCCGCGACAGGTTGCGCGCCAGTAACAACGCGCCGACCAGCGAGCACGCCAGCGCCACGACAGTGATCCAGAACAGCGTCTTGTCCAGCGGCGCGAATGCCTGCATGGCCTGATCCAGCGGGCTCTGCAGCAGGGCCACGACCTCGCTGTCGCTGTTGCTCCCCAGGCGCAGGGTTTTGCTCAGAAAACTCTGGTTCTGATGCTCGGTCATCTGCATCTCGTCGCTGGGCGGGTTCATCATCACCCCGCGCAGGCTGTCGAACAGCGGCGCCGGCTGGGTGCTGATCATCTGACCCGGCTGCTTTTGCACGATCGACAGAAACGACACCTGCAAACCGCTCAACGAGCGCAGTTCCTGCGCCAGATCACCGTCCATGCTGAAGCCCATCACCACGCGCGCAATCGGCAGCGGTGCGAGGACCGTGCTCTCCACCAGCAAGTGCGGCTGGCCCTGCAACGGCACGATGAGCATCGACTGATTCTTACCCTTGAGCTCACGCAACGCCTGGGTGTAGGGAAACGGCGAGCCTTCGGGGATCTGCGCGACTGTGCTGGCCATGACCGTGCCGTCCATGCCCAGCAGAAACATGTCATTGGCGTTGATTCTGGCGCCGTGATTGAGCAGCACCGAGCGGATGGTCGCCGAGTCCGCCGATGCCACGGCGTCACGGAAGCCGAAATCGGTGGACAGCAATTGCACGGCGTCGCGCAGCCGCTTGCCGCGCATTTCCAGCAAACCTTCGAACACCCGGGTGCCGACTTCGAGCTGTGCCTGGGCCTGCTTGCGAACCGCGTCCTGGGTCGCCGCTCTCACCGCAATAAACACGGCGAAGACCACGATCAGCAGCAGCATGATCAACACGCCGGCAATCCGCGCCTGAAAGCTGATGCGCACCTTCATTCGTGGGCTGCTTTATGAAAGGCATCGCCGAACGCGCTGGGCGTCGGCGCGGCCGGGGTGTTATCGGCATTGGGCTGCACAGCGATGCTGAACCGTTGCTTGAGGCCGCCGGCCGGGATGTCGATGTCGCCACCGGACACGGGCAGCATGTCGGCCCCCTGGGGGTGCCAGAGAGTGACGGCGTAGTGACCGGCGGGCACTTGATCCAGGGTCAGCGCGCCCTTGTCGTTGCTGACGCCGAACCAGCCATCGTCGGTGACGTACACATACCCGATCATGTTGTCGTGGACGTTGCAGCCGAGCACGACCACGCCCGGCTTGTCGAACAGCACGGGGGCCGACGGGGTACCACCATACAACCGCAATTCAAAACGCTTGGGCGTCGAGAACGAATACACCTGATGGCGGATTTGATCGCTGTTGGGGAAACTGATTTCCGTCCCACTGCGGACGGCCAGCACGTGGGGGGCAAATTGCACATCGCGCTGGTCCATGTCGGCTTTCATCGGCCCGGCAGGCGGCGCCGTTGCGCCGCGCAGGGTAAGCACCGCGTCGGGAAGCGGCTTGCCCTGGGCATCAACGAATTCGGCGGTCAGGCTGGCCGCACTGGCAAGGGTGCCCTGCAGCGCGGTTACAACCAGCAACAATGAAATAAAAACGTGGCGCATGACAGATGTTCCAGACAGCGAGGCCGGCAGAGCCTCCGTGGCGATGATTTCCAGCGTAGCCCACATCGGCGGTCAGCGATATCAGACGGACTTCCAGCAAAGCACATGGCCTTCATTAGTGGAATGCCAAGGCCTGGCGCAACGCCTTACAGGCTTTAAAACGATCCCCCGTCATTGCTATCGACCGACGCTATTGAAACCTGAGCCAATCTGCCCCATCTAAGGCTCATCTCCATTTATGCAGGTGCCCCATGAGCGACCAGCAATCCGACGCCAACCAGCCGCACCCGAACGACGATCACGAGCACGAAATCCTCGGCTCCGACAGCAAGCGCCTCGCCCTGCCCGGCCAGAACCTGCCGGATCAGGTGTACATCATTCCGATCCACAACCGTCCTTTCTTCCCCGCCCAAGTGCTGCCGGTCATCGTCAACGAAGAGCCCTGGGCCGAAACGCTGGAGCTGGTCAGCAAGTCTGATCACCACTCCCTGGCGCTGTTCTTCATGGACACCCCGCCCGACGATCCCCGTCATTTCGACACCAAGGCGTTGCCGGAGTACGGCACGCTGGTCAAGGTGCACCACGCCAGCCGTGAAAACGGCAAGCTGCAGTTCGTCGCCCAGGGCCTGAGCCGCGTGCGCATCAAGACTTGGCTCAAGCACCACCGCCCGCCGTTTCTGGTGGAGGTCGAATACCCGCATCAGCCCAACGAGCCGACCGACGAGGTCAAGGCCTACGGCATGGCGCTGATCAACGCGATCAAGGAGCTGCTGCCGCTCAACCCGCTGTACAGCGAAGAATTGAAGAACTACCTCAATCGCTTCAGCCCTAACGACCCGTCGCCGCTCACCGACTTCGCCGCTGCCCTGACCTCCGCCACAGGCGTCGAGCTGCAGCAGGTGCTCGATTGCGTGCCCGTGCTCAAGCGCATGGAAAAAGTCCTGCCGATGCTGCGCAAGGAAGTCGAAGTCGCGCGCCTGCAGAAAGAAATCTCCGCCGAAGTGAACCGCAAGATCGGCGAGCACCAGCGTGAGTTCTTCCTCAAGGAACAGCTCAAGGTCATTCAGCAGGAACTGGGGCTGACCAAGGACGACCGCAGCGCTGACATCGAACAGTTCGAAGAGCGCCTGGTGGGCAAGACCCTGCCACCGCAGGCGCGCAAGCGCATCGACGAAGAGATCAACAAGCTGTCGGTGCTGGAAACCGGTTCGCCGGAATACGCCGTCACCCGTAATTACCTGGACTGGGCAAGCTCGGTGCCGTGGGGCGTGTTCGGTGACGACAAGCTCGATCTGAAACATGCGCGCAAGGTGCTCGATCAACACCACGCCGGCCTCGATGACATCAAGAGCCGCATCCTCGAGTTCCTCGCCGTCGGCGCCTACAAGGGTGAAATCTCCGGCTCCATCGTGCTGCTGGTCGGCCCGCCGGGCGTGGGTAAAACCAGCGTCGGCAAATCCATCGCAGAATCCCTGGGCCGTCCGTTCTACCGCTTCAGCGTTGGCGGCATGCGCGACGAGGCCGAGATCAAGGGCCACCGTCGCACGTACATCGGCGCCCAGCCGGGCAAGCTGGTGCAGGCGCTGAAAGACGTGGAGGTCATGAACCCGGTCATCATGCTCGACGAGATCGACAAGATGGGCCAGAGCTTCCAGGGCGACCCGGCCTCGGCGCTGCTCGAGACCCTGGACCCGGAGCAGAACGTCGAATTCCTCGACCACTATCTGGACCTGCGTCTGGACCTCTCGAAGGTCCTGTTCATCTGCACCGCGAACACCCTGGACTCGATCCCCGGCCCGCTGCTGGACCGGATGGAAGTGATTCGGCTGTCCGGCTATATCACCGAAGAAAAGCTCGCCATTGCCAAGCGCCACCTGTGGCCCAAGCAACTGGCCAAGGCCGGCGTTTCGAAAAACAGCCTGATGATCAGCGACAGTGCATTGCGCGCGGTGATTGACGGGTACGCGCGGGAAGCCGGAGTGCGGCAGCTGGAAAAACAGCTGGGCAAACTGGTGCGCAAAGCGGTGGTCAAGCTGCTGGACAACCCGGACACCGTGGTCAAGATCGGCCCGAAAGAGCTGGAAGCCTCCTTGGGCATGGCCGTATTCCGCAACGAGCAAGTGCTGTCGGGCACCGGCGTGATCACCGGCCTGGCCTGGACCAGCATGGGCGGCGCGACGCTGCCGATCGAAGCGACACGGATCCATACGCTCAACCGCGGCTTCAAGCTCACCGGCCAGCTGGGCGACGTGATGAAGGAATCTGCCGAAATCGCTTACAGCTACGTCAGCTCCAATCTGGCGAAGTTTGGCGGCGATAAGAGCTTCTTCGACGAAGCCTTCGTCCACTTGCACGTGCCGGAAGGTGCGACGCCGAAAGACGGGCCAAGTGCGGGCGTGACCATGGCCAGCGCGCTGCTGTCGCTGGCGCGTAACCAGGCGCCCAAAAAAGGCGTGGCGATGACCGGCGAACTGACGCTGACCGGCCACGTACTGCCGATTGGCGGCGTGCGGGAGAAGGTCATTGCGGCGCGGCGGCAGAAGATCTACGAGCTGATTCTCCCGGAAGCCAACCGTGGCAACTTCGAAGAACTGCCGGATTACCTGAAAGAAGGCATCACCGCACACTTCGCTAAACGCTTTGCGGATGTGGCGAAGATATTGTTCTAAGACGGACCAGCATCACTTCCACAGGGGCGAATCGTGACCTGTGGAAGTCGGCCTCACAGACAAGGAGTTCAACATGCTCGACTTCAACAACAAAGGCTTTTTCAAACTCAAGCAGAACAACGAATACGCTGAGCGTGTGGCCGCGCTGCTGCTTGAGGATGAAACCGTCATCGACGCCTACAAGTCGATGCGCGACGGCGTTGTCTTCACGACCAAGCGGATCATTTCCGTCAACGTGCAAGGCATTACCGGCAGCAAGAAGGACTTCACTTCATTGCCGTATAAAAACATCGTGGCCTACTCGGTGGAAACGTCCGGCACCTTCGACCTCGACTCGGAACTCGAGATCTACTTCTCCGCCCTGGGCAAAGTGAAGTTCGAATTCACCGGGAAGACCTCCATCGTCGAAATTTCCAGGTACATTTCCCAATTCGTTCTCTGAACCAACGCATTTGGCCCAGTCACATGCGAACGTGGTTGAGGTGCAGGCTGAACCGAGCATCACGCGGCAGCGCATCAAAGGGGACTGATTTATTTACACGCTTCTCCGTAAATTAATCTGTCCCCGTCCAGGCACGCTTAAAACTACCCGATCTTCGGTTATCCTCACCCCAAACGTTGCCCACGACCGGAGCCTTCATGACCCCTGCCCGCCTGCTCGTCCCGCTCAGCCTCTCCCTCCTTGCCGCTTGCGCGGCGACACCGAAGCAGATCGTTTCCCTAGACGATCAGCAAGACTGCCCGCTCACCCTCAAAACCGGCCAGACCCTCATGCTGATGCTGCCCAGCAACCCCACCACCGGGTACCGCTGGCTGATGCAAAACCCCGCGCCGTCGATACTCGCCAGCCTCGGGCCGGAGGTGTTCAATGCCTCTAAAGATGTAGGCCTGGTGGGTGAAGGCGGTCAGTCGGTCTGGCGCTACCGAGCCGCCAATGCAGGCACGGGCCATCTGATGATGGTCTACCAGCAGCCGTGGGCGCCGGAAGTGGCGCCAGAACGCACCTTCGATTGCGTGATCACCGTGAACTGATCGAAAGGATCGTGATCGAAAGGGGACTGATTTATTTACACGCTTCTCCGTAAATAAATCTGTCCCCGTCCATGTATTTACCCGCGTCTCCGTAAATCAATCTGTCCCCGTCCATGCAAGTCGCCAAGCACTGGCGTAAGCCCCGTCATTCGGTCAGTAACTGCGCCGCATCGAAGCCCATGCGCAAGTTGCCCCAATGACGGCCGTCGAAGAAAAACGGCACGTCGATCTCGGTCATGATTTCCCCCGTGTCGCGCAGGTAGGTTTGCAACAGGAAGCGCTGTTGGTTACCCGCTGCACGCAGGCCGATGGGGTCAGCGAACATGCGCTTGTTCCGGCAGACCGGCAGGTCGACAGCCCGGTCACCCGTAGGTTTTTTCGACACCCAGCTGTTATTCACCGGGCAGTAGCCCTTGGCGTCGACGATGAAGGTGACCTTGCCCCCCAGCGTGCCTTTGGTCAGCGCGTCGCACTCCTCCTGACAGATCTGGGCGAAGCGCTCGCTGTAGCTGGTCGTGTATTGCTTGGGGTCAGTCCCGGGAATCAGTTTGTAGTTCTGATCGAACAGGTTGACGCCCTCACGTTGCAACGCGGCCAGGCGTACCTGGAGCCGGTCGCGGCAGTGGCTGGCGCGGGTAATGCCAGCGTCCAGCGCGCCGTGCCCGAGGACGAACCGGCCCAGCAGCGCCTGGACCTTTTCCGCCACGCCCGACAGATCGCGGGTGGCGGTAGCGGAATGCTGCATGCGCTGGTCGATGGACTGGCTGTCCGCATGAATCTGGGTGACGCGGTTATTGATGCCGGTGTTGCTGTCGGCGAACTGCAAGATGTGCGAGGCGATGTCTTCCAACTTGATGTGAGTGGATTCGAAATCGCCGATCATGCTCTCGAAATGCCCTGACGCGCGCTCGACCACTTTCTGGGTCTCCCGGGCGCTATGGCTGATCTGGGTGGTCTGCTCGTGGGTCGAGCTCACTTCCAGCAGCATGGCGTCGATGTTCTGGGAAATGTCCTCGGTGGCGCGACTGACGTTCTGGGCCAGGGTCCGGACTTCGTCGGCAACCACCGCGAAACCACGGCCGCTCTCCCCCGCACGCGCCGCCTCGATCGCCGCGTTGAGCGCCAGAAGGTTGGTCTGGGAGGAAATCTGTTGAATCAATCCGACGATGGATTTGATGCTCGACGAGCGTTGGTTCAGCGCCGACACCAGCGTGCCGAACTCATTCAGGCTGGTGGAAATCTCACTGATGTTGCCGGTCACTTCCAGCAGCTCGGTGTAGGAGTCGCGGGCCATGCTGAGGTTCTGCGCGGTGGTCCCGGAAATGCCCTGGGTCTGCCGGGACACTTCGGCAATCCGCCCGACTGCGTCGTTGCTCTGCTCCATGACTTCCCTGGCGAAGCGCGCCTGATGGGTCGCGCTGTCGCTGGAATCGCTGATGTTTTTCAGCGAGCGCGCGGACTCCACGGCAATGTGCACGGTCAGCGCCTGAACGCTGCTGATGATCTCCCGCTGCTTGGCGAGAAACCGGTTGCAGGTGCTCGCCAGCACGCGAATTTCATCATGGGTCAACAGCGGCAAGTCCTTGGACAGGTCGCCCTCGCCATTGGCAATGCCTTCCAGCGCCAGCGTCATCTGGGTCACCGGCCGCACGATCAGGTGGCGGAAATACCAGACCATGAAACTGACCAGGCACAGGGTGAACAGCGTACTGCCCAGAATGGCGTTGCTCAGCACATCGAGTTTGCCTTCGATCATGCCTAGCGTCCCCGCCGGCAACTGCGCGCTGCGCAACTGAAGCAGAATGTCCGCGCGGATGCTCACGGCCACCCAGTACACCAGGGCGCTCACCATCACCATCAGGAAAAGGCTCGACAGCTTCTTGGTCAAAGAATCGAAAAACTGCCGCTCGACGGACTCGTACAACGCCTTGAACGCATGCATGCCACGGTTCCCTGTGTCTGGTAATGAAATGGGTTGCAACTAAGGTTCTTCGACTGAGGATGGGAAAGCTTTAATGCGGTGGGGTGAACATCGATAAATGACATTGATTCTCAATTATAACTTGCCGATACTTGAGAACCATCATCATTCGTTACATTCGCCGGAGCTTCGCCCGCCATGCGCCACTCGATCCCCTTTTGCCCAAAGGCCCTTTCGTTAATCGCACTGAGCGTGCTTAACACAGCGAATGCCGAAGACACAGCGCTCAGCCTGCCCGCCACCGACGTGACGTCAACGGCCACCTACGGTGACACCGGCGACCCGCTCGGTTATCAAGGCAAACCCGGCAGTACCACTACCCGGCTGGACCTGACCAAACAGCAAACGCCTCAAGGTATTACCAACATCAAGCGCGAGCAAATGGATGACTTCAAGCTCAACAGCATTCGCGACGTATTAACCAGTACCCCCGGCGTCAACGTGCAAAAAGTCGAAACTGACCGCACCTATTTCACCGCGCGCGGTTTCGACATCAACAACTTCCAGTACGACGGCACGGCCATGCCGATGACCAATGGGTTGCTGGTGGGCGACATTGACCTGGCGCCCTACGAACAGGTCGATATCGTTCACGGCGCCAACGGTTTGATGTCCGGATCCGGCAACCCTTCGGCCACGGTCAACTTCATCCGCAAACGCCCGACCTACGATCCCCAGGCGAAGATCGACGTGACTGCCGGTTCCTGGGACAAACGCCGGGTGGACATCGACGTTTCCGGGCCACTGACCGACTCAGGCAACGTGCGCGGACGCGTCATCTACGCCAACGAGAACGGCAACTCATACCTTGATCGCTACTCTCGCGAGAAGAACATCTTCAGCGGTCTGCTGGCATTCGACTTGAGCGACAGTGACACGCTGACCCTTGGTTACGAAGACCAGAAAACCAACGCCAATGGCTCAAGCTGGGGCGCACTGCCGTTGGTCGATGGCAATGGCAACGCCATCCATTACAGCAGCACCCATTCCAATATTTCCCAGCCGTGGGTGCATTGGGATGTTCACACGCAACGCGCGTTTGCCGAGTGGGAGCACACCTTCGCCAATGACTGGAAGTCGAAGCTGACCGTCGCCGGCGCCGAGCACCGCGAAGACACCGAGATGTTCTACATGTTGAGCTCCACCGACTCGCCGACCGGCTACAGCGGTCTGGGCTCCAAGTACAAAGACAAAAACCTCGAACTCAGTGGCGATTACTCCCTGAGCGGCCCCTTCATGCTGGGCGGTCGCGAACATCAACTCACGCTGGGGGCGAACGCTGCACGCCAGCGCAACCGCGAATCCTCGCAGTATGGCGACATACTCAACTACTCGCCTGTCACCCTTGAAGATGCGCTGCATGGCTACCTGCCGCGGCCGAATTACGTCGCCGCGTTGCCCGCTGCGACGTCGAACTACACCGATCGCCAGAAGAGCGTCTACGCCGGCGCGCGTTTCAGCCTGACCGACGACCTGCATTTGATCACCGGTGCCCGCATGCTCAGCGCCGACAGCAATGGCGACAACTACGGCTCCGCGCGCAAGGTGCGCATTCACGGCAAAGTCACGCCGTATGCCGGTATCGTCTACGACCTGACCCCGGAATACGCGCTGTACGCCAGTTACACCGAAGTCTTCAATCCGCAGTATTACCTCGACGGCCAAGGCCGGGTGCTCGATCCGCTTGAAGGCAAAAGCTATGAAGCGGGCATCAAGGGCCAGTTGCTGGACAAGAAGCTCAACGTCAGCGCAGCGGTGTTCCATGCCAAGCAGGACAACGTGCCGGGCAGTTCGGTGTATGACGCCAGCCTTGGCGGCTACGTGTACGAGGCGATGTCCTACGACAGCAGCGGCCTGGAGCTGGAAGCGTCCGGCGAAGTGGCACCCGGCCTGCAAATCAACGGCGGGTACACCTACGTCTATATCACCGACGACAACGACAGCCGTGCGCGCAAATTCATCCCGCGCCACGCCCTGACGTCGTCCATGACCTACCAGTTGCCAATGGCACCGAAGGTCAAGGTCGGCGGCAGCCTGAGCTGGCAGAGCAAGACCCAGAACGACGACGCACCGGCCGCCCGGCAGGACGCCTACGCGCTCATCGGCCTGATGACCCGCTATGACATCGATCAGCACTGGAGCACCCAGTTCAACCTCAACAACCTCACCAACGAGAAATACCAACAGAGCCTGCGCTACAACCAAAGCAACTTCGGTGATCCACGCAACTTAACCGCGTCGGTAAGCTGGACATACTGATAACACGGCTTGCGTCTCAGCCGCCCAGGTGCAACCGGGGCGGCTTTTGCCGTTGAGGGGCAAACGTCTGCACACGAACGATGAGATGAGGTTCCAGCCGAGGGACGGAATTGGCTAAAATGCCGCACTTTTCGCCTTGTCCCCCGGAATCGCCGTGAGCCCAGAACCCGACCGCCTATTCGCCCAGCCGCTGCCCCAGGTGCCCGACTTCGCTTTCAACGAAGACGTCGTGCGGGTGTTCCCGGACATGATCAAGCGCTCGGTACCGGGCTACCCGACCATCGTCGAAAACCTCGGCGTGCTCGCGGCGCAGTTCGCCCAGCCCCACAGCGTGCTCTACGACCTGGGCAGCTCACTGGGCGCCGTCACCCAGGCGTTGCGCCGGCATGTGCGGACCGAGGATTGCCGGGTGATCGCCATCGACAACTCGTCGGCAATGGTCGAGCGCTGCCGGGAGTACCTGAACGCTCAGGACTCGATGTACCAGGAGCTGCTGCCGGTGGAGGTCATCGAAGGCGATATCTTGAATCTAGCGTTTGAGCCGGCTTCGGTGGTCGCCCTGAACTTCACCCTGCAGTTCATCGCCCCCGAACAACGCCTCGCCCTGTTGACTCGCATTCGCCAGTCGCTGCTGCCCGGCGGCGCGCTGATCCTGTCGGAGAAGCTGCGCTTTGATGACACCGAAGAGCACGCGCTGCTCAGCGATCTGCACGTCGCCTTCAAGCGCGCCAACGGTTACAGCGAGCTGGAGATCGCGCAGAAACGCAGCGCGATCGAAAACGTGATGAAGCCCGACAGCCTTGAGCAGCACCGCGAACGCTTGCTGGCCGCCGGTTTCAGTAAAGTCGTGCCCTGGTTCCAGTGCCTTAATTTCGCCTCGTTGATTGCCCTGCCATGATTGATCTCGCTCCCCTGGTCCGCCGTCTGGCGGGCACGCCACTGTATGCTTGGGCCCAAGGCCTGCAGGCGCAACTCGACGCGAAGATGGAAAAGGGTCACGGCGACCTCGAACGCTGGCAAGGCGCCCTGAATGCCTTGCCTGATCTGACGCCAAGCCGCATCGAGCTCAAGGACGATTTTATCCTCGACGCCGACTGCGACGATGCCACCCGCGAGCAGACCCGTGCGGCGCTGATGGGCCTGTCGCCGTGGCGCAAAGGCCCTTTTGATGTGTTCGGCGTGCACGTCGACACCGAATGGCGCTCGGACTGGAAATGGTCGCGGGTGTCGCCGCACCTTGATCTGAGAGGCAAGCGCGTTCTGGATGTGGGCTGCGGCAACGGCTATTACCAGTGGCGTATGCTGGGGGCCGGGGCCGACAGCGTGATCGGCGTTGACCCGAACTGGCTGTTCTTCTGCCAGTTCCAGGCCATGCAGCGCTACCTGCCGAACCTGCCGGCATGGCACCTGCCGTTCACCCTGGAAGATCTACCCGCGCGGCTGGAAGGCTTCGACACGGTGTTCTCCATGGGCGTGCTCTATCACCGCAAATCCCCCATCGATCACCTGCTGGCACTCAAGGATTGCCTGGTCAAAGGCGGCGAGCTGGTGCTGGAAACCATGGTGGTCGAAGGCGACGCGAATCAGGTGCTGGTGCCGGAAGACCGCTACTCGCAGATGCGCAACGTCTGGTTCCTGCCCTCAGTCCCGGCGCTGGAACTGTGGCTGCGCCGCGCGGGTTTTGTGGATGTGCGCTGCGTCGACGTCAGCACCACCACGGTAGAGGAACAGCGCGGCACCGACTGGATGCGCTTTCAATCGTTGAGCGACTTTCTCGATCCCGCTGATCACAGCAAGACCGTGGAAGGACTGCCGGCACCGCGGCGTGCGGTGATCGTTGGGCGCAAGCCGTAAACCCACAACGGCGCCATCGCGCGCGCTCGTGGAGCATGACAACACCGCAGCTGTCATTGCGGACAAATCACCCGTGGGAGCGAGCTTGCTCGCGAAGGCGATGGTGGTCGTCCCTTCAGATCACTGGCGGTGAGAAGAACTCACCGCTGCCAGAATCAACGCCTTCATCTCCGATACCGCGGACTTGAAGCCGACAAACAGGGCATGGGCCACCAGCGCATGGCCGATGTTCAGTTCGTTGATGCCCTTGATCGCCGCGATCGCTTCAACGTTGTGATAGTGCAAACCATGACCGGCATTGACGATCAGGCCCTGGGCCAGACCAAAAGCAACGCCATCGGCAACGCGCTTGAGCTCTTCGGCGACGGCCGCCGGGGTTTCGGCATCGGCATAACGGCCCGTGTGCAGCTCGATGGCCGGCGCGCCAACCCGGGCCGACGCGGCAATCTGGCGCTCATCGGCGTCGATGAACAGCGACACTTCGCTGCCGATGGCAGACAACCGCTCCACCGCCGCCTTGATGCGCGCTTCCTGACCGGCGACATCCAGCCCGCCCTCCGTGGTCAGTTCCTGACGGGTTTCCGGCACCAGGCAGATGTGCGCCGGCCGAATGCGCTCGGCGAACGCCATCATCGCTTCGGTGACGCCCATCTCGAAATTCATGCGCGTTTGCAGCACGTCTTTGAGCAGCAATACATCGCGTTCCTGAATGTGCCGACGGTCCTCACGCAAATGCACGGTGATGCCGTCGGCACCCGCTTCCTCGGCATCCAGCGCGGCCTTGACCGGATCGGGATAGCGCGTCCCGCGGGCCTGGCGCAGGGTAGCAACGTGGTCGATGTTCACGCCGAGCAGAATGCGAGTGCTGTGGGTCACGGGGTTCTCCTGATTACTGTGGCGGTGCCAGCCAGTAGTGGCTGATTGCGCAAGCGAGGAAGGATTTTCTAGGTTTGCGCCGCTGGACGCTAGAGTTTGCGAAACAATTCACGGCTGACCAGCGGCCGCCCACCCAGATGCACGGCGAGGGCCTGGCGCATCAGACGCTTGGCCGCCGACAGCGCGCCCGGCGAAGTCCAGTCCGCTTCAGACATCGCCTGCAATTCGGCGCCCTGAAACAATCCCGGCTGAAACAGATACACCCGCTCAAGGCCTGCGTCCACCTGAAGCCGGTACAGGCCGTCGCTGGCCAGGGGATCACCGTTGACGTCTGCATCCAGCGCAAAGCCGTAACCGAGATCGTCCAACAGCCGCCATTCGAACGAGCGCAGCAACGGTTCCAGCGCGCGCCCTTCGGCCAGGGCCACAAGGGTCGCAGCGTAATGCTCGAACACGCCCGGGTGCGGGTCTTCGGCGGGCAACAGACGAATCAGCAATTCATTGAGATAGAGACCGCTGAACAGCGCCTCGCCTTCCAGCCACGTAGCGACGCCGACGCCTTCCATGCGCCCCACGTTCTTCAGCTCGCCCCGGCCGCGAAACTCCACTTCGAGCGGCACGAACGGACGCGCCATCGTCCCCGCCTTTCCCCGAGCGCTGCGCAACACCGCACGCAAGCGACCCTTCGGGGTAATGAAATCGACCAGTGCGCTGTTTTCGCGGTACGCACGGCTGTGCAACACATAAGCGAGCTGACCGACGGGAGGGGTTTGTGACATGGCTATCTCGATGAAAGAACGCGGCCGGACGGGCAATCTGAAACGACTGTGGGAGTGAGGTTGCCTGCGAACAGGCGATCCCAGTCAACATCAAATGCTGAATGTCACATCCTCTTCGCGAGCAAGCTCGCTCCCACACGTGTTCGGCACAACCAGACTGCTTAGATTACAAGTCGCCGTAACCCAGCGAACGCAACGCGCGCTCGTCATCAGACCAGCCGCCTTTGACCTTGACCCACAGATTGAGCATGACCTTGGAATCGAACAACACTTCCATGTCACGGCGCGCATCCGAGCCGATACGCTTGATGCGCTCGCCCTTGTCGCCAATGATGATTTTCTTCTGCCCGTCGCGCTCGACCAGAATGAGCGCGTGAATATGCAGCGTCTTGCCCTGCTGCTTGAATTGCTCGATCTCGACGGTGATCTGGTACGGCAGCTCGGCGCCAAGCTGACGCATGATCTTCTCGCGCACCAGTTCCGCTGCGAGAAAACGGCTGCTGCGGTCGGTGATCTGATCTTCCGGGAAGAAGTGCTCATTCTCCGGCAACTGATCGGCAATGACCTTCTCCAGCGCTTCCAGGTTATGCCCCTGCTGCGCCGAGATCGGGATGATCTGGGCGTTCGGCAGTTGCTCCTGCAGCCAGGACAAATGCGGCATCAGCGCGCTCCTGTCTTCGATGCGATCGGTCTTGTTCAGCGCCACGATCAACGGGCCGGTCACGTACTGCACGCGCTCGAGAACCATCTGGTCCTCTTCGGTCCACTTGGTGCGGTCGACCACGAAAATCACCACGTCGACGTCTTTCAACGCTGCCGAGGCAGTCTTGTTCATGTAGCGGTTAAGCGCTTTGTCGCTGTTTTTGTGCATGCCGGGGGTATCGACATAGACCGCCTGCACGGCGCCTTCAGTCTTGATGCCAAGCATGTTGTGCCGGGTCGTCTGCGGCTTGCGCGACGTGATTGCCAGTTTCTGGCCGAGGATGTGGTTCAGCAGCGTCGACTTGCCCACGTTTGGCCGGCCAACAATGGCAACATAGCCACAGCGTGTTGCAGGTGAATCAGTCATTGCCATTCTCCACACCCAGGGCGATAAGGGCTGCGGCCGCTGCTACCTGTTCGGCAATGCGACGGCTTACGCCTTGTCCCCGGCTTTTTTCATTCAATAAAGAGATCTCGCATTCGACGAAGAAGATTCGGCAATGCGGCTCGCCCTGGATATCCACCACTTCATAGCGTGGCAGATCGCAGGCGCGTGACTGAAGGAATTCCTGCAGTCGTGTTTTCGGGTCTTTGTTGGTGTCGACCAGGGTCAGGGTTTCGAACTCGCTGGCCAGCCAGGCGAGCACGCGCTCCCTTGCCATGTCCATCCCGGCGTCGAGGTAGATCGCACCGATCAGGGCTTCCAGTGCGTCAGCCAGAATCGACTCACGGCGAAAGCCGCCGCTCTTCAACTCACCCGAGCCCAGGCGCAGGTATTCACCCAGATCGAAACCGCGGGCCAGAAGCGCAAGGGTCTCGCCTTTCACCAGACGGGCGCGCAGACGGGACAACTGACCTTCACGGGCCTGGGGGAAACGCTCGAACAGCGCTTCGCCGGCGACGAAGTTGAGAATGGCATCACCGAGGAATTCCAGACGCTCGTTGTTGCGTCCGGCAAAGCTGCGGTGGGTCAGCGCCAGGATCATCAGCTCCTGATCCTTGAAGGTATAGCCGAGCTGACGCTCCAGGCGACTCAATGAAACGCTCACGGTTTACCCACGCTGAATTCGTGGTCGAACTTGACCACCAGATCGATGTTCTGGATCAGTGACTCACGTTTTTCGTAGTTCAAATGAGCGAGGAACCTGTTGTTCTCCGTCGTCACAGTTAACGCCTTGTTCAAATCCAAATCCCGAATGTTATTAACCTGCATACCTTTGGCCACATAGGCGTAAAGGTCACCGGCGTTGGTGATGTCTGCCGTGCGGTCAGTGCCGGCACTTTCGATGATTTTCTTCATAGACAGGTAGTCCATGTAATGCGGCACGATCTTGGCGGCAGCGCTTCCGGCGAAGGCCAGAATCGCCAGCAACACCAGCCAGCCGATGAACGAGAGGCCTTTTTGCGGACCGGCAGACGTCATGATTGTTTTCAAGAGTAGCCCTTCCCTGTCACCTGCGAGATCGGCCACGCAACATGGCCCTGAATGACATACGGCGCTGCCAATGGCAGCGCCGCATCGGTTACTTGATCAGACCGACTCGCGAGAAGTTCGGAAAGTGGCTGAGCTTGGGTTCAGGCCAGCTCATCCAGACCGCGAAGGCCTTGCCGACGATATTCTTGTCGGGGACCATGCCCAGCTCGTCCTTGGGAATGTTGGGATCATCCCAGTAACGGCTGTCATTCGAATTGTCGCGGTTGTCGCCCATCATGAAGTAGTGCGCGGCCGGAACGGTCCATTCATGATCAGGCGGCGCACGGTAGCGGCTCATTTCCTGACGGATCTGGTGTTCCACTTCGCCCAGCTTCTCGTTGTAAAGCTCTGCGCTACCCAGCGTGCCCGGCTCCGAACCGATCAACTGCTTGTCCACCAACTGACCGTTGATGAACAACTGCTTGTCGTTGGTGTAGCGAATCACATCACCTGGCAAGCCGATTACCCGCTTGATGTAATTGACGTTGGGGTCGCTTGGGTAGCGGAACACCATCACGTCGCCACGCTGCGGGTCTCCGACCGGGATGACCTTGAGGTCGATCACCGGCAGGCGAATGCCGTACGAGAACTTGTTGACCAGGATGAAATCGCCCACGTCCAGCGTCGGCTTCATCGAGCCCGACGGGATCTGGAACGGCTCAAGCAGAAACGAGCGCAGGACCAGAACGATGAACAACACCGGAAAGAACGATTTGCCGTATTCGACCAGAAACGGCTCCTTGTTCAACCGCTCCACGACCGCGACATCAGGCTGGCTCACGCTGCCCTGATAGTTCGCTATCGCGTTACGGCGACGCGGCGCCAATATGACCAGATCGAACAGGGCCAGCAAACCGCAGACAAACACGGCGACGACCAGCAACAGCGGGAAATTTAGTGACATAGGGCCTGACTATTCCAACCTGAGCACTGCAAGGAAGGCTTCTTGTGGAATTTCCACGTTGCCGACCTGCTTCATGCGTTTTTTACCGGCCTTCTGCTTCTCGAGCAGCTTGCGCTTACGGCTGACGTCACCACCGTAACATTTGGCCAGTACGTTCTTTCTGAGCGCCTTGACGGTTGTACGCGCGATAATCTGACCGCCAATGGCGGCCTGGATTGCCACGTCGAACATCTGACGAGGAATCAGTTCTTTCATCTTTTCGGTCAACGCGCGGCCTTTGTAGGCGGCGTTGTCACGGTGCACGATCAGCGCCAGGGCGTCGACCTTGTCGCCGTTGATCATCACGTCCAGGCGAACCAGATTTGCCGACTGATAACGATCAAAATGGTAGTCCAGCGACGCATAACCGCGGCTGGTCGACTTCAGTCGGTCGAAGAAATCCAGCACCACTTCGTTCATCGGCAAATCGTAGGTCACTTGGACCTGCGTGCCGAGGAACAGCATGTCGTGCTGAATGCCACGCTTCTCGATACACAGCGTAATGACGTTGCCCAGGTGCTCTTGAGGCACAAGAATGTTCGCCCGCACGATCGGCTCGCGCATGTCCTCGATGGTGGACAGGTCTGGCAATTTCGACGGGTTGTCGACGTAAATGGTTTCACCGGTCTTCAGCAGAAGCTCGAAGATAACCGTCGGTGCGGTGGTGATCAGGTCCAGGTCGTACTCGCGCTCAAGGCGCTCCTGGATGATCTCCATGTGCAGCATGCCGAGGAAGCCGCAGCGGAAGCCGAAGCCCAGCGCGTCCGAGCTTTCCGGCAGATACTGCAGGGAAGAGTCATTCAGCGTCAGCTTTTGCAGCGCGTCGCGGAAGTCTTCGAAGTCATCAGAGCTGACCGGGAACAGACCGGCGTAGACCTGCGGCTGGATGCGCTTGAAACCGGGCAGCACCGGAACGTCCGGCGTAGTGCTCAGGGTCAGGGTGTCGCCCACTGGCGCGCCGTGAATGTCCTTGATGCCGGCGATAATGAAGCCCACTTCGCCCGCTTTCAGATCAGCGGTGGCGCTGTGCTTGGGGTTGAACACGCCCACGCTATCGACGAGGTGCATCTTGCCGGTCGACTTGACCAGAATCTTGTCGCCCTTCTTGACGCGGCCGTGACGCACACGCACCAGGGAAACAACGCCCAGGTAGTTGTCGAACCACGAATCGATGATCAGCGCTTGCAGGGGATCTTCGATGTTGCCGGTCGGTGCCGGGATGGTGTGAACCAGACGCTCCAGCACTTCGTCGACGCCCAGGCCGGTCTTGGCGCTACAGACCACGGCGTCGGTGGCATCAATGCCGATGATCTTTTCGATTTCTTCCTTGACCCGGTCCGGATCGGCCTGAGGCAGGTCAATTTTGTTCAGGACCGGCATGACTTCCAGGCCCTGTTCGATAGCGGTGTAGCAGTTGGCGACGGATTGGGCTTCTACGCCCTGACCGGCATCGACCACCAGCAACGCGCCCTCACATGCCGCCAGCGAGCGGCTGACTTCGTAGGTGAAGTCAACGTGCCCCGGGGTATCAATGAAGTTGAGCTGGTAGGTGATCCCGTCCTTCGCTTTGTAATAAAGCGTGACGCTGTGGGCTTTGATCGTAATCCCGCGCTCACGCTCCAAGTCCATGGAATCGAGGACCTGAGCTTCCATCTCGCGCTCGGTCAGGCCGCCGCACATCTGGATAAAACGGTCAGCCAGCGTCGACTTGCCATGGTCAATGTGGGCGATGATGGAGAAATTGCGGATATGACTCAAATCACTCACGGATCAACACTCGAAAAAGGTCGCAGGCAGACTGCCCGCCAAAAATAGCCGGGAATTGTACCTGAAGGAACGATCAGGCGTCACGTTCACGCGCAGCGCCTGCTCGCCATGCACCCTGGGGGCACAAAAAAAGGAGCGGTCTGACCGCTCCTTTTTGCTGTTCCCGACGGGTTATTCCGCCAGTTTGAACGTGATGAATGTCGCACGACCCTGACGCAGCACGCGCATGGAGACAGAGCGATTCTTCGGCAAGCCCTTGGCCACTTCAGTGAACTGCTTGGACGAAATGATCGCCTGGTTGTTCAGGTGAGTGATGACATCACCCGACTGCAGACCGATCAGCGACGCAGGACCGTCCTGGACTTCCTTGATGACGACGCCGCCCTTCAGGTCCAGCGACTTCATCTGTTCAGCGGTCAGATCGACCACGGAAACGCCCAGGCGGTTGCTGCTGCGCTCAACACCGGTGTCAGCCGCGCCCATCTCTTCGCCTTCGGCCGGCAGTGCACCCACAGTCACCGTGAGCTTCTGACGCTTGCCGTCGCGAATCACTTCCAGCTCGGCCTTGCTGCCGTCTTTCAGGTTGCCGATCAGGTGCGGCAAGTCTGCGGACATGACGATAGGCGTGCCATTGGCGCTCAGGATCACGTCGCCCACTTGCAGGCCACCCTTCGCTGCCGGACCGTCATCAAGCACTTGAGCCACCAGCGCACCGGCAGGCTTGTCCAGACCGAAGGACTCGGCCAAGTCTTTGTTCACTTCCTGGATGACGACGCCCAACCAGCCACGATTGACCTTGCCACTGGCCTTGAGCTGGTTGGCAACATCCATCGCCACGTCGATCGGGATGGCGAACGACAGGCCCATGAAGCCACCGGAACGGGTGAAGATCTGCGAGTTGATACCCACCACTTCGCCCGCCATGTTGAACAGCGGCCCACCCGAGTTACCCGGGTTGATCGCTACATCGGTCTGGATGAATGGCACGTAGGTATCATTCGGCAGACTGCGGCCCTTGGCGCTGACGATGCCTTTGGTCACCGAGTGATCGAAGCCGAACGGCGAGCCGATCGCCAGCACCCATTCCCCGACTTTCAGCTTGTCGGAATTACCCAGCTTGACGGTGGGAAGGTCCTTGCCGTCGATCTTCAGCACCGCGACGTCGGTACGAGGATCGGTGCCGATCAGCTTGGCCTTCATTTCGCTGCGATCTGAAAGACGCACGAGAATCTCATCGGCACCATCGATCACGTGATTGTTGGTCAGGATGAACCCGTCGGCGGAGATGATGAAGCCCGAGCCGAGTGACTGCGCCTCACGCTGACGATCCCCCTTGCCGCCCCCTGGCGCACGGGAGCCTGGCGGCGTGCTGCGCTCAAGGAATTCACGAAGCATCGGTGGCAGGCCTTCCAGATCAGGCATCTGACCCTGGGCAACCGCGCGGTCCGGCAGTTTTTGACGCGTACTGATGTTGACGACTGCAGGGGAAGCCTGCTCCACCAGAGAGGTGAAGTCCGGCAGGGCTTCGGCCTGAGCGGTGAAGACCTGTCCAAGCATCAGCACAGCGGCCATCCAGGCCAGGTAAGGTTTCAAGCGTGGTATCGACATATGGCTCCCGTTTACAACGAGCATGGTTAAGCGGTACGAGCCCGCAGGCTCGCGAAGCATCTGTGTGTCGCGGCTTCCCGTGACACCTGTGTCTGCTCCAGTTTCCTGGACCCTGAAACAACAAAGGCCACAGCTGCGAAGCTGTGACCTATAGAAAAAAATACACCCGATTGCAACCGACAAAGCGCACTAAACATTTCAGCAGTACCAGTGAAGCCCATATTTAAAGGCTTGTGAACGTGAAACGACCGAATGAAACCTTTTTCATAGTGGCCATCACCGGCGTGCAGAATCAGTTCTTACTCGTGGTCGCAGCATCGTCGCGCATCGACAACGCAATGCGCTCGGCGGTCCCGATGGGGATCTCGCCCACCACGGTCACCATCGCATCACCCTTGGGTGTGGTTACGCGACGGGAGACGGCAACGGTTGGCCCTAACTGAGTTCGGATGTCCGTGACCGCGGCGCCAGTGACGGGCTCGACGAACACCGAAAAACGGGCGAGGCCATCGTCATACATCAGGCTCGTCACCAGACTTTTCGAGTCCGGATCCTTGCGTGCGGCAGCGCTGCTCAGGTCAAAACCGGGAGGCAACCAGTCCGAGCGCCATGCAACATTCTGCTTTGGCGCATCTGCTTTGGACCTGGCCACTTCAACCGGCTTGCAGTCAGCACTTGGCGACAGCATCTGATCAGTCAGCGACTGCGAGGTGTTGAGGTCGGTGAACTGGAAGCGCTCGAGCAATTGGCCCTTGTCACTGAGCAACAACGACTTCAATGGCAGACCGGTTTCACTGTCGAGGTGCAGTTCGATGCCGTAGCGGTGCTGATCACGGGGGGTAAGCGTCACCACATTGGCCACACGTCCGGCAACACGCGAGGTGCCTGCTGACTTGATGTCATACCAGGATGACAACCTGGCAGCATCAAAAGCTCGGGCCGGAGAATCGGGAACGCTGGACACACCCTCTTCGAGGGTACCGCTCACGCACTGGGTAACCCCGTCGACGCGCAGTACTTCCTGAGGAGAGCCATCCAGTTGAAGTAGATGCTCGCGAACCTTGCCGTCGGCGACGCGCTGCCAGATTCGGTGAGTAGAGAAGCTTCCGTTACGCTCGTAAACGAATGTGCCGGTGTAGCTTTGCCGTTGCTCGGCCTGCGCAAGACGTTTCAGCTGGTCTTGCGCGTCATCGGCATGAGCTGGAAGGACCAGCCATCCACCCAGCAGAAGCGGCAGTAGAGGGATGGCGCGCATGATCCTCCTTAACGGTTTTCCAGGCTTGCAGCACGAGCGTATGGCAGAGCGCCTTCAGCGCCTTTCATGGCAGCTTGCTGAGCATGCTGACGCAGGTAACCTGGCAGACGTTGGTCATGCCAACCGGCCTGGTTCTGCAGCACACCGCTGGCCATCGGACCCGGGGACTGCTCGCCCTCGGTGTAGCCTGCGAGCACCGCCGGGCCTTTGGCCTGCGGCATTGCGACGTTGGCCGGCTGAGATTGCTGAGCCAGTTGCGCCCCGGCAATTTCGTCCTGGTTGTACAAGCGGACACCAGCCAGAACGGCAACAGTCACCGAGGCGGCTACCGCCAGGCGACCCAGCGTACGCCAAGGGCCGCGACCGGCCTTCAACGGGCTGACTTCATCAGCGATTCCGGCAGCAACGGCAGCCGAAATATCCAGATAAGGCAGCAACAGTTCTTTATGCATTGCTGCACGGGCAATCTGATAACGGGACCAGGTGGCTCGTGTGTCTGCATCTTCAATGGCGCTAAGCACCCGACGCAGTTCCAATTCGTCCGCTTCGTTATCCATCACCGCGGACAGCGATTCCTGCAGGGCTTCACGACTCATGGCGGTTCCTCTCTTGTGGCTATCGCCGCTGTCTCAGGTTTCCTGCAACAGAGGTTGCAAGGCTTTGTCGATGGCTTCCCGAGCGCGAAAAATGCGAGAGCGCACGGTACCAACCGGACATTGCATGACACTGGCAATGTCTTCGTAACTCAGACCGTCGAACTCACGCAACGTTAAAGCTGTACGTAAATCTTCTGGCAGTAGCTGGATGGTTCGATGGACGGTGCCTTCGATCTCATCCCGCAGCAATGCCCGTTCTGGCGACTCGATGTCCTTGAGGCCGTGGTCGCCATCGTAGAACTCCGCGTCTTCCGATCTGACATCGCTATCCGGCGGACGCCGACCTCGCGACACCAGATAGTTCTTCGCCGTGTTAATGGCGATACGGTACAGCCACGTATAAAACGCACTGTCACCGCGGAAGTTACCAAGTGCGCGATAGGCTTTGATAAAAGCCTCTTGCGCAACATCCTGGGCTTCGTGGGTGTCGTGAACAAATCTCACGATCAACCCAAGAATCTTGTGCTGATATTTCACCACTAGCAGATCAAACGCTCGCTTGTCGCCGCGCTGTACGCGTTCAACCAGCTGCTGATCTTCTTCCTGGGTTAGCATGAACACTCCTCATAAAGCTTAAAGGAGCATCGCATCGGCTCTTTCGCAGGCTTGCAAACATAGACTCGGGCTTTAAGCAAAAGTTCTCCCCCCTTCAAGCAAGTTTCCGGCGGGCGTCTGCTGCCCGCACAGAAAACGCCGCTCGAACCAGGTCGGCTGCGTAAATAATCTTGTCGTCAAAAACGTTCGTACTGGCTGGAAACTGCCACTGCGCAACGTCGACGCTGTTCCTTTATGGGCAACCCACTATTGAACGTGCGGGTTCGTGAAAAGTTCCCATCGTTCATTATTGGCCGTAAGACACATCCCCCGTCAGTTGTAGGACTCAATCCATATGAAGCTGTGGGAAAGATCGCATCCATCAAACGGGGTGCGGGAGATTGCGAGGTGGCGCACACTTCGCTCCCACCGTGATTCACCGTTGCCATAAAGCGCGGACATTGTGCCGTTCCACACTTGCTTATACTAGTGGCCATTTAGACGCCGGTACCTGAGATGAGTCAGCATTTCCAGCACGACGTATTGGTAATAGGCTCCGGCGCAGCCGGTTTGAGTCTTGCCCTGACATTGCCCGGGCATTTGCGCGTGGCGGTCCTCAGCAAAGGCGATCTGGCGAACGGCTCGACGTTCTGGGCTCAGGGCGGCGTTGCGGCAGTGCTGGATGACGCCGACACCATACAGTCACACGTGGAAGACACCCTCAACGCGGGCGGCGGCCTGTGCCATGAGGACGCAGTCCGGTTTACCGTCGAGCACAGCCGCGAGGCCATTCAATGGCTGATCGACCTTGGCGTGCCCTTTACCCGCGATGACCCCTCGACCGTCGTGGACGGCGGCTTCGAGTTTCACCTCACCCGCGAAGGGGGTCACAGCCATCGCCGGATTATTCATGCCGCCGACGCTACCGGCGCGGCGATCTTCCGCACATTGCTGGCGCAGGCCAGCGCACGCCCCAATATCGAATTGCTGGAACAGCGCGTGGCAGTCGATCTCATCACCGAGTCCCGGCTGGGCCTGCAAGGGCAGCGTTGCCTGGGCGCCTACGTGCTGGATCGTTCGACGGGAGAGGTCGACACCCACAGCGCGCGTTTCACCATTCTGGCGTCCGGCGGCGCGGCGAAAGTCTACCTCTACACCAGCAACCCAGACGGCGCTTGCGGCGACGGCATCGCGATGGCCTGGCGCGCAGGCTGCCGCGTGGGCAATCTGGAGTTCAACCAGTTCCACCCCACCTGCCTGTACCACCCCTTGGCCAAGAGCTTTCTGATTACCGAAGCCCTGCGCGGCGAAGGCGCTTACCTGAAGCTGCCCGATGGCGAACGCTTCATGCAGCGTTTTGACCCAAGGGCCGAATTGGCTCCCCGCGACATCGTTGCCCGGGCGATTGACCACGAGATGAAACGCCTGGGCGCCGACTGCGTGTTTCTGGACATCAGTCACCAGTCCGAAGACTTCATCAAGAGCCACTTCCCGACCGTGTACGAGCGTTGCCTCACGTTCGGTATCGACATCACCCGTCAACCGATTCCGGTGGTGCCGGCGGCGCACTACACCTGTGGCGGCGTTATGGTTGACCAACAGGGCCGCACCGATGTGCCTGGACTGTATGCGATCGGCGAGACCAGCTTCACCGGCCTGCACGGCGCCAACCGCATGGCCAGCAACTCGCTGCTGGAGTGCTTCGTGTACGCCCGCTCGGCTGCGGCAGACATCGTGACTCAGCTTGAGCACGTCCCCCAGCCGCAAAACCTGCCGGCATGGGATTCGAGCCAGGTGACCGATTCCGACGAAGACGTGATCATCGCCCACAACTGGGATGAGCTGCGTCGGTTCATGTGGGACTACGTGGGCATCGTGCGCACCAACAAGCGTCTGCAGCGCGCTCAGCATCGGGTGCGGCTGTTGCTGGACGAGATCGACGAGTTCTACAGCAACTACAAGGTCAGTCGCGATCTGATCGAGCTGCGCAACCTGGCCCAAGTGGCAGAGCTGATGATTGCTTCAGCGATGGCGCGCAAAGAAAGCCGCGGTCTGCACTACACGCTGGATTACCCCGACATGCTGCCCGAAGCGCTGGACACTATTCTGGTGCCGCCCACCTTCGCCGGCTGAACTTCAGGCGCAAACGCAGGCGTCGGTGACTGTCCGGGGCCATGGCGTCTGCCGGGATGCACAGGCTTCGCACCCACATGCGGCTCAGCCAATGGCCCGTCATCCGCCTGAAACGCAGCACAACCAGGTGCGGCAGCGCCAGGCTGTCGGGGCGCAGCTGCACCGGTTGCCAGCCGCCCTCCTCGCTCCACAACGCCCAGCCGCTGCCGTCACGGCGCACCCCCGTAGATGACTGAGGCCGGTCCAGCAGAATGAACGTCCGGAGACTGCGTGCTGCGTGCAAGGCGCACAGCAAGACGCCGATGGCTTTTGCCCACAAGGGAATTGAAAGGAAAACGGTCGACGCCAGCGCAAGGATTTGCGTGACGAGGTACGCCGTCAGCAGCGCCCGGGAAGGCTGCCAACGGCATTCGAAGCGATCACTTCGGCTGGACACGGTCCAGGATCATCCGAACCATGCGTTGCAGCTCCGGATCTTCGGATTCCGCGCGCTGCATGAACCAGCCGAACATGTCCTGATCTTCACAGGTCAGCAGGCGCACGTAGAGGTCGCGATCGACCTGATTGAGCGTCGGGTAGACTTCTTTGACGAACGGCACCAGCAATACGTCCAGCTCGAGCATGCCGCGACGGCTGTGCCAAAAGAGGCGATTGAGTTCAACATCTTCGACCATGGAGGGCTCCTCGAATTTGCCGGCGAGTATACAGGCGCATCGTCCCGGGGCGTACTTGCAGTTAGTCGCAGCTTTTTGCGTATACCCATTAACGACACGCGGCACTATGATGGTGCCCCAGACTTCTACCCTGCGATGACTCATGGCCGTTCCAGCATTTTTCTGCCCCCTGTCCCATGAAGGTGTGCTCGCCGTTCGCGGCGTGGATGCCGGCAAATTCCTGCAAGGCCAACTGACTTGCAACATCGACTACCTAAGCGAAGGCAAAGCCACCCTCGGTGCGCGCTGCACGCAAAAAGGCCGCATGCAGTCGAGCTTCCGCATCCTGCTCGAAGGTGATGGCGTGCTGCTGGCGATGTCCAGCGAGCTGATCGAAGCGCAATTGCTGGACCTGAAGAAATACGCGGTTTTCTCCAAATCCAAACTGACCGACGAAAGCGTGTCCTGGGTGCGATTCGGCTTGCAGGATGGCGACGGGGCACTGGTCAGCCTTGGCCTCGACCTTGCGCAGGAGACCGACTCGGTGGTCCGCGCCAATGACCTCATCGCCATTCGCGTCTCCCCTGCCCGTGCCGAATTGTGGGTACGTGCCGAGCAGGCCGAGGACGTGCGCAGCCGGCTGATCTCCCACGTGCCGCAAGCGCCGCTCAACGACTGGTTGCTGGGGCAGATTCGCGCCGGCATCGGCCAGGTGGTCGGGCAGACTCGCGAAGAATTCATTCCGCAGATGATCAACCTGCAAGCCGTGGGCGGTGTGAGTTTCAAGAAAGGTTGCTACACCGGCCAGGAAATCGTGGCGCGCATGCAGTACCTCGGCAAGCTGAAACGCCGGCTGTACCGCCTGACCATGGGCAGCACAGAACTGCCTGAACCGGGCGCTGCACTGTTTTCGCCGGTTCACTCAAGCGCAGTAGGCAACGTTGTGATCGCGGCCCGGTCTGATGTCGGGATCGAGGTGCTGGCGGTCTTGCAGGCGGATGCGGCGGAAGATGGCCGGATCCATCTGGGTGCGGCAGATGGCGAGGCCCTGCAAATGAGCGAATTGCCATACACCCTCGACGCGAAGCTCGAAACACAGCGTTGAACCCGGTTGAGGCATGTGCAAGACGTCGGCGTAGTTGCCAGCGCCGTCCCCTCGTGTGGACGGCCGTTGGCCGGAATGCAATGTCCAGAGATCCAATATGAGTAGCATGGCTGACGAAGTGCAGAGGGATCTGATCAAGGCGATCGACAAGGATGCTCTGTTTCTGCCAACTCTCCCCGAAGTTGCACTGAAAATCCGCCTCGCGGCGGAAGACTCGGAAATCTCCATTGCTGCACTGAGCAAGGTCATCGGCAGCGACACCGCGCTTTCCGCACGGCTGATCAAAGTCGTCAACAGCCCCCTGCTGCGGCCCAATTTCGAAGTCAGCGACGTGCTGACGGCGGTCCGACGGCTGGGCGTTAACTACAGCTGTAACCTGGCCATCGGGCTGGTGGTGGAGCAGATGTTTCACGCCAAATCCGACGTCATCGAAACCAAGATGCGCGACATCTGGAAACTCAGCATGCAGGTGGCCGGGGTGTGTAATGTCCTCAGTTACCGCAGTGCGCGCCTCAAGGCTGACAAGGCCACGCTGGCCGGGCTCATCCACCTTATTGGTGTGTTGCCGATCCTGACGTACGCCGAGGACAACTACGAGTTGCTCGCCGACCCGATCAGCCTCAATCACGTCATCGAACGCATCCATCCGATCATTGGCGAGCGGCTGCTGCGCTCATGGGATTTCCCGGACGGCCTGGCGATCGTGCCCCGGGAATTCCAGAATTTCAGCCGTGTCTCGGGTCAGGCTGACTACGTGGATCTGGTCCAGGTCGCGACGATTCACATTCACGAAATGAACGGCACGCCGTACTCGAATCTGCAGTTTCAGGCCGTTCCCGCCGTGGCGCGGTTGGGCCTGAACATGGCCGATGGCGGGCTGATCAACGAGATGAACCAGGCAATGACGCTGTTGTACTGATCCTGTTGACCTAACCGGTCAAACCAGCCCCACCAGCCCCGACTCCGGCACCATAAAGCTCATCCTCACTTTCAAGCCCCGCTGTGCGCCGTCATGCAAGGTGATACGCGCCAGGTGTGCCCTGCAGATCTCCCCCACGATCGCCAATCCCAGACCGGAGCCCTTGCTCTGCTGATTACGCCGGTAGAAGCGCTCGAACACTCGCTCGCGCTCGTGGGCGGGGATGCCGGGGCCGTCGTCCTCGACTTCAAGCACACACGGCGCATGAACACGCAAAATCACGTTGCCGCCCGCCGGGGTATGAGCCAGGGCGTTATCCACCAGGTTGCTCAGCAGTTCGTTGAGCAACGTGGGTTCGCCGCGCATCCACACCGGCTCGTCGGCTTCCAGCGCCAATGCCACACCCCGTGCATGGGCCAGCGGCGCCATGGCCATGCCCAGCTCCCGGGCCAGCTGACTGAGGTCGAGCAATTGTGCGCCGCCCTCCGCAATGGCCCGCGCGCCATTTTCGATGCGTGCCAGCGACAGCAACTGGTTGGCCAGGTGGGTCAGTTTGTCGGTGCCGGAGGCGGCGCTCTCCAGCGTGTTACGCCACGCCGCAGGCTCCTGATCACGCAGCCCCAGCTCCAGCCGCGCCTTTAATGCAGCCAGCGGCGTGCGTAATTCATGGGCGGCGTCGGCGATGAATTGCGCCTGACGCTCGAACTGCATGCGCAGCCGTTCGGTAAAATGATTGAGGGAGCTGACCAGCGGACGCAGCTCGTGCTGCACTTCGACCAGCGGCAACGAGCGCAAATCGTCAGGCTGGCGTTCTTCCACCGCCGTGCGCAAGCGGTCCAGGGGTCGCAACGCGGCGCTGACCGTGAACCAGACCAGCAGCAGAGCGCCGCTGCCGAGCATGCCCAGACGCAGCAGGGTATCGGCCATCAGGGCCTGGGCCATGTCGACCCGCGCCTCTTCGGTTTCCGCCACGCGAATCTCGGCCATGCCGTTCATGTTCGGCTCGCTCACGGCCTTGAGCAGGCTCACCACTCGCACATCCTGCCCCTGATAACGCGCGCTGTAGAACTTGGCGAGCGCCGGATAGGCGTCGGTGCGCGGCGTGCCTTGGGGCGGCGCGGGAATATTTTCGTAGCCCGAAATGAGCTTCTGATTGATGTCGTTGACCTGGTAGTAGATGCGCCCCGCGCTGTCGTAGGCGAAGGTGTCCAGGGCCACATACGGTACGTCGGCGCTGAGGGTGCCGTCGCGTTCCGACAACCCGGCAGCGATGGTCCGCGCCGAAGCCAGCAAGGTGCGATCGTAAGCAGTGTCTGCCGCTTCGCGTCCGTTCCAGTAGGCGCTCATGCCGCTGGCGATCATCAGCACCACCAGCAGCAGACCGAGGTTCCACAGCAAGCGCCAGCGCAGGCTGTTTTCCGCTGAAGGGAACGGATTAAGCATCCCGGCTTTCCAGCAGATAACCCAGACCCCGAAACGTGACGATCGCAATCGGGTGCCCGTCGAGCTTCTTGCGCAGACGGTGCACGTAGATTTCGATGGCGTCGGCGCTGGCCTCTTCGTCCAGGCCGAATACCTGGGCCGCCAGTTGCTCCTTGCTCATCACCCGACCGGGCCGGGCGATGAGCGATTCAAGCACCGATTGCTCGCGGGAGGTCAGCGTGAGGAGTTCTTCGCCCAAGGTGAAGCGGCGGGTGTCGAGGTCGTAGACCAGCTCCCCGCAGCGTTGCTGGCGTTCGCCACCCAGTACGCTACGGCGCAACAACGCCTTGACCCGCGCTTCCAGCTCGGACAGCTCGAAGGGTTTGGCCAGGTAGTCGTCGGCGCCGAGGTTGAGGCCGTGGACCCTGTCCTTGACGTCGCTGCGGGCCGTCAGCATCAGCACGGGCGTGTTCTTGCCCCGCGCCCGCAGACGCGCCAGCACTTCGAAGCCGTCCATGCGCGGCAGGCCGACGTCGAGCACCACCGCGGCATATTCTTCGCTGCTCAGGGCCAGATCAGCTGCGACGCCGTCGTGCAGAACGTCAACGGTCATGCCGCTGCTCTTGAGGGCCAGCGCGACACTTTCAGCCAGTTGCAGATGATCTTCGACGAGCAGGACACGCATCGACTTCTCCAGAGTGGGCATTTTATGGGCCGAGTTTACAGGGGCGCCGTCGTCTGTGAAGGTCCGGCGCGCGGGAACAGCCACCTCCTGCGCTTGAGGCGGATCAGTTGAAAGCTTCCTGAAAGGTAGTTGAAAGGTTCACGAAAGCTTCGCTGATTAGGATCCCGTTACGACTTGTCACGATTGCGTCCCGCGCGACGCTGCTGATGCCAGGGCCGTGACGAAAAACGCCTTGATGCGTTTTCAACAATAAAAACAATATCGGAGTTATCAGTGATGCCCTCACTGCCATCATCGGCCCTCGTGCCGTCAGAATCCCGTTGTGTTTACTGTTCACCTCGCAGCCCTGTTGCGCGGTGTTTCGTCACGTCCGCATTGCGTCGGCCCACTCCTTCTCAAGGTTGTGGGACGACTGCCTGACAAACGTACGACCGCCTGCCCCCATTAAAACAACAACTCCTCTGGAGACGGACCATGAACCTATCGTTGCGCCAAATCAGCGTTGCCGCCAGCTGCATGCTGATGGCCACCCAATTGTGGGCCGCCGAGCCCAATCGTCCTGAATGCATCGCGCCGGCTTCCCCCGGCGGTGGCTTCGACCTGACGTGCAAACTGGCGCAGAGCGCGCTGATCAACGAGAAAATCCTCTCCAAACCGATGCGCGTCACCTACATGCCAGGCGGCGTCGGCGCCGTGGCGTACAACGCGGTGGTCGCCCAGCGCCCTGCCGACGCCGGCACGCTGGTGGCCTGGTCCAGCGGCTCGCTGCTGAACCTGGCGCAGGGCAAATTCGGCCGTTACGATGAAAACGCCGTGCGCTGGCTGGCCGCCGTCGGCACCAGCTACGGCGCGATCGCAGTCAAGGCTGATTCGCCTTACAAGAACCTCGACGATCTGGTTAAAGCGCTGAAAGCCGACCCGGGCAAAGTCGTCATCGGCTCAGGCGGCACCGTGGGCAGCCAGGACTGGATGCAGACCGCGCTGATCGCCAAGGCGGCCGGCATCAACCCGCGGGAGCTGCGTTATGTCGCCCTCGAAGGCGGCGGTGAAATCGCCACTGCCCTGCTCGGCGGCCACATTCAAGTGGGCTCCACCGACATTTCCGACTCCATGCCGCACATTCTCAGCGGCGACATGCGCCTGCTGGCAGTGTTCTCTGAAGAGCGTCTGGACGAGCCGGAAATGAAGAACATTCCGACCGCCAAGGAACAGGGCTACGACATCGTCTGGCCGGTGGTGCGCGGCTTCTATCTGGGGCCAAAGGTGTCGGACGAGGAATACAACTGGTGGAAAGCGGCATTCGACAAGCTGCTGGCCTCGGAAGACTTCGCCAAGCTGCGCGATCAGCGTGAGCTGTTCCCGTTCGCCATGACCGGTGAAGAGCTGGACAAGTACGTGAAAACCCGCGTCGCCGAGTACAAAACGCTGGCCAAGGAATTCGGCCTGATTCAGTGACTGAACCCATCGAAGCGTACTCGATTGACTGAGGATTGCGCCGCCTGCGCGGTGGCGTGATCCGGGAGCTTTCCATGGTTATACAACGCATTTTCGCCGTCGTGCTGCTGCTGGTCTGTATCGGCCTCGCCATGATGGCATGGCCTTATCAGGCGCCGTTTTCCTACGAACCCGTTGGCCCCCGCGCCTTCCCGCTGCTGATGCTGGCGCTGATGGGCATATCGCTGCTGTACATGGCGATCCGTCCGACACCGATCGTGCACTCCGAGGAAGAACCGGCGCTGGACCGTCCCACACTCATCAAGATCGGCATCTGCACTGTGCTGCTGCTGGTGTTCGCCGGGCTGTTCGAGCCGTTGGGTTTTGTGCTGAGCAGCATTCTGATCGGCATCCCCATGGCGCGCCTGTACGGTGGCCGCTGGCTGCCAAGCGTCGTGATCATCACCTTCATGAGCATCGCGTTATACGTGCTGTTCGACAAAGTGATGGATGTGCCCCTGCCCCTCGGCCTGCTCGACGTTCTGGAGAACTGATATGGACACTCTCGGCTATCTCGGCCAGGGCTTCGGCGTCGCGCTGACCCCTTACAACCTGATCACCGCCCTTTCCGGCACGCTGATCGGCACCGTCGTCGGCCTGCTGCCCGGCCTGGGTCCGATCAATGGCGTGGCGCTGTTGATCCCGATCGCATTCGCGTTGGGCCTGCCGCCGGAATCGGCGTTAATCCTGCTGGCAGCGGTGTACCTGGGCTGCGAATACGGCGGCCGCATCAGCTCCATTCTGCTGAACATTCCGGGCGAAGCATCGACCGTGATGACCGCGCTGGACGGCTACCCGATGGCACGTCAGGGCATGGCCGGCGTGGCGTTGTCGCTGTCGGCATGGAGTTCGTTCATCGGCGCGTTCATCGCCACCTGCGGCATGGTCATGTTCGCGCCGCTGCTGGCGAAATGGGCAATTGCCTTCGGGCCGGCGGAGTACTTCGTGCTGATGGTGTTCGCCATCGTCTGCCTGGGCGGCATGGCCGGCGATCGACCGCTGAAAACCTTTGTCGCGGCGTTGATCGGGCTGTTTCTGTCGAGCATCGGTATCGACGCCAACAGCGGCGTGTACCGCTTCACCGGTGACAACATCCATCTGGCGGACGGCATTCAATTCGTCGTGCTGGTGCTGGGCCTGTTCTCGATCAGCGAAATCCTGTTGTTGCTGGAGAAAACCCATCGCGGCCAGGAAGCGGTGAAAGCCACCGGGCGCATGATGTTCAACTTCAAGGAAGCCGGTTCGGTGTTCTGGGTGAACATCCGTTGCGGTCTGATGGGCTTCATCATGGGCGTGCTGCCGGGTGCCGGGGCAACGCTGGCCAGCGCCGTGACCTACATGTCCGAGAAACGTATCGCCGGCGCGAGCGGTAAATTCGGACAGGGCGACATGCGCGGTCTGGCGGCGCCGGAAACCGCCATTGGCGCAACGGCGTGCGGCGCGCTGGTGCCGATGCTGACGCTGGGCGTTCCGGGTTCGGGCACCACGGCAGTGATGATCGGCGCCCTGTCGCTGTACAACATCACGCCGGGGCCACTGCTGTTTCAACAGCAACCGGACATCGTCTGGGGCCTGATCGCGTCGTTGTTCGTCGCCAACATCATGCTGGTGATCCTCAACATCCCGATGATCCGCATCTTCACCCGCATCCTGTCGGTGCCGAACTGGGCACTGGTGCCAGTGATAGCGATCATCACCGGGATCGGCGTCTACGCGGTGCATGCCACCACCTTCGACTTGTTCCTGATGGTCGGCATCGGCATCTTCGGCTACATCCTGCGCAAGCTGGATTTCCCGCTGTCGCCGATTCTGCTGGGGTTCATCCTCGGCGGGCTGATGGAGCAAAACCTGCGTCGCGCGCTGTCGATTTCCAACGGCGGCCTGGAGATTCTGTGGTCGAGCCCGATCACCCTGGGCATGTGGGTAGTGACGGCGTTCATGCTGGTGTTCCCGCTGATCCGCATCTGGCGCAAGCGCTCCAGGCAGCGTCGCGCGCTGGCCGATGTCTGACCGGCCATTCAGCACGTGGTGGGGCACACCGCTGGTCGGCCTGCTGGGGGGATTTCTCGCCAGTCAGGTCGGCTGGCCACTGCCCTGGATGGTCGGCTCGTTACTGGCGATCATTCTGGTCCGCTGCCTCACGCCCTGGCAGCTGGCTGAAATTCCCGGCGGCCGCAAATGCGGCCAATGGGTGGTCGGGATCGGCATCGGCCTGCACTTCACCCCCGTGGTCATCGAACAAGTCCTTTCCCATTTCGGCCTGATTTTCATCGGCGCGCTGGTCACCAGCGTCTCCAGCGTGGTGGGCGTGTGGCTGATGCTGCGCACCGGCGAGGACCGCGCGACGGCGTTCTTTTCCAGCATGCCCGGCGGCTCGGGCGAAATGGTCAACCTTGGCGCACGCAACGGCGCGATTCTCAGCAACGTCGCCGCCGGGCAAAGCCTGCGGGTGCTGGCGGTGGTGCTGTGCGTGCCGGCGATCTTCAAATATCTGATGGGCGACGGCGGCGCGCCGTCCCACGCGACGGAAGTGGACTGGCGGTGGCTGATGCTGCTGTTTCCGCTGGGCGCGCTGGTGGCCTGGGGCTGGCAGCGGTTGAAACAGCCCAATCCGTGGCTGTTTGGGCCTTTACTGATCAGTGCGGTGATCAGCGTCAGTTTCGATTTGCACATTGGCCTGCCTCAGGGCGGCAGTCAGCTGGGGCAATGGCTGATCGGCAGCGGGCTGGGCTGCCACTTCAACCGCGCGTTCTTCCGTCGCGCGCCGTCATTCATCGGCCGCACGTTGCTGGGGACGGCGCTGACGATGAGCATCGCGGCGTTGTGCGCACTGGGGCTGAGCGCGTTGACCCATCTGGACTTGCGCTCGTTGACGCTGGGGATGATGCCCGGCGGGATTGCCGAAATGAGCCTGACGGCGGAGGTGCTGCAACTGTCGGTGCCGCTGGTGACGGCGATGCAGGTGATGCGGTTGTTGTTCGTGTTGTTTCTGGCCGAGCCGTTGTTTCGGTATTGGGATCGCAAGGCCTGCGCAGGCAAAAAATTGTAGGAGCGTGGCTTGTCCCGCGATCTGGCGCGCAGCGGCAGCACACCAGCCATCGATTTCTTCCCTGATCCACCCCATGCACCCATTCCACGACCGGTTCCCGGCCGATCGCGGGACAAGCCACGCTCCTACATCGGGATCTGCGGCCGGCGCAGATGTTGGGCGCGCTCCTAGAAAATTCGCGGCGGACGAAGCATTTGCGTCAGACGCTGGCTGGCAATCGCCATTCGATCGGCGCCAGGCCGTTCTGCTCCAGAAACTTGTTTGCCAGACCAAAATGCCCGCAGCCCAGAAACCCTTTGTACGCCGACAGCGGCGACGGGTGAACAGCGGTCAGGATTAGGTGTTTGGATGCATCGATCAGTTTTTTCTTGCTCTGCGCATGGGCGCCCCACAGCAGGAACACCAGGTGCGGCTGCTGGGCGCTGACGGTTTCGATGATCTTGTCGGTGAAATGCTGCCAGCCTTTGCCTGCATGGGAGGCGGCGTTGGCGCGTTCGACGGTGAGCGTGGTGTTGAGCATCAAAACGCCCTGCTCGGCCCACGACTGCAAATAGCCGTGGTTGGGGATGTCGATGTTCAGGTCACGCTTGAGCTCTTTGTAGATGTTGACCAGCGAAGGCGGCGCCGGCACGCCGGGCTGCACCGAGAAGCACAGGCCGTGGGCCTGATTGGGGCCGTGATAAGGGTCCTGACCGAGGATGACCACCTTCACGTTATCCAGCGGCGTCGAGTTCAGCGCATTAAAGATCAATGGTCCCGGCGGATAGATTTCCTTGCCCGCCGCATGCTCCTGACGCAGAAATTCGCGCAGCTCGCCCATGTAAGGCTTCTCGAATTCGTCGCGCAGGGCCTGCTTCCAGCTGGCCTCCAGTTTGATGCGGTCGTCGTTTGTCATGGTGTAATCCGGCAGAAACAATGCGCAACTTTAGGGACTGTGGCTGATTATTTCCAGCGCAGCGCACCGTGGGCTTTCCTACACTCGTTCACAGCCGCCGGTTTGCAACTTCCGGGCGTCGAGAGGACTCACAATCCTTGAGAGATCCCCGTACCACTGATAAGAGGTCACGATGAATCTGCAATTTGAAGAGCTCACCGCCACGGACGGTGCCCGCCTGGGCATCGCCACGCTGGATGCGGAAAAATCCCTGAATGCCCTGTCGCTGCCGATGATTCTTGCGCTGCAGGACCGACTGAACGACTGGGCGAGCGACCCGCAAATTGTCTGCGTGTTGCTGCGCGGCAATGGCGAAAAAGCCTTCTGCGCCGGCGGTGACGTGCGCGCGCTGGTCGAGGCCGGGAGCGGTCAGCCTGGTACGGTTCCGCCGCTGGCTGCGCAGTTTTTCGCGGCGGAGTATCGACTGGATTACACGCTGCACACCTACCCCAAACCGCTGATCTGCTGGGGCCACGGTTATGTATTGGGCGGCGGGATGGGCCTGCTGCAAGGGGCGAACATTCGTGTCGTCACACCAAGCAGCCGGCTGGCGATGCCCGAGATCAGCATCGGCCTGTTTCCTGACGTCGGCGCCAGTTGGTTCCTGTCGCGACTGCCGGGGAAACTGGGGCTGTTCCTTGGATTGACCGGGGCGCACATCAACGGCCGTGACGCGTTGGATCTAGGGCTCGCCGATCGCTTTCTGCTGGACGATCAGCAGGAGGAGATGATCGACCGGCTGTTGCAGCTCAATTGGCAGGAGCAGACGAAGGTGCAACTGACCAGCCTGTTCAGGGCCCTGCAGCTGGAGGCCGTGGATCAGATGCCTGCCGCGCAATGGCTGCCTCGTCGCGAGCGCATTGATGAGCTGCTGGATATGGCCGACGCGCCGAGCGCCTGGCATGCGTTGAAACACCATTTGAATGGCGATGACCTTTTACTGGCCAAGGCGGCGAAGACCCTGACGGATGGCTGCCCGATGACGGCGCACCTTGTGTGGGAGCAGATCGAACGGGCGCGGCATCTGTCGTTGGCCGAGGTGTTTCAGATGGAATACACCATGGCCCTGAATTGCTGCCGACATCCCGAGTTCGCCGAGGGGGTGCGCGCGCGGCTGATCGACAAGGATCAAACGCCCCACTGGCACTGGCAGGACATTTCTACCATTCCTCTGGCGGTGGTGGACGCGCACTTCGAAAAAGCCTGGGAAGGCCGACACCCGCTGGCGGATTTGTCGGAGTATTGAGGCGTTGGTTCATGCCTGCATGGAGGGTGTTCTAACGGGCCTCTTCCCGGCTGAAGCCGGTCCTACTACTGGAATGCGTACCCCCTGTATATTAAAAGGGGTCTGATTTATTTGATTCTCAGAAGACGGGGACAGATTAATTTACGGTGAAGCGTTGTAAATAAATCAGTCCCCTTTAACACCCTTTAACAGGACTGGCTTTACCCGGGGAACCGTCAGATGGTACACCTCAACCGTGAGATTCATCCCATAAAAAACGGCGCTCCTCGGAGCGCCGTTTTGTTGTGACTCAGCGGTTGCCGCCGCCCGGTCCGCCGTGGCCGCCACGGCCGAAGCCGCCGTCTCCTCGGTGGCCGCCTCCCCCGGGGCCAAAGCCGGGACGCGGGCCGCCGCCACCACCGCCGCCGCCAGGATTGCCATGCCAACCGCCGCCTGGGCCGGGGCCATTGCCGCCGCCGGGTCTCGGACCTGGGGGCGGTGGACGATAGCCGTTGCCGCCACCGTTATAGCCACCCCCGCCATGGTACCCACCCCCTCCACCGTTCCAATTGCCACCGCCATAACCGGGACGCCCCCCGTATCCGGGACGACCACCTCCGTATCCAGGCCCGTAATAACGGGGTGGAGGCGCGTAATAGCGCGGTGGCGGTGCATAGTAGCGGGGCGCCGAGTAGTAACGGGGCGAGGAGTAATAGACCGCCCCGCCGGAATACACCGGAGCGACCGGGCGATAACTGTCGTACACGTAACCGCTGCTGTAGCCACTGCTATAGATGGGCTGCGTGTAGCTCTCTGATTCGTAATAACCTCCGTAACAACCTGCAAGGGACAGCGTCATCAAAGCGGTAAGCAATCGTCGATACATGGCGGCCTCCCGGACCGCGGTAGAGCTCGAACCAGCGGCGCTGGTCGGCGTTCCCGAAACTGCCGAGAACGTTAACTGAGACTGCGGATTGCGGACCTAGTGCCCCAACGCGGCACCCAGGCGCCAGACGGCGCCCTGCATCAGTGCACGTCTCGCCCGCCCTGAAACGACCTGCGCCTGCCCGACTCAGGCGCCACAAGGGTTTGCGGGACTTGGCACAACTCTCGCTTTAATGATCGGGTGCAGGAGTCATCTCAGGTTCACGGCACCACAATTTGCAATAGCCGACTAGGGTTCCGGCTCGCCTTTCAGCGAGTGGCTGGTCCGAGAGTTGGCGACCTCCAGTAGAGGTTACACGGCGGGATAAAAGCCCGGGAGACAGGACACCAGTGGTGTCGCCGTGCTCCTGACCGTCCCTTTTCGCTACTGGAGACACCCATGCAA
This sequence comes from Pseudomonas sp. W5-36, assembly GCF_046540455.1. NCBI lineage: Bacteria > Pseudomonadati > Pseudomonadota > Gammaproteobacteria > Pseudomonadales > Pseudomonadaceae > Pseudomonas > Pseudomonas sp. W5-36. The sequence continues at coordinate 404,135 of NZ_JAXCIQ010000003.1, read as the reverse complement.
AAGTCCCGTCTGTTCAGTCTGCTCACCGCAGGCGTCTTCGCAGCATTGAGCCTCTCGGCCACCGCCGCCCCGAAAAAAGATTTCGACGTCTGCTGGACCATTTACGCCGGCTGGATGCCATGGGAATACGCAGGGACTCAAGGCATCGTCGACAAGTGGGCCAAGAAGTACGGCATCCACATCAAAGTCACCCAGCTCAACGACTACGTCGAATCCATCAACCAGTACACCGCCGGCCAGTTCGATGGCTGCACCATGACCAACATGGACGCCCTCACCATCCCTGCCGCCGGTGGCGTTGAAAGCACGGCGCTGGTGGTCAGCGACTTCTCCAACGGCAACGACGGCATCGTCATCAAGGGCGACGGCAAGAAAGTCACCGACCTCAAGGGCATGGACGTCAATCTGGTCGAGCTGTCGGTGTCCCACTATCTGCTTGCCCGCGCGCTGGATTCGGTGGACCTGACCGAGAAAGACCTGAAAGTCGTCAACACCTCTGACGCCGACATCGCCGCCGCTTTCAACACCAGCGAGGTCAAGGCCGTCACCACCTGGGACCCGATGCTCTCGGAGATCAAGGCCAAGCCCGGCGTCACCGAAGTGTTCGACTCCAGCAAGATCCCCGGCGAGATCATGGACATGATGGTGGTCAACACCCAGACCCTGAAAGACAACCCGGCACTGGGCAAAGCCCTGACCGGCGCGTGGTTTGAAGTGGTGGCGCTGATGAACGCCAAATCCGCTGAATCGAAAGCCGCGCTGGAGCACATGGCCCAAGCGTCGGGCACCGATCTGGCCGGGTTCCAGTCGCAACTGGACACCACCAAGCTGTTCGCCACGCCCAAGGAAGCGCTTGAATTCGCCACCAGTAAGCAACTGCCGGCGACCATGCGCAGGGTCGCTGACTTCTCCTTCGAACACGGTTTGCTTGGCGAAGGCGCCAAAGACGCCAGCGCGGTCGGCATGACCTTCGCAGGCGGCGTGACCGAAGGCGACAAGGCCAACCTCAAGCTGCACTTCGACCCGAGCTACGTGCAGATGGCTGCCGACGGCACGTTGTAAAAACCAAGGGTCTTTGCCATGCGTTTGATAAACCGCCGCCCGGATCGCGCCAGTCGATTGATCCTGGTGCTCCTGCCGTTCGCCCTGTTGCTGTTCGCCTATTTCACGGGCTCGGCGACGCGGCTGACGGAAAACCCCAACGACAAGCTGCTGCCCAGCGCCGTGCAGATGGCCGATGCGATCAAACGGGTGGCGTTCGTGCCCGATCAACGCACCGGCGAATACATCCTCTGGCAGGACACCGGCGCCAGTCTGCAGCGCCTCGCGATCGGCCTGGCGATCAGCGCCATTGTCGGGTTGTGCCTGGGCATCGCGTCGGGGGTGCTGCCGTTGTTCAGCGCGCCGCTGTCGCCGTTACTGACCGTGCTCTCGATGGTGCCGCCGCTGGCGATTCTGCCGATCCTGTTCATCGTCTTCGGCCTGGGCGAGCTGTCGAAGGTGATGCTCATCGTCATCGGCATCACGCCGGTGCTGGCCCGTGATCTGGAGCAGCGCGCCCGGGAGATTCCGGTCGAACTGCTGATCAAGGCGCAGACCCTGGGCGCCTCGACCTGGACGCTGATCCTGCGGGTGGTGCTGCCGCAGTTGCTGCCGCGCCTGTTGATCTCGCTGCGGCTGGTGCTGGGGTCGGCGTGGCTGTTTCTGGTCGCGGCCGAAGCCATCGCCTCCACGGACGGTCTGGGTTACCGGATCTTTCTGGTGCGGCGCTATCTGGCGATGGACATGATTCTGCCCTACGTGGTGTGGATCACCCTCCTCGCCTGGCTGATGGACTGGGGCCTGAAAGCGCTCACGCGCAATGCGTTCCCGTGGTACGAGGGGGCGCGCCCATGAGCTTTATTTCGGTCAAAAACGTCTGGCAGCAATACGGCGATCAGGTGGTGCTCGAAGGCCTGAACCTGAGCATTGCCGAAGGCGAGTTCTGCACACTGGTGGGCGCGTCGGGCTGCGGCAAATCGACGTTCCTGCGCCTGCTGCTGGGCCAGGAAGTCGCCAGCAAAGGCACGATCCTGCTGGATGGCCAACCGCTGGCGAAGGAGCCGGATTCGACCCGTGGCGTGGTGTTTCAGCGCTATTCGGTGTTCCCGCACCTGTCGGTGCTGGACAACGTCGCGCTGGGCCTGGAGTTGCCGCGCTCGGCGTTGCTCGGGCGGCTGTTCGGTGCCGCCAAGCGCGACGCCCGCGACCAGGCGGCGGCGCTGTTGCACAAGGTCGGCCTCGATCACGCGCTGGACAAGTACCCGACGCAATTGTCGGGCGGCATGCAGCAGCGTCTGGCCATCGCCCAGGCGCTGATCATGAAGCCTCGGGTGCTGCTGCTCGACGAGCCTTTCGGCGCCCTTGATCCCGGCATCCGCAAGGAAATGCACGCGCTGCTGCTGGAGCTGTGGCGCGAAACCAAGCTGACGGTGTTCATGGTCACCCACGACCTGTCCGAAGGCTTCAACCTCGGCACCCGACTGCTGGTGTTCGACAAGGTGCGCCTCGACCCCCACGCCCCCGGCGCCTATGGCGCGCGCATCACTTACGACATTCCCCTGAACAGCGATCGTCGCGCCGCCCGGGTGGCGCTCGATTCGCTGAAAACGGCTTGAAGGACATTGCCCATGACTGACTCAACCACGCTGTTTCCCGTCTTCGCCGAAGAGCTGCTGCCCGGCGGCGGCCACCTGTCGTTCGTGCTCAAACGCGGCGAACTGCTGCGCCTGACTGACCTGAACGGCAACGCCAACGTCAGCCTGACGCTGTTCAACGCCCATGAAAAAACCGAGCGCCTGAACCTGCCCGACAGCCTCAAGTGCCAACACACCGCCAAGCTCACGGCGGGCCATTGCCTGTATTCAGACATGGGCCGCGTGCTGGCGGCGATCACCGCCGACACCTGCGGCTGGAGTGACAGCATCGGCGGCGTGCTGTGCGCCGAAGAGGTCACCGAGAAATACGGCCAGGGCCGCTATCAGGAACTGCGCAACGGCTTCTTCCGCAACGGCGCCGACAACCTGCTGGTGGAAATGGGCAAGTGGGGCCTGGGGCTTTCCGACCTGTTGATGACGCTGAACCTGTTCAGCCGGGTCAACGTCGACGATCACGGCGCCCTGACCTTCGTGCCGAGCAATTCCAGAGCGGGGGACAGCATCGAGTTGTACGCGCCGATGGACACGCTGGTGGTCATGACCGCCCTGCAACACCCGATGGACCCCAACCCCGAATATGCGCCGCAACCCGTCCAGCTGAGCTGGATGAAGGCCGACCCCAGCGTCGCCGAACACTGCCGCACGTCCCGCGAAGAAAACGTGCGTGGCTTCATCAATACCGATCGCCTGTTCGCCTGAGGAGGCTTGCCATGAGCACTGCGCACTCTCATCACCACACGAGCGCCCCCGTTTCCATCACCCACATCCCGGCCGGCGAGCCATCGCTGACCGAACTCAAGGCCGGGCAGACCCTGCGCCTGCTCGATCTCGAAGGCAATCAGGCGGTCGACACGCTGTTCTACAGCCTCGCCAACCCCCGCGAACGCTACGACGTGCAACGGACGCTGCGCCGGCAGAACAACGTTTACCTGAGCAAGGGCAGCGTCCTTTATTCGAACCTGGGCAAGCCGATGCTGACCATCGTCGAAGACACCTGCGGACGCCACGATACCCTCGGCGGCGCCTGCGCCCAGGAGAGCAATACCGTGCGTTACGCGCTGGAAAAAAAGCACATGCACAGCTGCCGCGACAGCTACCTGCGGGCCTGCATCCATGACGGTCGGCTGGGCAAGCGCGACATCGGCCCGAACATCAACTTCTTCATGAACGTGCCGGTCACGGCGGACGGCGGGCTGACCTTCGAAGACGGCATTTCCGGCGCTGGCAAGTACGTCGAACTGCGCGCCGAGATGGACGTGATCGTGCTGATTTCCAACTGCCCGCAGCTCAACAATCCGTGCAACGGCTACAACCCTACCCCGGCGGAACTGCTCGTCTGGGACTGATCGCTGACCACAGTTTCAAGGCTTCGGCGCGAGGGACGGCCTTCGTGCAATGCGTACCACAGCGGGACGGCCCGCTACCCAGTGAGGGACTGATCGCTATCAGTCCCCGGGGTCTATGCCATGTTCGACAAACTGCTGATAGCCAACCGCGGCGCCATTGCCTGCCGCATCCTGCGCACCCTCCGCGACCTGCAGGTCGAGGGCGTCGCGGTGTACGCCGAAGCGGACGCTGCCAGCCTGCACATCCTGCAAGCCGACGAAGCCCACAGCCTGGGCGACGGTGGTGCTGCTGGCACGTACCTGGCCGTGGACAAGATTCTGGCCATCGCTCAATCCACCGGCGCCAAAGCGATTCATCCCGGTTATGGCTTCCTGTCAGAGAACGCGGCCTTCGCCCAGGCCTGTGAAGACGCCGGCATCGCCTTCGTCGGCCCGACGCCTGAGCAGCTGCGGGTTTTCGGCCTCAAGCATACCGCCCGCGCCCTCGCGAAACAGCACGGCGTGCCGATGCTCGAAGGCACCGAGCTGCTGGACAGCGTTGACGCTGCATTGAGCGCTGCTGAAACCATCGGCTACCCAGTGATGCTGAAAAGCACGGCGGGCGGCGGCGGCATCGGCATGCGCGTGTGCCGCAGCGCTCCCGAATTGAGCGAGTCGTTCGAGGCCGTCAAGCGCCTGGGCCAGAACAACTTCAGCGACGCCGGCGTGTTCATCGAGAAGTACATCCAGCGTGCCCGCCATCTGGAAGTGCAGGTGTTCGGCGACGGTTGTGGCGAGGTGATCGCCCTCGGCGTGCGCGATTGCTCGGTGCAGCGTCGCAATCAGAAAGTCCTCGAAGAAACCCCCGCGCCGAACCTCCCTGCCGGCATGGCCGATGAGCTGTGCGCCGCGGCGATCAAGCTGGCGAAAGCGGTGAACTATCGCAGCGCCGGCACCGTGGAGTTCGTCTTCGACAGCGACGATCAGCGCTTTTATTTTCTGGAAGTGAACACCCGATTGCAGGTCGAGCACGGCGTGACCGAGCAGGTCTGGGGCGTGGACCTGGTGAGCTGGATGATTCAGCTCGCGGCCGGTGATCTGCCGCCGCTCGTTGAATTGCGCGCGGGTCTACAGCCCGTCGGCCACGCGATTCAGGCGCGTTTGTACGCCGAAGACCCGGGCCGGGATTTCCAGCCCAGCCCGGGCTTGCTGACCTCGGTGCACTTCCCCGCCGCCGACGGCCAACACCTGCGCATCGACACGTGGGTCGAGGCCGGGTGCGAGATTCCGCCGTTTTTCGATCCGATGATCGCCAAGGTCATCAGCTGGGCGCCGGACAGAGCGTCCGCCAGCGACGGCCTGGCTCAGGCATTGAGCGAGACGCGGCTGTACGGGATCGAGACCAATCGCGACTACTTGCGTCAGATCATCGCGGACGTGCCGTTCGCCAGCGGCCAGCCGTGGACGCGGTGCCTTGAGGGGCTGACCTATCGCGCCGACACGTTCGAGGTCCTGAGCGGCGGCACCCAGACCAGCGTTCAGGATTACCCGGGGCGCCTGGGTTACTGGGCAGTGGGCGTGCCGCCGTCGGGTCCGATGGACAGCCGATCGTTGCGTCTGGGCAATGCTCTGGTGGGTAACGCTGAAGGGTGCGCCGCGCTGGAAATCACCATGAGCGGTCCGACGCTGCGCTTCAATACCGATGCGGTCATCGCCGTGACGGGCGCGGTCATTCCGCTGACGCTGGATGGCGACGCGCAGCCGATGAATCAATCGTTGCTCGTTTCGGCGGGCTCGACGCTGGCCCTCGGCACCATCGCTGGCGCCGGTGCGCGCAGTTATCTGTGCGTGCGGGGCGGGCTGGACGTGCCGTGTTATCTGGGCAGCAAGAGCACGTTCACCTTGGGCCAGTTTGGCGGGCATGGCGGGCGAGCGTTGCGTGCAGGGGACGTGCTGCATGTCGCGCCGTTGTCTGACCGCAGCGCAGGCGAACGGCTTGAACCGACGCAAGTCGCCGAGCTGCCGGAGGTGCGAGATATCCGGGTGATCTATGGCCCCCACGCGGCTCCTGAATATTTCACCGAGCGCTACATCGAGACCTTCTTCGCCACCGATTGGGAAGTGCATTTCAACTCCAGCCGTACCGGCGTGCGCCTGATCGGGCCGAAACCGGAATGGGTGCGTGCCGACGGCGGCGAAGCGGGCCTGCACCCGTCGAATATTCATGACAATCCGTATGCCATCGGCGCAGTGGATTTCACCGGGGACATGCCGGTGATTCTTGGGCCAGATGGGCCGAGTCTGGGCGGGTTTGTCTGCCCGGTGACGATCATCGAGGCGGATCTGTGGCAGTTGGGGCAGCTCAAGGCCGGGGACAAGGTGCGGTTTTATCCGGTGAGTGTCGACGCGGCCCGCTGGCTGAAACTGAACACTGATCTGTGTGGGAAGGAGCTTGCTCGCGAAGAGGTCGGAACATCCGATGAATATGTAGCGACTAGACGAGAGTCTTCGCGAGCAAGCTCGCTCCCACAGGGTGCAGCGTTGACCTCGCCGGTTGTGCTCGACATCGGGAAGGACGATACCCGCCTGGTTGCCCGGCTTTCCGGCGACACCCATCTGTTGCTGGAGATCGGCGCGCCGGAGCTGGATCTGGTGCTGCGCTTCCGGGGCCATGCGCTGATGCAGGCGCTGGAAAGCAAACAGCTGACCGGGGTGATTGACCTGACGCCAGGCATTCGTTCGCTACAGGTGCATTACCAGCCCGAGCAACTGCCGCTGAAGACGCTGCTCGATGTGGTCGCCGGCGAGTGGGACGGGGTATGCGCCAGCAAGAATCTGGAAGTGCCGTCACGCATCGTTCATCTGCCGTTGTCGTGGGACGACCCGGCCTGTCAGTTGGCCATCGAGAAGTACATGACCACCGTGCGCAAGGACGCGCCGTGGTGCCCGAGCAATCTGGAATTCATCCGTCGCATCAACGACCTGCCAAACCTCGACGAAGTGCACCGTACCGTCTTCGAGGCCAGCTACCTGGTGATGGGGCTGGGCGACGTCTACCTCGGTGCGCCGGTCGCCACGCCGCTGGATCCCCGACATCGGCTGGTCACCACCAAATACAACCCGGCGCGTACCTGGACCGCCGAGAACTCCGTCGGCATCGGCGGCGCGTACATGTGCGTCTACGGCATGGAAGGCCCCGGCGGTTATCAGTTCGTGGGCCGCACGTTGCAGATGTGGAACCGTTATCGCGCCGTGGCGGCGTTCGATGGCAAACCGTGGCTGCTGCGGTTTTTCGATCAGATCCGTTTTTATCCGGTCAGCGCCGACGAGCTGCTGACCATCCGCCGCGATTTCCCCCTCGGTCGATACCCGCTGCAGATCGAGCACAGCACGCTCAATCTGACCGAGTACCAAGCCTTTCTGGCCGATGAAGCGCAGAGCATCGCGGCATTCCGCACTCAGCAGCAAAGCGCGTTCAACGCCGAACGCGAGCGCTGGATCGCCAACGGCCAGGCCTCGTTCGAAAGCGACGAAGCGGTGGCCGAATCCACGGAAGAAGCCCCGTTGCAAAACGGGCAGACCAGTATCGACAGCCACATTGCCGGCAATCTCTGGCAGGTGCAGGTCAGCGTCGGTCAGCGCGTCGAAGCGGGCGAAACCCTGGTGATTCTGGAGTCGATGAAGATGGAGATCCCGTTGCTGGCACCCCATGCCGGTGTCGTCAGTGACGTCCGCGTGCAGCCTGGCTCGGCGGTCCGCGCCGGGCAACGGGTGGTCGTGCTGGACGTTGGCTAACTGGCACTGTTGCGGCTTGCGGCTTGCGGCTTTCATACAGGCATAAAACGCGGTGGCATACGCAATACATAGTTACCGCCATTGCAACCCTGCATCGCGCCATAGTGGGCACCCTTCCACGTGGCGCGATTTTTCATGAACGACCGCAGCAGCTCTCATTCCGCGAGCGGCCTTGATCTCATTTCCAACGACACCCTGCCCCATGGCGGGGATTTCAGCGTTTCACCGTTCGTCGAACCTTTGAGTCCGGTTGAATCCCTGGAGACCGCCGCCGTCGCGCCCGCTGAACCTCACGCGCTCAACCACAAACGTTTGATGCGCCAGGCCGTCAGCCCGGTCGCCGAATTGTTGTACGGATCATTCTGGGTCCTTAAAGCCTGGCAACTCGATCTGGCGTTTCCGCACTCAATCGTCCGCCATCTGGACCAGAGGCTGGAGGAAACGCTGCAGGCCCGATTCGCCACGGCAATCGACATCGATGAGCTGCACGTCAGTTTTGACACTGCGCTGGAGCCAGCCGTGGAGGTCGACGGCCGGGAGCGTTTCGAGCTGCGCCTGACGCTACGCGAGCTGGGCCGGGAGACGCTGAACCCGCTCGCACTCCTCGCCCTTCAACGCTGCGCCGAGGCTGATCGCCCGCTGTCGGCCTCGACGCCCTCGCTGACCGTCTCCGTGTTTTTCGAGCTGCTCATCAAAGCCCGATGGACACTGGAATATGAGCAGATGCAGCGTCAGTTCTGGGAGCAGCACGGCGACACATGGGAGATGCTCGCCAGGCTGGCGTTTCTCGATGGCCTGACCCGCTTGCATTCGCGCAAGCGCATCGATAACGAAGGCCATCTGCTAGCGCTCGATGCACTGGCGCTCAGCCGTTTCCCGCAACAGCTTCAGGACCTGCAGCCGATCAGGCCACCGGCACGCTCGACCGTGCGCGGGTTGGCGCTGAACGGCAAGATCATCCCCGGTATCTTCCATGTACGATCCAACACCACGGGGCATTGCTATGTGCATGTGCTGGGCAGCGCGCCCCACTGCCATGAGTACATCAGCGATGACGCGCCCTGGAAGGCGGACAAGGTGCTGGAGGCGATCAACGCATCGGCCTGGCATCGGCTGAATCTTTCCCTGGACGGCACGCGCACGGCCCTCACGCTGGGGGATCCTTCGGACGACGTGTTCGCTCAACTGCGTGTCGCCCAGCAACGCTTTTGGGCTGCGCGACTGACCGGCAGCGACACCGTTGAATCGCCCGACGCTCTCATCGACGACGACCACGCGGCGCTCATGCCCATCGAGCCAGCGCTGGCCCTGGTCAGCGCCCTCGATCACTGGCATCACCATGAGCCATTGCTGGCGCGAATCCCGACGCCCCTCGGGGTTGCAAACCGGCTCATGGGCCAGTGGCTCAGGCAGATGTCTCCCCGGCTCAAACCGGTCCCGTTGAATCAAACCCACACTTTGATCACAGACCCGCAGCGGGTGTTCATCCGCTACCTGCCCGGCACGTCGAGGACGCCTTGGGGCCACCCGCGAATCGCGGCGGCGAACGTGATTGTCACGCCGGACGAAAAGCCCATCACGCTGAGTCAGGCACTGCTGAGCCGTTTCAGGGCGCTTCAGCCTCAGGGGTACGATGACGAAGGCGGGCGCTGGGTCGTGTATGCCGACCCACGCGGCAAAGGGACGTGGTCGCCGGAAGCGGAGCTTAATATCAGCGCGACCAGCGTCGAGGCCTACATTCAGGGCATCGATTTTATCGGACTCATGCAGCACCAACTCGGCCGGTTCTGGCAGCAGCAACGCGCCCACGTCGAGCGTTCGCTCTGGTCGACGTTCATCGGCCAGGCGCTGCTGGCCCTGAAGAACGGCGATCTTCCAAGGGACAGCTTCCACAGGGTCACCGATGCTGTAGAGCAGGCTCAGCAGGTGCATCTGCCGGACACGCCACTTTTCGGGACAGCACCCATACGCTGGAGCGCTGCGGGCTTTTACGTGGGCAACGGCCTGCCACTCGGTGCCGACTGCCCTCCTTGCGTCGGCTTGCTGATGATCAGGGCTCCAGGCCAGGAAGGCGGCGTGCTTTATCAAGCCGGTCAGTCCAGGTCCTTCGTGCCTTTCAGCGGTCGTCAGGCGCTCATCGACCATCTGACTGCCGCCGCGGCCGACCCTGCCTGGCGCGAGACAGCGCTCAGTCACATGCCGCGCCGTTTTCACGTCAGGCTTGGTTATATCCTCGAGCTGTGGGGCGGGGTTCGTGCGCCGGCCGAACCGGTTTCGATCCTGCGTCCCTGGACCGAGCCGCTTTACAGCCCGGACACCCATGCCGCTCGGCAACATCAATGGGACGAGCAGAAACTGTCCGGCTCGCCTATGGGCTTCATCTGTGAAGGCCTGCGTCTTAACAGCCAGTACGACGCCGAGGACCGCATCGTCACCGACCGAGAGCAGGCACTCGGCAGCTGGCTTGAACACCTCAATCGCCTGCAACTGCTGCTGGCACCGATGGCGCTCTTGCTACCGGCGGCCTCGGTTGCGGCGCTGACAGCCAGCGCGGCAAGTGTCGCGCTCGGCATTCAGGCCGCCAACCTCCCCGGCGACCGTCAGGAAGAACGGCGCCAGGTGATGTTCGCCATTCTGTCTCTGGGGCTGTTGCACATGGCGCCGGTCACACCACGGCTGCTCCAGGCGTTCCGCAAACTGGCAGCGCCGACTAAAGCCCTGAGCCGAGGGCTTGGGCGGGGGCTTCGACAGGGGCTTACGCGAGGCCAGTCCGCTCCACCTGCCCATCGTTTCGGGGACTGGCTGCGGCGCTCGACCCACGCACGCAAAACGCTGATCAAGCCGTTTTTCAACGGCACTGCGCTGATGAAGACATGGCGCGTGGCGGGCAGCGCCGAATTCGGTACGTCAGCGGTTCAGGTGTGGAAACTGGGGCGCAAGTTTCTGCTGTGGACCTCGCACCGGAGCCCAGGCCCGCACGCTGGTCGTCAGCAGCCATGGCTACTACCTGCCCTGGACACGCACGACAGCAATCCCCAACGGCACGGAGCTCAGAACCTTCGCGCCCCACGGCCATGAACTGGTGGACCCGATGCTGCACCGGATTGCCAGCCAGTCGGTACGGCCCTACGCAATGCTGAACAGTACACAGACGCTGCCCGGCCCGGGCGTCGGACCGTTTCATGACATGTTTGCCCGGGACACGCTGATGGCCGGCACCTTGCTGCCGGGGCGCATCAAGAACTACACCCTGGCGAAATTTCAGAGCGAGCACTATGAGAGTTATCGGGACATCAGCCAGATCGTGCGCAACAGTCATCAGCCGCTGTTGCCCAGCCCGCTCCCTGCCACGCCCATGGATGTGCTGACCGTGCGCAACCGGTTCGGCATGACCAACCCGACCCTGCAGGACCTGTTCGGGGCGTTGCATCGGCAAGGGATTCATTACGACAACATCCTGCTGGTGCATTGCCGATGCCCTGCCGTGGGATCATTGCTGGGGCGCTCCCCCTCTTTTGTAGCCCCCCCGGGCCCATCGCCGATTACCCCGTAGGCGCATCGGCCGAGATCACATGCTCATGGCGCAAGACAGGGCGGCGCGCTAGCATTGGCGGCATTCAAAGGCGGCGCCCTACATGGACACTCACATCATCGACACGAGCATCTGTCCGGTTTGCGGCGCCGGTAACCGCTGCACCCTGGCTGATCCGCGCACAGTGGACCAGGCCTGCTGGTGTTTCACCGCCGAGATCGACCCGGCGGTATTGGCAGCTCTGCCCGAAGAGGTCCGTGGACTGGCATGCCTCTGCCCGCGATGTGCCGGCCTTGAAGCGGCGAGCCGCGATGCGTCTTGACCGTTTCCTCAGCAACCTGCCGCGCTTCAGCCGCAAGGACGTGCGCCTGGTGCTGATCGCAGGCCGTGTGCAGGTCGACGGGGTGCCGGTCAAAAACCCGCTGCATGAGGTGCGCGAATTCAGTCAGGTGCGGATCGATGACCAAGTCCTTCAGCTCGGCAAACCCGCCCGCTACTTCATGCTGAACAAGCCCCAGGGTTGCGTCAGCGCGACCGTCGATCCGCAGCACCCCACCGTGCTCGATCTGCTCGATGAACCGGACAAGGACAATCTGCACATCGCCGGCCGCCTGGATTTCAACACGTCCGGGCTGATGCTGATCACCAACGATGGCCAGTGGTCGCGACGCCTGACGCAGCCAACCACCAAATTGGCGAAGGTCTATTACGTCGAGACCGAAGACGACATCGGCGCGCATTACATCGAGAAATTCGCTGAAGGGTTTTATTTCGCGTTCGAGGACCTGACGACACAGCCCGCCGCGCTGACGATTCTTGCCAGTCATCGCGCCCGGTTGAGCATCGTCGAAGGGCGTTACCATCAGGTCAAGCGCATGTTCGGCCACTTCGACAACAAGGTGACCCGGCTGCACCGCGAAAGCATGGGCCCCTTGATGCTCGACACCACGCTGAAGCCCGGACAGTACAGAACGCTGAGTGCCGATGAAATCGCGTTGATCTGAAACCTGAGTCCTATTGCCTACCTGTCACGAAACCCGTGCAACGTGTCTGCGCGCACCCCGTTTTTTCGTCAGGAGACATGGAGATGAAAGCAGAAATCGCTGTGCTGGATATACAGGCCCAGTTCCGGGTGTATACGGAGCTGTACCGCGCAGACGCCGCCGAGCAGACCATCATTCTGGTCAATGGCTCGCTTGCCACGACCACCTCCTTCGCTCAGACCGTGCGCAACCTTCACCCGCAATTCAACGTCGTGCTGTACGACCCGCCCTACGCCGGTAAATCAAAACCCCACAATGCCCATGAACGGCCGCTCACCAAAGAGATTGAAGGACAGCTGCTTCTGGAGCTGATCGACCATTTCAACGCCGAACTCCTGATGTCGTTCTCATGGGGCGGCGCGGCGGCACTGGTCGCTCTGGCGCACCGGCCCAAACGAATCGAAAAGGCAGTCATCAGCTCATTCTCTCCCGTCATCAGCGACCCGCTGCGCGACTATCTCGAGCGCGGCCGGCAATACTTCGGCACTTACAATCGTCACGGGGTCGGGGAGTTGCTCAACAGCACCCTGGGCAAACACCTGCCCTCGCTGTTCAAACGCTATAACCACAAGCACGTCAGCTCTCTGGATTTGCATGAGTACGCGCAGATGCACCACCACATCGATCATGTGTTGGACCCGAGCAATCATCCTCAGATGAAAGCGGCGAAGCGCATCAATGTGCCGATGCTGTTCATGAACGGCGCGTGGGACGAATACACCTCGGCTGCCGACGCCCGGCACTTCGCTCACCACATCCGCGATTGCCACTTCAGCACCCTTCAGGATGCCGGGCACTTTCTGGACATGGAGAACAAGGCGGCATGCCTGGCATCGAAAAATGCACTGCATGGGTTTCTGACGCCCGCGCCTGAACCCCGCCGCGTTCATTACAGAACGGGGCAGTTGCAACAGGCGTTTGCGGTGTGACTGGAATGGGAGATGCAAGGGCAGAAGTCGGGGAAGGAAGGGTCTTCTGCAACCGTTGAGGAGTGCCATTGGAAGGCGAATCAGGGGTCGGCGAGGTGGCATTTGGTCGGTGCGGCATATAACGCTTCAATTAACACGCAGCATCTGGTACAAAGTCAGCCGCGCCAAAGGCGTCGATTTAAAAGCGGGTATAGTTTAGTGGTAAAACGAAAGCTTCCCAAGCTTTAGTTGAGGGTTCGATTCCCTCTACCCGCTCCATCTCCCCCAGTGTTTCCGGGCCTTTCAGCCCCTCCCTCTTTCAGAATCAACCTCGCCTCTTGCCCTCGCCTTCTAAAAGTCCGAGACAGGCCGCCCCCTCTCACGCATCGACTTCGCTACCGCTGATCCCCTGCTGAAAATCCGCAGCAAAGTTTTCACCGACGCTGCCGATACAGAGAAACCAGTCGCTCGAAATCCACAGATCGACCGACCAAATCTCAAGGCAGTGACGATCATGCAACACATTCCCCTGGCAACCTTCGAATCCATTGGCTGCGCTGAATGCCGAAACCTTGAAGGGCTGGGATTCGACTTCACCATGGCTTTTCAGCCTATTTTCAATGTCACCACGGGCGCGCCCTTCGCTTACGAGGCGCTGGTACGAGGTGTCAACGGCGAGTCCGCTGCGTTCATTCTGGGTCAGGTCAACGACGGTAACCGGTACCGGTTCGATCAGGCATGCCGGGTGCGGGCCATCGAGCTCGCTACCCAGTTGGGCCTTCCCGCGATTCCAGACTGCAAGCTGAGTATCAACTTCCTGCCCAAAGCGGTGTATCGGGCGGAAACCTGCATTCGCGCAACCCTTGAAGCGTCTCGGACGTTCGACTTCCCGGTGGATCGGCTCATGTTCGAGGTCACCGAAGGCGAGCGCGTCGAAGACCCGAACCATCTCAAGTCGATTTTTGAAGAGTACGCGCGGCAAGGTTTCACCACCGCTATCGATGACTTCGGATCAGGATATTCCGGCCTCAACATGCTGGCGATGTTTCAGCCGCAGGTGCTGAAAATCGACATGGCGCTCACCCGTGATATCGACAGGGACGGTGTACGTCAGGCGATTGTTGAAGGGATTGTGCTGGTTTCGAAGCGTCTGGGTATCACCGTGGTCGCCGAAGGCATCGAGACCTGCGAAGAGCGCGACGCCTTGCTGGGCCTGGGCGTCGAACTGATGCAGGGCTACCTGTTTGCCAAGCCCATGGTGGGGCAATTGCAGCCGATGCCGTCGCATCTGATAAGCGGCTCGGACGTTGTCGAAGTCGCTTGATTCCCAGAGCAATCGTTGACGATCCTGGGGTTAGGGGTCAGTTATGAAGGCGACACATCACTCCGCCGCGTGAGTGGCTGCCTGTTCGATCAACGCGGCCACTTCCTGCGGACGGGACTGGTACACCGAGTGACTGGCGCCTTTGATCTCGATGGTGTGGCTGTTGGCCCGCTTGGCGTACATGCGTTCAAGGTCCGGGTTGATGATCCGGTCCGCCCCGGCCACTGCGTACCAGCTAGGTTTGGTTTTCCACGCAGGCACCCCAGCGGGCGTGGTGAATACCGACGCAGCGGTCGGCTCCTGGGAAATGGCTTCGAACTCAGCCTGAGCCTTGGGCAGGTCAGCCGCGAAATCCGCCGGGTAGAACGCCGGGTCAAGGGACAGGAAACCGTCAGCGGTTTGCTTCACCGCCTTGGTGGCGTTAGGAAATAATTTGCCGTTCTGCGCTTCGGTTTCACCCTGATCCAGCGCGTGAGCGGCGATGTACACCAAGCCCACGACGTGCGCGTCATTGCCGACGTCCGTGATGATCGCGCCGCCATAACTGTGACCGACCAGAATCGTCGGGCCATCCTGCTGGTCAACGATGCGCTTGACCGCCGTCACGTCATCGGCGAACGACGTCAGTGGGTGTTCAGCGATCGAGACGTTGTACCCGTCCTTGCGCAGGATCTCGTAGACAGGCTTCCATCCCGAGCCGTTCACAAAGGCGCCGTGGACCAACACGATGTTCTTCACCGGGGCAGCCTGCGCCGCACTGGCAACGCCCAGCGCCAGGGCGCCCGCCGTAAAAACGCTTAGCAGCAATGACGCGTTGATTCTGTTCATGGGGTGTTTCCTCAGTGTGCATTCATGGTCGGCGGCTTGACCGGGATAGCCAAAGCCTGGCCCCGCCCTTCGTTGTGAATCATTGAATGCGCTGCACGTATCTGCAGTGTGTCGCTGAGGGGGGAGCTTTCAGTCAGCCCGTATCGGCAAGGGGTCTGGATACACAGGTATACAAAGCGGGCGCTTATTTTGTGGGACTGGCTTTAGCCGGGAAGAGGCAAGTGGGTTCGTCGTCAGTTCTGCAGCGTGTCGGCTGACGCTTTCCCGGCTAAAGCCGGTCCTACAATGAGGTCCACCGCCACTCCGCTGAATGCATGCAATCCCAATGTAGGACAGGCTTCAGCCGGGAAAAGGCCGTACCTGATTGAAACATCCGCTTTCTCATGCTCCGCCAATCTCCCAGTGCAGTGCGTCAGACTCCCTCCGCGTCTGAAATGCCAATCCACCACCCGGCGGCTCGGTAGCTAACCGCTTTGACAACAATCAACTGGTGGTTATGATAACCACCGCAGATCCGAACATGGAGGTGATGTGAATAGCCGACAGCTGATTGCTTACATTGAAGCTGATGGTTGGTATCTGGTACGGATCAAGGGCAGTCATCACCATTTCAAACACCCCACAAAAACGGGGCTGGTGACGATCCCTCATCCGAAGAAAGATCTGCTGAGCAAGCTTGTAAGCAGCGTCATGAGACAAGCTCAACTCTAACGAACGGGCTATCACTCAAGTAAGAGGAGAACACCAAGTGCTCTATCCAATCGCGATTCTTCCTGGCGATGCTCAGCACGCATGGGGTGTCGAGGTTCCAGATATCCCTGGCTGCTTCTCAGCCGGTGACGATCTGGATGACGCCATGGCCATGGCTCGTGAAGCCATTGAAAGCCATCTTGAGATCCTGGCTGAAGACGGCGCAGCCATTCCCTCAGCTCAGAAGGTGACCGTGCATCAGACCAAGGCTGACTTTGAGGGCTGCATCTGGGGGCTGGTGGACATAGACATCACCAAATACCTGGGAAAAGCTGAAAAACTCAACATTACCTTACCGGCCCACCTGATCACCCGGATCGACGAGCACGTTAAACATCATCCGGAAGTGAAAAGCCGATCAGGATTTCTGGCATCAGCCGCACTGAAAGTGCTGCAGCAGGCTTGATCGAAGCCAGGCGGCTGGAAAAAGCTCCACCCAGCTGACCGACATTAAAACCATCACCCACAAAAAAGCCCGGAAAATCCGGGCTTGTTCATTCCATTACCGCCTACGCCGCAATGCTCGGCGACGCCATGGACTTCTTGTACTCGGCCCGCATCGCTTCCATCTGCGCGCCCAGCTCTTCCAGCTGTTTCTCGCCCAGCAACTTTTCAGCTTGCGGGAACATCTCTTCCTCTTCTTCCTCGATGTGGTGCTCCAGCAGCTCTTTGACCACTTTCACACGACCGGAGAACTCCGGGGTGGCAGGGTCAGTTTGCTTGAGGTCCGGCAGCACAAGGGCATCGACAGTGCGGTGCTTTTCCTTGGCTTCGTAGTACATGATGTCCTGCTCTTTACCGCCCGCCTCTTTGAAAGCCGGATAAAGAATTTCTTCTTCGATCTTGGTGTGGATGGTGATTTCCATTTCCAGCTTGGCCAGCAAGTCCGTGCGCTTTTTAACACCGCGCTCAGTGGACTCACTCAGTTGGGTCAAGATGGCCTTTACGCGTTCATGGTCGGCTTTCAACAGTTCGATGGCGTTCATATAGATTTCCTCTAGATCACGGTAGGCGGGTCGATCTAAGTGCCGACCCTGCTGGTTCGTGATGAGTGTTGCATCGAGCGTGCCGAAAAAGCGGAGTATCAAAAAGCGCAACGAATCAAACAGTTAGCAAAAGACGTGAAATACGGAATCGTGCAGCCTGCATGAAACTTCGCGAACGGATAGTGCAGTTCACGAGTTGCCATCCGCCTGATTGAGCTCCGGCAAAGCCAGAGCTCAACTAGCGATAAACAGCGTTATTAGTGCGCTTTAGTCGCAGGCGCCAACGCCGTCCGCTCTTGATAAGCCGGCAGGGAAGCCGCGAACGCCATGGCTTCTTCGCGAGTGGAGAACGAGCCTAGTCGATCGTGATGGGTGCAGACCCGCCAAGGACCGTTGTTCACGTTGATCACATCGTAGCCGTTGAAATGCGTCTTGCTGAGCATTGCGGTATGCATGGCGATCTCCCCTCATTCAAGAGAGTGTTGTGGGTTGTCGGATAAAACCTTACACCCGCCATTCACTCTATAGACGTTACCGAGACCAGCGGTGCCCTGCCAAGAATGCTCGAAGCCGGGATGCTGCGTTGACAACGCCGACCTGGGTTTCTATAAGTCCCCTCCGTTCTGGCGTCCGGTCAGTACCTGCTCACCTGAAAGCGAAGCGAGATGATGGAATTCACGGATTTTGATGCCGAACTGGCCGACTGGAACACCCTGCAAGCCGCCACTCCCTGCTCGGGACTGCTGCTGGGCAACGGCGCCAGTCTTGCCGTATGGAAGAACTTCGCCTATGACTCGCTGTTCGAGCTGGCGCAGACCACGCGCAACAAACCCCTGAGCGCCACCGAGCTGGCGCTGTTCAAATCCATGGAAACGGAAAATTTCGAGCCGGTGCTCAGCGGCTTGAAAGTCGCCATGCGGGTCAATGCAGCGCTGACGATTGGTTCGTCATCGCCACGCAACCGCTATTTTGCGATCAAGGAAGCCCTGATTCACGGCATCCGCTCGGCGCATATCCCGTGGCGGCTGATGGAAGCGGCCACCATCGCCAGGATCAGCGACGCCCTGAGCCGCTACCAGACGGTGTATTCCACCAACTACGACCTGCTGGCGTACTGGGCGGCGATGCATGGCGCGCAGCCATTCGATGATCTGTTCGACGACGATGCGATGTTCAACCTGCACCGCACCGACAGCCACGCCACCCGCGTCTTGTATCTGCACGGCGGCATGCACCTGGTGAAGAATTTCGACGGTACGGCGCGCAAGCTGATGTCCTCGGAAAGCACGCTGCTGGGCAGTTTCGCGATCAACGCGCTGGAGGATGTGCCGCTGTTTGTCTGCGAGGGCCGCAGCGACGAAAAGATGAAGATCATTCGCGGCTCGGACTATCTGTCGTTTTGCCACGCCCAACTGGCGCAGCATCAGGGCGCGCTGTGCGTCTTCGGCCACTCGCTGGGCAAGCAGGATCGACACATCCTGAACGCCATTCTCCAGGCCCGCCCCAAATCCATCGCCATCTCGGTGCTGCCGCGCAGTGACGCCTTCATCCAGCACCAGAAACGCCGCTACAGCGAACTGTTTGAAGGGCAGAACATCGAGCTGACATTTTTCAACGCCACCACCCACCCGCTGGGCGATCCGACACTGGCCGTGCCGGTGGCGCGATTGAAGGAAGCGCTGGAGTTGAAGAAGAGCTGAGGGTTAGCGCGGTGAATGCTCATATTCCCAACCCCGACAGGCCAAAGCTACGTGCTTGGGGATAAGTGCAGCACCGCTGCTATAAGCAGTAATGGTTCGACGCGTAAAGCCCAGCTCGATGGCCGCTGCCGAGAGAGAAAGGTTGTTCTTCTCCATCCATTGTTTGAAGTCTCGCGTCGGCATGACTTCACCGGCCTGCTCCAACGCCAGCCGGTGAAGCGTCGACGCAGCCAGCTCGATGTCATTGCCCCACGAAACGTCAAACCCCCAGTCACCCAAAGTCACTTGGCCGAATAGCGTTTCATCCTTCAGCGGCGTCAGCGCTTCAAATTGGTCGATGTAGGCGGATAAATCTACGGTATGACGCTTGCCGTTGTTCCAGTCGAGTATCAATGAGCGGCTGTTCGCGACAGGTTGCGCAGCGGCGATGCGTAATTTGCTGGTCATGTCTCAAGTCCTCCGATTCTGCTCATACCAGATCCGCCATAAGTCGCGGGTATGACTCCTGGCCCACTGCAGCGCTTCTTTCAGCGCCTTCCCCTCAGCGCCCTTGCCTAAGACCCTTAAGCCATCAATTTGCACGAGCGACTCCCCGCCAGGGTCTGGACGTGGAAATGGGGTGGGGCGTGGTCGTCCGGATAGATTTTGATCTTCCAGTTGCGATTGTTATGTACGGTAGCCATGGCGGGATACTAGAGAAATTTTTTCCCCAGGACAAACTCTGCACGGAAAAACAAGAACCGGACCTTTCAGGTCCGGTCCTCCAGCCGCTTACCGCTTCCAATCTTCCCAGCCGCTGCCCTTTATTCGTTACCTTCCGACAACGACCCCACCACCACTGCCCCACCCTGGGTCTGTTTATTGATGCTGGTGGCGACCGATTCGGTGGTCAGGCGCATGCTGCTGAGGGCGGCGAGTCGGTCGCTGCTCGTCGTGTGCACGACGCTGCCCGACCATTGAGCGGCCACCGTCGCCAGCCATGCGAAAAGGAATACCACGACACCCTGCAACGCCCATTTTCCGATAACCGACACGATGGTTCTCCTGGCTGAATTCGACGGCATCAATTTGACCTTCTAACTGTTGCAGCAACATTGCATTCAACTTCTGCACCAACATTTAGAGCGATTCAGTCCGCAGCCGCAAAATCCTCGAAAACGGCATTTCCCCCCTCACGTCCCCGTCCATGATTCCCGGCTAAAGCTGGTCCGACTGCACCGCAATTCAAATGTAGGACCGGCTTCAGCCGGTCGGACTGCACCGCGATTCAAATGTAGGACCGGCTTCAGCCGGGAAGAGGCCGATTTGAGCGCCGGAGGATTAACGGGTGAAGTGTACGGACGATTCCGCACGCAGCTGTAAAGGGCCACCACTCAGGTTCTGTGGCTGAATACCCGTGCGTTTCGCACCCACAAGAACAAGGCAAGACCTTCTATGTCCTCTCGTGAAAACACCGGCATGGTCCTCGGACTGATCGGCGTGGTGATCTTCAGTCTGACGCTGCCCATGACCCGCATCGTGGTGCAGGAAATCCATCCCTTGCTCAACGGGCTGGGCCGCGCCTTGTTTGCGGCGGTGCCGGCGGCGGCGTTGCTGCTCTGGCGCAGAGAAAAATGGCCGACCCGCGCGCAGTTCAAGGCGCTCATGGTCGTGGCGTTGGGAGTGATCGTCGGGTTCCCAGTGCTCTCGGCCTGGGCCATGAAAACCCTGCCGGCCTCCCACGGCGCACTGGTCAATGGCCTGCAACCGCTGCTGGTCGCCATCTACGCCGCATGGCTCTCCCATGAGCGACCGTCGAAAGCCTTCTGGGCCTGCGCGGCCATGGGCAGCGTTCTGGTGCTGGGTTACGCGCTGATCAGCGGCGCCGGTAATCTTCAGGCCGGTGATGTGCTGATGGTCGCAGCGGTGGCGATTGGCGGGCTGGGTTATGCCGAAGGCGGCCGCCTGGCCAAGGAGATGGGTGGCTGGCAGGTGATCTGCTGGGCGCTGGTGATTTCGATCCCGGTATTGATCGTGCCCGTCAGCTATCTGGCGTGGCAGCACCAGGGCCCGATTTCTCCCGGCACCTGGTGGGCCTTCGGGTACGTGTCGCTGTTCTCGCAATTCATCGGATTCTTCGCCTGGTACGCCGGGCTGGCCATGGGCGGCATCGCGCGGGTCAGCCAGATTCAACTGGTGCAGCTGTTCTTCACCATGGCCTTTTCGGCGCTGTTTTTCGGTGAGCACATTGACCCGACGACCTGGATCTTCGCCGCCGGTGTTGTGGTCACGCTGGCCATCGGGCGCAAAACGGCGGTGATTGCACCCAAACCCGTGGCCGTCGCTCGCGTTTAGCCGAGCAGACCGTCGGCCTGGAGCAAGCGCTCCAGGCACTGTTCCTGAATCCCGTAGAACACTTTCAGCTCTTGGATCTTTGCCAGCAATTCAGCAGGGTCCGCCGGGCTGGTGCGTTTGACCGCCAGGATCATCTTGTTCTTGTTGGTGTGCTCCAGCGAGATGAACTCGAAGACCTTGGTTTCATAACCGCAGGCCTCCAGCAGCAACGCGCGCAAAGCATCGGTGACCATCTCGGCCTGCTGGCCCATGTGCAAACCGTATTGCAGCATTGGCTTGAGCAGCGTCGGGCTCTGGATCTGCAGGCGGATCTGTTTGTGGCAGCACGGCGAGCACATGATGATCGAGGCGCCCGAGCGGATGCCGGTGTGGATGGCGTAATCGGTGGCGATGTCGCAGGCGTGCAAGGCAATCATCACGTCCAGTTCGCTGGGCGCCACCGAACGCACGTCACCGCACTTGAACACCAGACCCGGATGCTCCAGCTGCGCGGCGGCGTTGTTGCACAGCGTGACCATGTCTTCGCGCAACTCGACGCCGGTGACGTTGCCTTCGGCCTGCAAGGTGTTGCGCAGGTAATCGTGGATGGCGAAGGTCAGATAACCCTTCCCCGAGCCGAAATCTGCGACCGTCACCGGCTTGTCCAGCTTGATCGGCGACGTCGCCAGGGCGTGGGAGAACACCTCGATGAACTTGTTGATCTGCTTCCACTTGCGCGACATGGCCGGGATCAGCTCGTGCTGCTTGTTGGTCACGCCCAGGTCGGTCAGGAACGGCCGGCTGAGTTCCAGGTAGCGTTTCTTCTCGCGGTCATGCTCGGCCGTCGGGGCTTCGCGTTCCTGCTGGGCCTTGTTGCGGAACAGCGTGCTCTTGCCCTTCTTGCTGAACTCCAGCTGCACTTCATCGGTGAGCGACAGCAGATGAGCGTTCTTGAAGGACTCGGGCAGCAGGCTGGCGATCAGCGTCTGCGCTTCGGCGAGGGGGTGATTTTTGGTGATGTCGCGGGTCTTGTAGCGATAGACGAAGGACAGGCAAGGCTGATCCTTGACCGTGACGGGCTTGATGATGACCCGCTGCAACTCCGCTTCACTTCCGACGTACTTGGCCAGCACCAGTTTGATCAGCGAATTTTGCGTCAGGCAGGTGTCCAGCAGACTCAGGAACTGAGCGCGGTGGTCCTGCGCAGGAACGGTGGCGGGTGCGGTAACGGACATCGGAAAGCGCCTCGGGAGCAGAAATGCGAGGCGCTATTTTAGGCGGGTCGTAAGCAGTAGGTGCAATTAAATGACGCGGAGCATCGGAAGACGCATTCCCACGCGGGGCGCGGGAACGATCGTGTCGGCAGCCGTGAGGCCCTACTCCAACACCACCAACCGGTTTGGCAGCTCGTTGCGCGCCTGGGTCACGGGCACCTGCTCGCTCAGCACGTCGCCGCACGAACGAATGCACCCTACGAAACCTTCCAGAATCCGGCCGTCCTTCACCTGCCGGGTAAAGGTCTCGACCATCGCGCGCCAGACTTCGTTGTCCACGCGCCGAGCGATGCCGTCATCAACGATGATCTCGACATAGCGCTCGGCCTCGCTGACGAAAATCAGCACGCCGGTGCCATTGGCGGTGGCATGAAGATTCTGTTCGAGAAACTGCCGACGGGCGAGATTACCCGCCCGCCAGTGCCGCACGCGAACAGGCACCAGCCGCGTGGTGATGCCCGGCAAGCGGCACACCAGCGCCACCACGATGAAGGTGACAACCTGGAACAGCAGCAGATGATTGGCACTGAGCCAGCCGGTCAGCAGGTTAATCAACCCCGGCACCAGCAGCGCGACGACCCCGGCCCAGATGAGCGGCACGTAGGTGTAGTCATCAGCGCTGGTCGCCAGCACCGTCACCAGTTCTGCGTCGGTCTGACGCTCGACGGTTTCGATGGCGTGGGCAACCCGCTGCTGTTCGTCTTTATTGAGCAATGTCATGCAAGCAAACCCTTCCTGAGCGAACGACTACCAGCCACCGGAGGCACCGCCCCCGCCAAATCCACCACCGCCACCGCGCATGCCGCCCGAGCCTGAGCCCCCGGAACCGAAGCCGCCTGAGCCGCCAGAACCGAAGCCGCCAAAGCCACCGCCCCCGGAGCCGATGGACCGGCCCCGCCCGGACCGTGCGCTGATGTAACTGATGACCACGAACAGCACCAGAAACAGGAGGGTCACTTTCCAGTCGACGCCTTGGTCCTCACTCGCCGCAGCACTGCCAGTGGCGCCGACTGCCGGCTCGGCGAGGGGATCGCCGCCGAGCACCTGAACCATCGCCTCGGCACCTTTGCTGATGCCACCGACGAAATCGCCCTGCCGGAACGCCGGCGTGATGATCTGATTGATGATCACCGAGGACTGCGCATCCGTCAGACGATCTTCCAGGCCGTAACCCACTTCGATGCGCACCTTGCGCTCGTCGCGGGCGACCACCAACAAGGCGCCGTTGTCTTTGCCCTTCTGCCCGATGCCCCAGTGACGACCGAGCTGATAGCCGTAGTCCTCAATGCTTGAGCCCTGTAAGTCAGGCAACGTGACCACCACCACTTGCTCGGTGGTCAGTTCTTCGTGCGCGCGCAGCATCTGTTCGAGATGCTCTTTGCTCGGGCCGTCGATCATCCCTGCGGCGTCGACAACGCGCCCGGTCAGCGGCGGAAACGTGAGGTCGGCTTGAGCCCATTGGGCAAACATACCCACCGACATCGCCAGTAACGCGACCAGCACTCCCCGGCGCGCGCGTCCCATCAGAACTTCACTTGCGGCGCTTTGTCAGCGTCAGCGGCGGTGGCTTCGAAGTTCGGACGCACCGGCAGATCGCTGTACATCACCGTATGCCACAGACGGCCCGGGAAGGTGCGGATCTCGGTGTTGTAACGCTCGACCGCCGTGATGAAATCGCGACGGGCCACCGCAATGCGGTTTTCCGTGCCTTCAAGCTGAGATTGCAGCGCGAGGAAATTCTGGTTGGATTTGAGGTCCGGATAGCGCTCCGACACCACCATCAAGCGGCTCAATGCGCCGGTCAGCTGACCTTGTGCGTCCTGGAACTGCTTGAGTTTGGCCGGATCGTTCAGGGTGCTGGCGTCTACCTGAATCGACGTCGCCTTGGCCCGCGCTTCGACGACTGCGGTCAGGGTGTCCTGCTCTTGTTTGGCGTAGCCCTTCACCGTTTCCACCAGGTTGGGGATCAGGTCGGCGCGGCGTTGATACTGGTTCTGCACCTGTGCCCAGGCGGCCTTGACCTGCTCGTCGTAGGTCGGAATGTTGTTGATCCCGCAGCCGGACAACAGGGTCGTCAGCAGCATCATCAAGGCCAGTGACAATTTGTAACGACTGCCCCGGCTGTGGTCATAACGCTCTGTTTGCATGGCGTGCGTGCTCCCTGTACTCATCAATAATTAGTCCTGTCAGTCATGACTTTAGCCAAACCGGACGATCCCCGGCATAATCCCGCCCCATCGCGTTGTCAGGGCTCTGGATTGCCGGGCCACAATCAGATAAAACTCGTTGCGCTACTGATGCTCATATGAGGCAGGAGTTCAGCGACGTTGCCGTCCTGACGACAATAAAAACCAAAGGTTCGACACCTATAACAATGGCTGACCGGTATTACGCGCGAGTTGCCGGCGACGCCTTGAGAAAACCATTCATGAATAAGCTGTGTTTCCTGAGTCTCGTCATCGGCCTGTTCAGTCAGTCCGCCTGGGCCGAAAACGCCACCACCGGCGTCGGCACCGCTTCCACGCTGCAAGCCAAGAATGCATTCATCGCCAACCTGATGAAGCAAATGACCCTAGACGAGAAGATCGGTCAACTGCGCCTGATCAGCATCGGTCCGGAAATGCCCAAGCCGGAAATTCTCAAGGAAATCACCGCAGGCCGTATCGGCGGCACGTTCAACTCCGTCGTGCTGCCGGACAACCGCGCCATGCAGGACGCCGCCGGGCACAGCCGCAACAAGATTCCGATGTTTTTCGCCTACGACGTCGTCCACGGCCAGCGCACGGTGTTCCCGATCAGCCTGGGCCTCGCGTCGACCTGGGACATGAACGCCATCACCCGCACCGGTCGCGTGTCGGCGATCGAAGCGGCGGCCGACGGCGTGGACATGACCTTCGCGCCCATGGTCGACATTACCCGCGACGCACGCTGGGGCCGCAGCTCCGAAGGCTTCGGCGAGGACACCTATCTGGTGTCGCGCATCTCCGCCACCATGACCCGTGCGTTTCAGGGCACCAGCATGCAGGCGCCCAACAGCATCATGGCGGTGGTCAAACACTTCGCCCTGTATGGCGCGGTCGAGGGCGGTCGCGACTACAACACCGTCGACATGAGCCCGGTGCGCATGCAGCAGGACTACCTGCCGCCCTATCGCGCGTCGATTGATGCTGGCGCAGGGGGCGTGATGATCGCGCTCAATTCCATCAACGGCGTGCCTTCCACCTCCAACGCCTGGCTGCTGCAGGACGTGCTGCGCAGGGACTGGGGCTTCAAAGGCGTGACCGTCAGCGACCACGGCGCGATCAAGGAATTGATCGACCACGGCGTAGCCAAGGACTTCCGCGAAGCTGCCAAGCTGGCGATCAAGGCCGGCGTCGACCTGAGCATGAACGACAAAGCCTATGGCGAAGAGCTGCCGGGGCTGGTGAAGAGCGGCGAAGTGTCGGAGAAAGAAGTCGACAATGCCGTGCGAGAAGTGCTCGGCGCCAAGTGGGAAATGGGCCTGTTCGCCAACCCGTACCTGCGCATCGGTGCGGCAGTGGATGACCCCGCAGACCGTAATGCCGAAAACCGTTTGCACCGTGCCGAAGCCCGCGACGTCGCGCGCAAGAGCATCGTGCTGCTGAAGAACCAGAACGACACCCTGCCGCTGAAGAAGCAAGGCACCATCGCCGTGATCGGCCCGCTGGCCAAGAGCTCGATGGACATGCTGGGCAGCTGGTCGGCGGCCGGTCTGGCGCGTCAGACCGTCAACGCCTACGACGGCATTGCGGCGGCGGTCGGCGACAAGGCCAAGCTGATTTATGCACTGGGCTCCAACGTCACCGACAATCAGCACGCCATTACCTACCTGAACAAAATGGACGACCAGATCGCCATCGATCCGCGTCCGGAACAGGAAATGATCGACGAAGCCGTCAAGGCCGCGCAGCAGGCTGACGTCGTGGTGGCAGTGGTCGGTGAGTCACGCAACATGTCCCACGAAGCCGCGAGCCGTGTCGACCTGGTGATCCCCGGCCGTCAACGGGAGCTGATCCGCGCGCTCAAAGCCACGGGCAAGCCGCTGGTGCTGGTGTTGATGAACGGCCGGCCGCTGGCACTGGGCGAAGAAAACGAGCTGGCCGACGCCATGGTGGAAAGCTGGTTCCTCGGCACCGAGGGCGGCAATGCTCTGGCTGACGTGTTGTTCGGCGACTACAACCCGTCCGGCAAACTGCCGATGACCTTCCCCCGCTCCGTGGGTCAGGTGCCGGCCTACTACAATCACCTGAACACCGGTCGTCCCTACCGCCCGAATGATTCGAACTACACCTCGAACTATTTCGAAGAGCCGACCAGCCCGCTGTTCCCGTTCGGTTACGGCCTGAGCTACACCCAGTTCAGCGTGTCGGACATCACCCTGTCGATCAACAAGATGACCCGCAAGGACAAGCTGACCGCCAGCGTCATGGTCAAGAACACCGGCAAGGTCGTGGGTGAAACCGTGGTCCAGCTGTACCTGCGCGACGTCGCCGCGTCGATCAGCCGCCCGGTGAAAGAGCTGAAGAACTTTCAGAAGGTCATGCTGAACCCCGGCGAAGAGAAATCCGTGAGCTTCACCCTGACCGAAGAAGACTTGAAGTTCTTCAACCCGTCGCTGAAGTACGCGGCCGAGGCGGGCGAGTTCAAGCTGATGATCGGCCTGGATTCGGAGAACGTGAAAGAGACAACGTTTAACTTGCTGTAAGGCAGGAGTCCGGGGCGAATGCGCCAGCCACTGAAAGGAGGTCATGCCCATGCCCCGTTCCGTCCGCCTTGTGCTCTACGTGTTGCTGAT
Source organism: Pseudomonas sp. W5-36 (assembly GCF_046540455.1). Lineage (NCBI taxonomy): Bacteria > Pseudomonadati > Pseudomonadota > Gammaproteobacteria > Pseudomonadales > Pseudomonadaceae > Pseudomonas > Pseudomonas sp. W5-36. Next base: position 376,845 of record NZ_JAXCIQ010000003.1, on the reverse strand, counting down.
CCTCGCCGGTGCCGCCATCGCGGCGACGCTGGCGATGCATCAGGCTCAGCGGCATGCGCTGGAAGGTGACGCTGAACAATCCAGGGATCGTCTGGCGCTCTACGCCAATACGCTGCAAACCCTGATCGAGCGCTACCGGGCACTGCCGGCCGTTCTGGCCCTTGATCCGCAACTGCGGGCGGCGCTGAGCGGACCGGTCAGCGCCGACACCACCCAAGCGCTCAATCTCAAACTGGAGCAGATCAACGGCGCTGCCCAGTCCTCCACCCTCGAACTGCTCGACCGCAACGGCCTTGCCGTCGGCGCGAGCAACTGGCGTCTGCCGAGCAGCTATGTGGGTCACAACTACGGCTTCCGCCCCTACTTCACGCAAACCCGCGCCAACGGCGTCGGGCGCTTTTATGCCGTCGGCGTGACCAGCGGCATCCCGGGTTACTTCCTGTCGAACGCGGTGCGTGACGAGGCCGGGCAGTTCATCGGGGCCATGGTGGTCAAGCTCGAGTTTCCGGACCTGGAACACACCTGGGCGCAAAACGATGACCTGCTGCTGGTCAGTGACGCCAAGGGCATCGTCTTCATTGCCAATCAGCCGGGCTGGCGCTATCGGGCCCTGCGACCGCTGAACGAGCAAGAGCGCGCCGAACTGGCGAGCACGCGTCAGTACGACAAGCAACCGTTGACGCCCTTGCATCAGGAGCCGCTGCTTGCGTTCGGCGAGAATAGCCACCTCAGCCGCGTTGACGCCCCCAACGAGCAGGCGGATTTCTTGTGGCAGTCGATGCCGCTGCCGACCGAGGGCTGGACGCTGCACCTGCTGCGTAAACCGCAGCCCGCCAGCGAAGACGCGCGCAATGCAGGTCTGGCGGCGGCAGGCATCTGGCTGACCCTGGTGTTCCTCGGGCTGTTTTTGTATCAACGCTGGCGCCTTGCCCGGGTGCGCCAGCGCAGTCGCGAAGAGCTTGAGCGTCTGGTGGAAGAGCGCACGCGCGACCTGCACACCGCGCAGGACGGTCTGGTGCAGTCGACCAAGCTGGCGGCGCTCGGCCAGATGTCCGCCGCCCTCGCCCACGAAATCAACCAGCCGCTGACGGCGCAGCGCATGCAGCTCGCGACCCTGCGTTTGTTGCTGGAGCATGGCCGTGTCGACGATGCGTACAAGGCGTTGAGCCTGCTGGATCAGCAGCTGACGCGCATGGCCGCGCTCACCGGCCACCTGAAAACCTTCGCCCGTAAAAGCCCCAGCGGCCTGCGCGAGCGCCTTGATCTGGCCACCGTGGTCGATCAGGCGCTGCTGTTGCTGGATGCGCGGATTCGCGAAGAGCGCGTCAGCTGCGTGCTCGACCTCACGCGTCCGGCCTGGGTGCGCGGTGACGCGATTCGGCTGGAACAGGTGCTGATCAATCTGATGCGCAACGCCTTGGACGCGATGGGCGATAAACCGCTCAGGCGTCTGGAAATCCGCATCGATGCACAAGGCGAGCACTGGTGCGTTTCCGTCATCGACAGTGGCGGCGGGATTGCCGAAGAACACGTGGCTAACGTATTCGATCCGTTTTTCACCACCAAACCGGTGGGCGATGGCCTGGGGCTGGGGCTCGCGGTTTCGTTCGCCATCGTGCATGAACTGGGCGGCCGGCTCAGCGCCGAAAACATTAATAACGGCGCGCGGTTTTTCTTCTGTTTGACCCAGGCCCCGGAGGCCGACGCCCCATGCTGAACTCGGTAATCGTGGTGGACGACGAAGCGCCCATCCGGGAAGCGGTGGAGCAATGGCTCTCGCTGTCCGGTTTCGAGGTCCGCCTGTTCAGCCGTGCCGAGGAATGCCTGGCGCAAGTGCCCGAGCACTTTCCCGGCGTGATCCTCAGCGATGTGCGCATGCCCGGCATGGATGGCTTGCAGTTGCTGGCCGAGTTGCAACGGCGGGACCGCGATTTGCCGGTGATCTTGCTGACTGGCCACGGTGACGTGCCAATGGCCGTGGACGCCATGCGCGACGGCGCCTATGACTTTCTCGAAAAGCCGTTCACCCCTGAAACCCTGCTCGGAAGCCTGCGGCGGGCACTGGAGAAACGCGCGCTGGTGCTGGAAAACCGCGCGCTGCATGAACGGGCGGATAACCGCTCGCGGCTCGATGCCACACTGCTGGGGATGTCGCCGACGATGCAGACATTGCGGAGGCAGGTCCTGGACCTCTCGCAACTGCCGGTCAATGTGCTGATTCGCGGCGAGACCGGCAGTGGCAAGGAAATGGTCGCGCGTTGCCTCCATGACTTCGGTCCGCGGGCAGACAAGCCGTTCGTTGCGGTCAACTGCGCGGCGATCCCTGAGCAGTTGTTCGAAGCCGAGCTGTTCGGCCACGAAAGCGGCGCGTTCACCGGCGCCCAGGGCAAGCGGATCGGAAAACTGGAGTACGCCCACGGCGGCACGGTCTTCCTCGACGAAATCGAAAGCATGCCGCTGGCGCAGCAGGTCAAGCTGCTGCGGGTGATCCAGGAGCGGCGGATCGAGCGACTGGGTTCGAACCAGAGCATCGACATTGATGTGCGCATCATTGCCGCGACCAAGCCCGATCTGCTGGACGAAGCCAGGGCCGGGCGTTTCCGCGAAGACCTGGCCTATCGGCTGAACATCGCGGAATTGCGCCTGCCGCCGTTGCGCGAGCGGCGAGAAGACATCCCGATGCTGTTCAGCCATTTCTCGCGGAATGCGGCGGAGCGCCTCGGCCGCGACGCGCCGGTCTTGAGCGGGGAACAACTGAGCCATCTGCTCAGCCACGACTGGCCAGGGAACGTGCGCGAACTGGCGAACGCGGCCGAGCGCCAGGTGCTGGGGCTGGACGGTCCCGCTGCGCAAGAGAACCCGATGGGGCAATCGCTGGTGGCGCAGCAGGAAGCGTTCGAAGCGCACTGCATTCGCTCGGCGTTGCGACGGCATAGGGGCGACATCAAAGCGGTCATGCACGAACTGCAACTGCCCCGCCGTACGCTGAATGAAAAAATGCAGCGACACGGGTTGGTGCGCGAGGACTTTCTGGCCGACGGTAATACACAGAGCTGATCTGACCGCATGTAATCTGTGTAGAACCGGCTTCAGCCGGGAAGAGGCCCGCGAGATCACCCACGATTCCGCGGCGCGACACACGACGCATTCCCGGCTAAAGCCAGTCCTACATGAGCATGCGGTGATCCCGTGGGACCGGCTTCAGCCGGGAAGAGACTTCGATCCTGTCAGATCGGGGAATGAGCGGATTTTCGCTCATGGGTTTCAGACATCAAGCGGATTTCCGCTTACCCTGACCGCGACAACCCCTCTACTCCGGGCCTTTCAGCCGTTGGCACAGCTCCTGCTATCACTGTCGTCAGGCCGCCTCGATGCGTTCCTTCTAACAACAATGACTTGCAGGAAATCCCATGGCCATCCCCAATTCTGCCTCCCACGGAACGGCTGCCACGCCAGCCGCCGAAAAAACCACCGGAAGTCGCCTGAAATCCATTTTCAGCGGTTCGGTCGGCAACATGGTCGAGTGGTACGACTGGTACGTCTACGCCGCCTTCTCCCTCTACTTCGCCAAAGTCTTCTTCCCCAAGGGCGACACCACCGCCCAATTGCTCAACACCGCCGCGATCTTTGCCGTGGGCTTCCTGATGCGCCCCATCGGCGGCTGGCTCATGGGCCTCTACGCAGACCGCAAAGGCCGCAAGGCCGCGCTGATGGCGTCGGTGCTGCTGATGTGTTTCGGTTCGCTGATCATCGCCCTCACCCCTGGCTATGAAACCATCGGCGTTGGCGCCCCGATCATGCTGGTGTTCGCCCGCCTGCTACAAGGCCTGTCGGTAGGTGGCGAGTACGGCACCTCGGCGACGTACCTCAGCGAGATGGCGACCAAAGAACGCCGGGGCTTTTTCTCCAGCTTCCAGTACGTGACGCTGATCTCCGGCCAGCTCATCGCGCTGGCGGTGCTGATTGTGCTGCAACAGACGCTGACCACTGAACAGCTGCACGCATGGGGCTGGCGCATCCCGTTCGCCATTGGTGCGTTGTGCGCGGTGGTGGCACTGTTCCTGCGTCGCGGGATGGAAGAAACCGAGTCGTTCAACCGCAAGAAGGACAAACCCAAAGAAAGCCTCATGCGCACCCTGATGCGCCATCCCAAGGAGCTGATGACCGTCGTCGGCCTGACCATGGGCGGCACGCTGGCGTTCTACACCTACACCACCTACATGCAGAAGTACCTGGTGAACACGGTGGGCATGAGCATCACCGATTCGACGACGATTTCCGCCGCTACGCTGTTCCTGTTCATGCTGTTGCAACCGGTGATCGGCGCGCTGTCTGACAAGATTGGCCGTCGCCCGATCCTGATCGCCTTCGGCGTGCTGGGCACCTTGTGTACCGTGCCGATCCTCACCACGCTGCATACCATCCAAAGCTGGTGGGGCGCATTCTTCCTGATCATGGCAGCGCTGATCATCGTCAGCGGCTATACGTCGATCAACGCCGTGGTGAAAGCCGAACTGTTCCCGACCGAAATCCGCGCCCTGGGCGTCGGCCTGCCGTACGCACTGACGGTGTCGATCTTCGGCGGCACAGCCGAATACATCGCGCTGTGGTTCAAGAGCATTGGCATGGAAACCGGCTACTACTGGTACGTCACCGCCTGCATCGCAGTGTCGCTGCTGGTGTATGTGTTCATGAAAGACACCCGCAAGCATTCGCGGATCGAGACTGACTGACCTGAAACGGCGCTGGCTAGCCGCTTCGACCAGCGCTTAAAGGCAGCAAAACGAGGGCAGCTCACGCACATGAGCTGCCCTTTTGCATTCGCAGAAGCCGCTAAGTGCATGAATAACGATCGCTTTTCGCAGTATCAATTTCAGCGATGATCGCTACTAATGCGATTGACTTTTTAATAATGTTGAGGCGAGTAAAGTTCACTCCATACCGAGTTACCCACTCATTAAATCGATCTGGAGCAACTACCATGAAAACTAACAAACTGATCTTCGGCCTCGCTTTCTCCCTTCTTGCCAGCAGCGCATTTGCACTTCCCGTTGTTGATGCCCAGCACGCAGTTAATACTGCGGTCGTTGCAGAAAGCGGCTCGTCCCACACTAATATTGGTCGTGTCGCTGCTGACGGTTCGGACCATGTAGGTGCCAACCGCCTCGCTTCTGACGGCGCTGACCGTGTAGGTAACAACCGCCAGGCCGCTGATGGTTCGGATCACGTTGGTGCCAACCGCCTCGCTGCTGACGGCGCTAATCGTGTCGGTGCCAATCGCCAGGCAGCTGACGGCTCGGACCATGTTGGTGCAAATCGCCTGAGCTGATTCGCCCTGTCGTTCTCCCAGCCCGGCTTTATGCCGGGCTTAATTTTTCCCGCACGTGGAAACCTGAAACCCTCGGTTTGACTGGTCTCCTGACAGATGTGGGTCAGCAGCGAATCGCGTATCCATCTCGTTTTCTTTAGCTGGCATGCCCGATCCCCTCCCCGCTGCGCACCGAGCTACCAAATAACAGCCACCCGAGTCAACAGGCAAATTCGCCTTCGCCGGTGAAAATTGCTCCATTCCAGCGCAAATGTCTCGCCGACGCTTTAAAACCGGGCGCTCCAGCCCACTATCATTTTTAGCGATGGTCGATAGCAACAGCGTTAACTTCAACTTAATCGGCACGCGCGTAACATTGGCTCCATTCCCAAGTTGAAAACATTATTGAACTTACTGGAGCAACACTCATGAAAACGTCGAATATTATTTTTGGTATTGGTTTGTCCATTCTGGCATCGAGCGCATTCGCTCTGCCTGTTTCCGAACAGCACTCTGCATTTAACGGCACTGTTGTCGCAGAAGGCGGTTCTTCCCACACCAATGCGTCGCACACCGGTTCGTATCGTCAGGCTTCCGATGGTTCCGATCACGTTGGTGCCAATCGCCTCGCCGCCGACGGCGCTGACCGCGTAGGTAACAACCGCCAGGCTGCCGATGGCGCTGACCATATCGGTGCAAACCGTCTGGCCGCTGACGGCGCCGATCGCGTCGGTGCCAATCGCGCCAGCTAAGCGTTATCCGCACCATGCCCACCGCTTCATGTTCCACCTCCTGAACTCCCTTTGTAGCCCGACACTTGTCGGGCTTTTTTTTTGCGCGGGGTTCTGAGGTCGCTGGAATCCTCATCCAATGCCTTGCACTATGTCGGCCTGCATTCCGTGAACGCACTCACCGTGGCCGGCACGCCCGCACACCCACACTCAGGAACACACGATGTCAGACGATATTCATTTCTACGAACCGTCCAAAGGTCATGGACTGCCCCACGATCCGTTCAACGCTATCGTGGGCCCACGTCCGATCGGCTGGATCTCGTCCCAGGACGCAGAGGGAAAGCTGAACCTGGCGCCCTACAGCTTCTTCAACGCCTTCAACTATGTACCGCCCATCATCGGGTTCTGCAGCATCGGTCGCAAAGACAGCCTGAACAACATCGAACAGACCGGCGAGTTCGTCTGGAACCTCGCCACGCGCAGCCTGGCCGAGCAGATGAACATGAGTTGCGCGGCAGTGCCGGCAGACGTGAGTGAGTTCGAGCTGGCGGGCCTTACCGCAGAACCGTCGCGCATCGTTGCCGTGCCGAGGGTCAAGGAGACGCCGGTTTCGTTCGAATGCAAAGTCACGCAGATCATCCAGCTGCAACGCGCCGACAAGGAAGTGGTGCCGAGCTGGCTGATTCTGGGGGAAGTGGTGGCGGTGCATATCGCCAAGCGGCTGCTGAAGGAAGGTGTGTATGACACCGCAGCCGGCGAGCCCATCCTGCGCGGCGGCGGCCCGGCTGACTATTTCCAGCTAAGCGCAGAGTCGCTGTTCAAGATGTACCGGCCGAACGTCTGATCAATCCTGGGCGAACACCAGTTCGCCCTCTTGGGTGACGTCGGCGAGCCGCTCCAGCTCTTTTACGGCGGCGTCGTCAGCGGCGAGCGCGGTGGGGAATTTCTGTTCGGCGAGGACGCGGTGAAAGGTCGGCGACCCGCCCATGACCCGAGCCTTGACGGCGATCGCGGCACTGTAGCCGTCGTCACCGGGGACCGCTGCCGAAACGGCCTCGTGATGCTGGAATTCTTTGCGTGCCATGGTCCGACGTCCTGCCTGGAAAAATGAAGGCAGGATTTTAAACGCAGGCGTTCGAACACCTGAAAGGTTTTCTTCGCAGGCCTTATCGGCTGCAACCAAGCAATAGCACCGAAACCTGTTAGCCCACCAGGCGAGCACCTATAGGGACATCAACCGTCTGTGCCTGAGCCGTCGATACCGTGGCGAAGGTTTGAAAGTCGAGGCTCGCCACCAGCAACTCGGTCACCAGTTCGGAAAACAGGTTGAGCTCAGGCGCGGCGAACCAGTCGTTCATTGCGGAGGGGTCGGCCCAGGAGCCGGTTATGACCCAGAGGTCGTCGTCGGTCATGGATTTCTGCAGCGCGAAGTGCAGGCAACCCGACGCGGCAGCGGACGGGTTGATCAGGCTGCTCAAGCGGGCGCCCAGCTGCGCACTGTGTCCGGGCCGGGCGCGGACGGAGACCCAATGGCTCACGACTGACGTATTTAGCATGCTCTGCGCTCCTTCTCTTTACGTGCTTGGCTTAAGCAGGCGTGCCGCGACTCGGGATCTGGCATCCGTGGAACAGGCGGCGGGGGGAAGTGAAGGTTAGGGGCAGACGCGCACCCTGCGGTAGCCAATTACTGCGCGGTTATTGCCTGATTCTGCGCTGGCAGGTTCATAGTGACGGCCGCTCTCGTCGCTGGGTCGCGTGATGCCTGTGGACTTTCGAGCAACGATCCCGGGCGAACAGGGCCCGTTCACGGCAACGCAACACATCGGCAACAGAATCAGGCAAGCATTCGGCAGGATTCGCCTAACGCTTGCGCTTGCCCAAAAATAAGCTGTGCTGCATCAACGCCCTGTCAGAGGAACTCCCCATGTCGTTATCCGCTCTTGCGCCGTCCGCTCCGGATGCTCGACCTGTTGCCGAGCTGAGCGCGCAGATGACGCAACAGCGCGCCGAGCTGGCAGAACTGATCCGCCGGCATGCCCCCGTCGACGGCAGTTTCCAGACGGTGATCAAACCGTTGTTCATGGTGCGCCACGATCGCCCGTCGCAATCGGTGCCGGGGCTGGTGCAGCCGGCGCTGTGCATCATGGCTCAGGGCCGCAAGGACGTGACGCTGGGCGGCGAGCTGTACACCTACGACCCGCTCAACTACCTGGTGCTGTCGGTGGCGCTGCCCATCAGCGGCAAGGTGATTTACGCGACCCCGGAAGAGCCGCACCTGGCCTTGCGCCTGGAAATCGATCCGGTGGAAATCAACGCGCTGATCGCCGAAGCAGGGCCGATGAGCGTACCGACGCGTCACAGCGGGCGCGGCATGTACGTCGAGCGGATCGACGCTCAGCTGCTCGACGCTGTCATCCGCCTGATCCGTCTGCTGGACACGCCAAAAGACATTCCCATGCTCGCCCCGCTGATCAATCGGGAGATCCTTTATCGACTCCTGCGTGGGAGCGAAGGGCATCGGCTGTATGAAATCGCCATCTCCAACTGCCAGACCCATCGCGTCACCCAGGCGATCAAGTGGCTCAACGACCATTTCCAGGAGCCGCTGCGCATTGAAGATCTGGCGAGAGAGGTGAACCTGAGCGTCTCGACGCTGCACCACCGTTTCAAGTCCGTCACCGCCATGAGCCCGCTGCAATACCAAAAGCAACTGCGTCTGCAGGAGGCCCGACGGTTGATGCTGGCGGACGGCCTGGAAGCGTCCGCCGCCGGTTACCGGGTCGGCTATGAAAGCGCCTCGCAGTTCAGCCGCGAATACAGCCGCCTGTTCGGCGCGCCACCGCTGCGGGACCTGGCGCGCCTGCGCAGCACGGTTTGAACGCGCCGCTCAGTCGAAGTAAGACGTCAGCCGATGCTGCTCATCCAGCGCTTCTGGTCGATCTCGATCAACGTCGGGCCGTCACGCTGGCTGGCTGAGTTGAGGGCCGCGGTCAGTTGCTCAACGCTGCCAACCGCCTCCGCGGCGCATCCCAGTGCTGTGGCGACGCCGATGAAATCGGGCGTGTAGATGTCGACACCGATGGGCTCGATGGCGCGGTTGACCATGTACTTCTTGATCTCTTCGTAACCCTGGTTATTCCACAGCAGCACCACGATGGGCGTTCGCGCTTCCACCGCACTCGCCAGTTCGGACAAGGTGAACTGCAGGCCGCCGTCGCCAATCAGGCACACGACAGGATTGGACTCTCCGGCGTCGCGACTGCCCAGCCACGCCCCCACGGCGGCGGGCAAGGCGTAGCCCAGGGTTCCGTAACCGGTGGAGGAATTGAACCAGCGGCGAGGCTTGTCGAGGTCCAGGGTCAGGTTGCCGGTGTAGACGGGCTGGGTGGAGTCGCCCACGATCACGGCTTCCGGCAATACTTTAAGCACCGTTTGCAAGAACAGCGTCTGCCCACGGGTGGCATCGTCCCAGTTCGCCTCAATACTCGTTTTCAGCGCGGCAACCCGCGCAGCGCCCCAGTCTTGGCTGCGTGGCGCCAGCAATTCGCCGGCCAGCGCGTCCACCAAGGCTTCAGCGGCGTGTTGAGCGTCGGAGACCAGCGCAACCGTTGGCGGAAAGTTGCGCACAGTCTGATCGGGGTCGATGTCGATGCGCAGCAACGCGCCCGGAATCTTGAAGTGGCCCTGAAAGGTAATGTCGTAATCGGTCTCGGCCAGTTCAGTACCGATGGCCAGCACCACGTCGGCGTTTTCAATGACCTCACGGGTGGCATCGAGAGACTGCGTCGAACCTATCAGCAGCGGGTGAGCGCCCGGCAGCATGCCCTTGGCGTTGATGGTCAGCGCAACCGGTGCGCCGAGCCGTTCGGCCAGACGCGTCAATGCCGGGGCAGCGTCAATGGCGCCGCCTCCCGCGAGAATCAACGGCCGTTGCGCGGTGGCGAGCAAACTCGCCATGTGCCGGATCGCAGCGGGTGCCGGCCCCGCGCGGGTCACTGATACCGCCTGGCTGTGCAGCAGGGCGTCGGCATTTTCCACCAGGACATCCAGCGGAATCTCGATATGCACCGGACGCGGCCGCGCTGCTTGAAACACCGCAAACGCCCGGGCCAGCACCGACGGCAACTCGGCCGCTGACATCAGCGTATGAGAAAACGCCGCGACGCCGGCGACCAGCGTACTCTGGGACGGCAGTTCATGCAGCTTGCCGCGACCGCCGCCCAACTGACTGCGCGACTGCACGCTGGAAATCACCAGCATCGGGATCGAGTCCCCATAGGCCTGGCCCATCGCGGTGGTGATATTGGTCATGCCGGGGCCGGTAATGATGAAGCACACGCCCGGCTTGCCTCGCGTGCGCGCATATCCATCGGCCATGAACCCTGCGCCCTGTTCATGGCGCGGGGTGATGTGGGTGATCGACGAACCGGCCAGCCCTCGGTACAGCTCAACCGTGTGCACCCCTGGAATCCCGAACACCCGCTCGACCCCGTAGCCTTCCAGCAACCTGACCAGCACTTCCCCGCACGTCGCCATGTGTCTGCCCCTTTCGTATGCCTGTCGCAACGCCGCCCGCAATGTGCCAGGCTCGATAGGCGACCATTGAAGCTGCGGGCCGTATCGACCACAACGCATAAAATGTCATGCTTAGCCATGTCCTCAGCTCATGGCTAACCCGCCGATGAAACGCCTTCCTCCCCTGCCCGCGCTGCATACGTTCCTGATCACGGCGAAGTGCTGCAATTTCACCCGGGCTGCGGAGGCGCTGCACCTCACCCAGGGCGCCGTCAGCCGGCAGATCGCCGGGCTGGAAGCTCACTTGGGCTATCGCCTGTTCAATCGTCAGGCCCGTGGCTTGAGCCTGACCGCCCAGGGCCGCGAGCTGCTGCCGCGCATTGAGCAAGTGTTCAGCCTGATCGAGGCGGCGGTGGATCAAGTCGATGCCAGACCGAGGGCGCTGCAAATCAAGGCACCGACCTGCATCAGCCGCTGGTTGTTACCGCGCCTGATGCAGTGGCAGAAAGAACGGCCTGATGTGCCGGTGCAACTGACCACGACGAGCGCGCACACGGTGGATTTTAGGCGTGAGGATTTCGATGCCGCCGTGGTGTTCGGCGCGAAACCGGTTGATTCCAGTCACGTGCAGCACCTGTTAGACGAACAACTGACGCCGGTGTGCTCGCCGTCCCTGGCGTCCAGCAATCCCCTCGCCCGCGCCGCCGATCTGGAACGGCACATGCTCCTGCACCCCACCCTCGACGAGCGTGACTGGACGCTGTGGCTGAAGGCCGCCGGAGCGGAGCTGAGCCATGTCGAGCACGGTCAGCACTTCGACACGATGGACCTGGCGATGACGGTCGCCTCACAAGGGACGGGGGTTGCCATTGGCGACTGGTCGCTGATCGGCGAAGACCTGAGCGCGGGGCGCCTGGTCATGCCGTTCGAACTAAAAGTCCGGACCGGCGCGGCGTATTACTTCGTGCACCCCAAAGGCGCCAGCGTTCCTTCCCCACTGCAGGATCTGCTGGACTGGCTGTCGCTGCAGGCGGCTGAGCGGCGCATCGGCTGAGCGGCGCAATGCTTGCTCTTCACCAACGGCCCGCCTGATAAAAACATTCAATCCCCATCGCCCGGTCCACTCGCCGATAGCGACCTACACTGACAGTGTCCGCTCTGAAACAGATGTCCTACCGGATCGAGGCAAATGTCATGAGAACCACAATAAAAAGACAGTGCGTTTATGTCGTCGCCGTTACTGCCGTGTTGAGCCTGTACGCCGCAGGTGCTTACCGAATCGAACAAATGCGGCAGACGCCCCGCGTGGCGGTGGTCTGCACGATGGGGCATTGCATGCCCACTGATGCGACGTTCAGCGCCCTTCGTTGACGGCAACTGCCGGTCGACGTAACGCGGGTCAACGTACTGCGAAAATCCCCACAGCCTGCTATCGATTAGCAAGCTAACGGACTAGACTTGGCGCAAATTCCTGCGGATGTTCAGCGGGTCAATCTGCCAGTCGAGTCCCTTCTGTGACGAGCCTTAATCAACCCCGTCCGGACATCCGCAGCATTCTGTTTGCGCTGATGATGGCCGTGTTTCTCAGCGCGCTGGATCAGACCATCGTCGCGGTTTCAATGCCGGCCATCTCCGCCCAATTCCAGGATTTCGACCTGCTCGCCTGGGTGATCTCGGCCTACATGGTCGCGCTCACCGTAGCCGTGCCGATTTACGGCAAGCTGGGGGATTTATATGGCCGGCGCCGCTTGATGCTGTTCGGGCTGGCGACCTTTACCCTCGCCTCGCTGTTCTGCGCCATGGCCCAGAGCATGGAGCAACTGGTGCTGGCGCGAGTGCTGCAAGGCATCGGCGCCGGCGGCATGGTGTCCGTGAGCCAGGCGATCATCGGCGACATCGTTCCGCCCCGGGAGCGCGGTCGCTATCAGGGTTACTTCAGCGGCATGTACGCCGCGGCGAGCGTCGCCGGGCCGGTGCTCGGCGGCTTCATGACCGAGTATCTGTCGTGGCGCTGGGTGTTCATTATCAATCTCCCGCTGGGGCTGGCGGCCTGGTGGGTGGCGCGCAAAACGCTGGTGGGCCTGCCGATCCCCCAACGCAAACCGGTGATCGACTACCTGGGCACGGTGCTCATGATCATCGGCCTGACGTCGTTGCTGCTGGGCATTACCGAAATCGGCCAGGGTCGCAGCTGGCGCGACGAGTCGGTGGTCCTGCAACTGTCGGTGGCGCTGCTCGCACTGCTGATTTTTGTGCTGTATGAGCGGCGCACCCGCGAGCCTCTGCTGCCCATGCACCTGTTCGCCAACCGCAGCGCGGTGCTCTGCTGGTGCACGATTTTCTTCACCAGCTTTCAGGCCATTTCGCTCATCGTGCTGCTGCCGTTGCGCTTTCAGACCGTCACCGGTGCGGGGGCCGACAGCGCGGCGTTGCACCTGATGCCACTGGCGATCGGCATGCCTATCGGCGCGTACTTTGGTGGCCGCCGCACTTCCCTGACGGGCCGCTACAAACCAATCATCCTCACCGGCGCGGCGTTGATGCCGCTGGCAATCCTCGGTATCGCCTTCACGCCGCCGCAGTCGGCCATTCTGACGAGCCTGTTCATGGTCCTCACCGGCATCGCCAGCGGCATGCAGTTTCCGACCTCGCTGGTGGGCACGCAGAACTCGGTGGAGGTCAAAGACATGGGCGTGGCAACCAGCACAACCAACCTGTTTCGTTCCCTGGGCGGCGCGGTCGGCGTGGCGACAATGTCGGCACTGCTGCTGGCGATGCTCGCCGGTTCAGGGATTGCCCAGGTCGGCGGCAGTTCGATCCCGGGCGAAGGTTCGGGCAATGTGCTGATGGACAGTCTGCACGCCGCCAGCGGTCCCGCGCTTGAATTGCTGCGCGGGCAGCTGTCGATGACCTTTCAGCACCTGTTGATCACCAGCGCAGCCGTGTCGCTGCTGGGTTTGTCTGCTGCACTGGCGATGCCCAACAACCTGCTGCGCGGGCGGGACGACAAGGACCGCTAAACGAACCTGTCAGGGCGATCAGCCGCTGTAATAACCCACCGCCACCAGGAATGCACCGACCTTGCGCACGTAGGCGTGCTTGTGTTCGATTTTGCTGGTGACCGGGTTGCGCCAGCGGTATTCGTATTCGCCTTCAGACTGTTTCTTGACGAGCTCGAGCATCGGAATGCCGACCGGCTTGCCCTCAGGGTCCTTGACCTTGCTGAAGTCGGTATTCACCAGCCGCAGGTTGGTGCCGTGTGCGACATAGCGTTTGGTGTCGACGTTCACCACGAAGACGTACAGATCATCTTGCAGAAATCCGCCCTTGAGGTCGTTGATGGCGCGAAGGGTGCCGTCCTTATCCTGTTCCAGCGCCTTGGACGCCTTGTCGAGCAACGCCCTCGCCTGCTCCGGCGAAGCGCGCGGCAGGTAGTAACCGACGGCCAGAACCCGATCGCCGATGCGCTGAAAATACACGCGCTTGCGCTCGACCTTACCGTCGCGCCAGTTCTGCCAGCGATACTCGGCCTGCTGAATGCCGGCGCTTTCCGGGGTTTGCAGCACCTGCTTGAGGTTTTTCCGCAGCTCAGGATCGAGCACCGACGATACGTCACGGCCGATCAGCGCCACCGATGGCCCACCACTTGCAAGCATGATCCCCTTGGTATCGGTGACGAAGACATAACGCTCGCCATCGACGAACTCGCCCTGACGGCTGAATTCGGCGAGCGCCTTGTCACCCTGGACGCGGTAACGGGCCACGGCTTTTTCCAGCAGCCCCTTGGCGGCTTCCGCTTCCTGGACTTCGTCGCCCGCTGCCCACCCGTGTCCGATGCTCAGGGCGGCAAGCGCACCAACCAGAAGTGTTCTGCATGCGTTTTTTGATACGACTGCCATCGCCTCGCCCCCACTCTTATTGGTTATGGGGGGAGCGTAGACGCCAGATTGCAATAGGGCAGCATTCGGCACTTCAATGGGCACCCTGCCTGAATGAGGGCTGAATCACCGTAATCGCTGGGTAAAGCGAGGGTAAACCGCCTGTTCAGCGAAGGTCAGGCGCGGTATAGATACAGGCCAACCGCCACACAGCGCCGTTTTCCCAGGGACCGGCCCGGTGCTGGCAGGTCAGCTGACTGAGAAAGCGGGAGACACCGGGTCGCGCAACGCCGGGCTGAAGCGGAGCATGTCGAGAATGCCATCGACCAATCGCTCCGCATCATCCTGCAGCGAGAAGCTTTCCGGCACCAGCAGCCACTGGCCGAGAATGCCGTGTATATAGGCGTGCAGGCAGATCGCCGCGCGTTGCGGATTGATGTCAGCGGGGAGCTGGCCTTGCCGGGAGGCGTTACTGAGTGCCAGTGCGATCCGCTCGTTGGCGTCAAGCCAGACAAACTGCCGTTGTTGCCGCATGTCACACATTTCGTCGGTAAATTCGAATTTATGAAACAGGATTTCATTGATGCGGCGGGTTTTAGGATCGCTGGCAACTTGTTGAAACAAATGAATGAGAAGCTTGCGCGTCCATCCCAGTGGATCAACCTCATCTTCGCTCTCACTCGCTCTTGCCATTTCCTCGAGGGGCTCGTGCAGGCTGTCGAGCATCGCCTGGACCAGATCGGCCTTGTTGCTGAAATGCCAATAGATCGCGCCACGGGTCACGCCAGCCAGGGCCGCAATGTCGGCGAGCGTCGTGCGGGAAACCCCTCGATCATAGAAAGCCTGCTCGGCAGCTTCCAGAATCTGCCTGCGGGTTTCCTGAGCCTCTTCTTTCGTGCGTCGGACCATGGCAGTAAAAACCTCTATGAAAATGCGTCAGGCGCTCTGGTCGAGTGGCCTGAACAGCATGTCGGGCGGCCTTTGTAATGCCTTGTCCCGGATCTACAATCGATGCCCTCGGTGCGCTGGAGTGTCACACTCTTGGGTGTTTACAAACAACCGTGAATGTAAGTATATTCATTAGCATCCTACTTATCCAGCAGGAACCCTTTCCCGCCCCTTTCCACTTTTCATGAGTTCAGGCTCCTGACCCGAGGATCTTCATGCAATTCAAGCCAGCTGTTACCGTTCTGGTCACTGCCGTCGCCCTGGCATCGCTGCTCTCCGGATGCAGCAAGAAGGAAGAAGCGGCCGCAGCACCACCGCCCCCTCAGGTCGGCGTCGTTACTCTGAAAACCCAGGCCTACACCCTGACGTCTGAACTGCCGGGCCGGACCACCGCGTTCCGGATCGCCGAAGTGCGTCCGCAAGTGAACGGCATCATCCTCAAGCGTCTGTTCACCGAAGGTGGAGACGTCAAAGCCGGTCAGCAGCTCTACCAGATCGATCCGGCGATTTACCAGGCCACCCTGGACAGCGCCAAAGCCACCTACGAATCCTCCAACTCCCTCGCTGGCCGCTACAAGCAGCTGATCAACGAGCAAGCGGTCAGCCGTCAGGAATACGACACGGCGGTGGGTTCGGCCCGCGAAGCGAAGGCGGCGGTGCAGACAGCCGAGATCAACCTGCGTTACACCAAGGTCTACGCGCCGATTTCCGGCCGCATTGGTCGTTCGCTGGTGACGGAAGGTGCGCTGGTCAGCAATGGTCAGGCGGATGCGATGGCCACCATTCAGCAGCTCGACCCGATCTACGTCGACGTGATTCAGTCTTCGGCCGACATGCTCAAGCTGCGTCGCGAGCTGGAAAGCGGCAAGCTGCAGAAAGCCGGCGACAACGCCGCCAAGGTCAAGCTGGTGCTGGAAGACGGCAGCCTCTATTCAACTGAAGGCAAGCTCGAGTTCTCCGAAGTGTCGGTCGACCAGACCACCGGTTCCGTGACGCTGCGCGCCGTGTTCCCGAACCCGGACCACACGCTGCTGCCAGGCATGTTCGTGCACGCACGACTGCAATCGGGCGTGGCTGAAAATGCGATTCTGGTTCCACAGCAAGGCGTCACCCGCGACCTGAAAGGCACCCCGACCGCACTGGTGGTGAATGCCGATAACAAGGTCGAGTCCCGGACCCTGGTCGCCAACCGCACTATCGGCAGCGACTGGCTGGTAGAAAAAGGCTTGAGCGCAGGTGATCGCGTGATCACCGAAGGGCTGCAATACGTCAAGCCAGGTGCTGAAGTGAAAGTGGCCGAAGCCACCAACGTCAATGCAGCTAACCCGGCAACTGCCCCGGCAACTGATAAAGCCGCAGGCAGCAAAGGGGAGTAATTCATGTCGAAATTTTTTATCGACCGGCCAATTTTCGCGTGGGTAATTGCCCTCGTGATCATGCTGGTGGGGACGCTTTCGATCCTCAAGCTACCGATCAACCAATACCCGGCCATTGCCCCACCGGCCATCGCAATCCAGGTGACCTACCCGGGCGCGAATGCGCAAACCGTGCAGGACACCGTGGTTCAGGTGATCGAGCAGCAGCTCAACGGTATCGACAACCTGCGTTATGTGTCCTCGGAAAGTAACTCCGACGGCAGCATGACCATCACCGCGACGTTCAACCAGGGGACCAACCCCGACATCGCTCAGGTTCAGGTGCAGAACAAGCTCAACCTGGCCACCCCGCTACTGCCCCAAGAGGTGCAGCAACAGGGTATCCGCGTGACCAAGGCGGTGAAGAACTTCCTGATGGTCGTCGGTCTGGTGTCCGAAGACGGCAGCATGGGCAAGGAAGACTTGTCCAACTACATCGTGTCGAACATGCAGGACCCGATTTCCCGTACCTCCGGTGTGGGTGACTTCCAGGTTTTCGGTGCCCAGTACGCCATGCGTATCTGGCTCGATCCGGCCAAGCTGAACAACTTTCAGCTGACGCCGGTCGACGTCAAGACGGCCATCACTGCCCAAAACGTTCAGGTGTCTTCCGGCCAGATCGGCGGTTTGCCTGCGCTCAAGGGCCAGCAGCTGAACGCCACGATCATCGGTAAAACCCGTCTGCAGACGGCCGAGCAGTTCGGCAACATTCTGTTGAAGGTCAATCAGGACGGTTCGCAGGTTCGTCTCAAAGACGTCGCCAAAGTCGGTCTGGGCGGCGAAAACTACAGCATTGACGCACAGTTCAACGGCAAGGCGGCCTCAGGTCTGGCGATCAAGCTGGCGACCGGTGCCAACGCGCTGGACACCGCCAAGGCGATCCGCGCCACGATTGCCCAGCTGGAGCCGTTCTTTCCGCCTGGCATGAAAGTGGTTTACCCGTACGACACCACGCCAGTGGTTCAGGAATCCATCACCGGTGTGGTTCACACCCTGGGTGAAGCGATCATCCTGGTGTTCCTGGTGATGTACCTGTTCCTGCAGAACTTCCGCGCCACCATCATCACCACGATGACCGTGCCGGTGGTATTGCTGGGTACGTTCGGGATCCTCGCGGCGGCTGGGTTCACCATCAACACGCTGACCATGTTCGGGGTGATTCTCGCCATCGGCTTGCTGGTGGACGATGCCATCGTTGTGGTGGAAAACGTCGAGCGGGTGATGGCGGAGGACAAACTTTCGCCGCGGGACGCCACGATCAAATCCATGGAGCAGATCCAGGGCGCACTGGTCGGTATCGCACTGGTGTTGTGTGCGGTTCTGTTGCCAATGGCGTTCTTCGGCGGCTCCACGGGTGTGATCTACCGGCAGTTCTCGATCACCATCGTTTCGGCGATGGCGCTTTCGGTACTGGTCGCGCTGATCTTCACCCCGGCGTTGTGCTCCACCCTGCTCAAGCCGATCGACCACGAGAAACACGGGCAGCCGAAACGTGGATTCTTTGGCTGGTTCAACCGTACCTTCGACCGCAGCGTAGTGAGCTACGAGCGTGGCGTCGGCAACATGCTCAAGCACAAGGTTCCGGCCTTTATCGTGTATGCGCTGATCGTCTGCGGCACCATCTGGATGTTCACCCGCATTCCGAGCGCGTTCCTGCCGGAAGAAGACCAGGGCGTTATTTTCGCCCAGGTGCAGACGCCACCGGGCTCCTCGGCTGAACGTACGCAGACCGTCATCGACAACATGCGTAAGTACCTGCTGGAAGAAGAATCGGGCGCGGTCAATTCGGTGTTCACCGTTAACGGCTTCAACTTTGCCGGTCGCGGTCAGAGCTCCGGTCTGGCGTTCATCATGCTGAAACCGTGGGGCGATCGTGATGCCTCCAACAGCGTGTTCGAGTTGGCCAAACGGGCGCAGCAGCACTTCTTCGGTTTCCGCGATGCAATGACCTTCGCGGTCGTACCGCCTGCGGTACTGGAACTGGGTAACGCCACCGGTTTCGACGTGTATTTGCAGGATCAGGGCGGCGTGGGTCACGCCAAGCTGATGGAAGCGCGTAACCAACTGCTGGGCATGGCGGCACAGAGCAAGATTCTGGCGGGCGTGCGTCCGAACGGTCTGAACGATGAGCCGCAGTATCAACTGGTCATCGATGACGAGCGCGCGCAGGCACTGGGTCTGAGCCTGTCGGACATCAACACCACGCTGTCCATCGCGATGGGTGGCAGCTACATCAACGACTTCATCGACCGCGGTCGGGTCAAGAAGGTGTACGTGCAGGGCGATGCCAGTGCGCGGATGAAGCCGGAAGACTTGAAGAAGTGGTACGTGCGCAATACCGCCGGCGAGATGGTGCCTTTTGCCTCGTTCGCCAGCGGAGAGTGGGTATTCGGTTCGCCGAAGCTGTCCCGTTACAACGGTGTGCCGGCCGAGGAAGTGCTGGGTACTCCGGCGCCGGGTTACAGCACCGGTGAAGCGATGGCCGAGGTCGAGCAACTGGCGAAGAAATTGCCGGCCGGCGTTGGTCTCTCGTGGACGGGTCTGTCCTATGAAGAGCGTCTGTCCGGTTCCCAGGCTCCGGCGCTGTACGCACTGTCCATTCTGATCGTGTTCCTGTGTCTGGCGGCGCTGTATGAAAGCTGGTCGATTCCGATCGCCGTGCTGCTGGTGATCCCGCTTGGGGTGATCGGTGCGCTGGTTGCAACGAGCCTGCGCGGCCTGTCCAACGACGTGTTCTTCCAGGTAGGGCTCCTGGTGACGGTAGGTCTGGCAGCGAAAAACGCCATTCTGATCGTCGAGTTCGCCAAGGAACTGCATGAGCAGGGCAAGGGCATCGTGGACGCAACCATCGAAGCCTGCCGGATGCGTCTGCGGCCGATCGTGATGACGTCCATGGCGTTCATCCTCGGTGTAGTCCCGCTGGCGATTTCCTCGGGTGCCGGTGCCGGTAGCCAGCATTCGATCGGTACGGGCGTAATCGGCGGTATGATCACCGCGGTTATTCTGGCGATCTTCTGGGTACCGTTGTTCTTCGTTTCGATATCCTCGCTGTTCAAAGGCAAACAGAAACACACTCCACACGATGAGGCTGGCCAATGAGCAAGTCCCTGATCTCGCTGGCGGTCACCGCGTTCATTCTCGGCGGCTGCTCGTTGATCCCAGATTACAAGCAGCCCGCCGCACCGGTGCCGGCTCAGTTCCCGCAAGGTCCGGCGTATTCGCCGGCCCAGGCGGCGAATCAAGCCGCAGCCGAACAGGGCTGGCGTCAGTTTTTCCATGACCCGGCGCTGCAGCAGCTGATTCAGACGTCGCTGCAAAACAACCGCGACCTGCGCGTCGCCGCGCTGAACATCGACGCCTACCGCGCGCAGTACCGCATTCAACGTGCGGACCTGTTCCCGGCCGTCGCAGCCTCGGGCAGCGGCACGCGTCAGCGCGTTCCGGGTGACCTGTCGCAAACGGGCGAATCCAATATCACCAGTCAGTATTCGGTGGGTCTGGGCATCAGTTCCTATGAGCTGGACCTGTTCGGCCGGGTGCGCAGCCTGAGTGAGCAGGCGCTGCAAACCTACTTCGCCGGTGAAGAAGGCCGTCGCAGCACGCAGATCAGTCTGGTGGCCAACGTTGCCAATGCCTACCTGACGTGGGAAGCGGACAAAGAGCTATTGAAGCTGACCCAGGACACTTTGGGCGCCTTCGAAGAAAGCCTGCGTCTCACCTCCCGCAGCAGCGAAGTGGGCGTGGCCTCGGCGCTGGACCTGGCGCAGTCGCGCACCTCCGTCGAAAGCGCCCGCGTCAAGCTGGCCCAGTACCAGCGGCTGGTCGCCCAGGACGAAAACAACCTGGTGCTGTTGTTGGGCACCAGTCTGCCAGCCAACCTGCCCGCCTCGAAACCGTTGAGCGCTGACATGCTCAACGAGATGCCAGCGGGTCTGCCGTCGGAATTGCTGCAGCGTCGTCCGGACATTCTGCAGGCCGAATACAGCCTGAAAGCCGCCAACGCCAACATCGGCGCCGCACGTGCCGCGTTCTTCCCGAGCATCAGCCTCACGGCCAGTGCCGGTACGGCGAGCGGCGATCTGAGCGGCCTGTTCAAGGGCGGTTCGGGGACGTGGTTGTTCGAGCCGACGATCAATCTGCCGATCTTCAACGCAGGCAGTCTGCGCGCAAGCCTCGACTACTCGAAGATCCAGAAAGACATCGGCGTCGCCAACTACGAGAAAGCGATTCAGACGGCGTTTCAGGAAGTTTCCGACGGTCTGGCCGCGCGCAAGACCTACACCGATCAGCTCAAGGCGCAGACGGACTTCGTCAACGCCAACCAGGACTACTACCGTCTGGCCGAGCGTCGCTACCGCATCGGGATCGACAGCAACCTGACCTTCCTCGACGCTCAGCGTCAGTTGTTCAACGCGCAACAGTCGTTGATCACCGATCGCCTGTCCCAACTCAGCAGCGAGGTCAATTTGTACCGCGCCCTGGGCGGCGGCTGGTACGAACAGACCCCGACCGGCGAGCGTCAGCCGACCGCGGGCGATGTGCCGTCCACCCGTTTGTTCTGATCCAGCGCGTATGAAAAAACCCACCGATTGGTGGGTTTTTTTTGGCTGTCACCACGGCTTTTTCAAGCCGTAAGCGAGCAACCCGCAGACGTCACGCCAGCAAAAATTCCGTCACGCGCAGGGCGAAGACTTCACCCAACTCGACGCTGGACAGGTGCGCGGCGTAATAGTCGGAGAGCTCGCTGCCGTGGATGTGGTTCTGCAGAAAATGCCCGTCCGCCACCGTCGTGACGCCGTCATGGCTGCCGCAGATGATCAGCGTGGGCACGGTGATCGAACCGACTTCCTTGCGCAGATCGGCATCCCGTACGGCCGCGCAGCAGGCGGCGTAACCCAACGGGGAAGTTGCCGCCAGTACGTCGGTGATGGGCGTGACTTTGTCGGGGTGCTGACTGGCAAAGCCGGGGGTAAACCAACGCCCTATGGCGCCAGCGCCCATTTCCGTCATTGCCCGCTCACCGCCCTTCTCCACCTGCGCGATGCGCGGTGCCCAGGTTTCCGTATCGCCGATCTTCGCGGCGGTGTTGCACAGAATCAGCTTGTGCAGCCGGTCGTTGGCATGGATGCCCAGCCACTGACCGATCAGGCCGCCCATGGACAATCCGCAAAAATGCGCGCGGTCGATTTTCAATGCATCGAGCAGCGCCAGCACGTCGCGTCCCAGTTGCGAGAGGGTGTAAGGCCCCTGGGTGACCAGGGACTGGCCGTGGCCGCGTGTGTCGTAACGCACGACGCGGAATGACTTGCTCAGCGCCGGGATCTGCGCGTCCCACATATGCAGGTCGGTGCCCAGTGAGTTGGACAGCACCAGCACCGGCGCATCCACCGGGCCGTCAATTTCATAATGCAGCTCACCGTCTTCGAGTTGTACGAACGCCATGGCAGTCGCTCCGTGAAACACGTGGAATGAGTGTGATCAATAGGGACAGCACGCGCCCGGCAAGGACGCGCGCCTCAAGATCCGGGGATCAGTGATCTTCGTGCAGGTAAGCCGGCTTCTTCGGCAGTCGCAGGCTGAACAGAAAAGCAATCGCCATCATCGCGGTGACGTACCAGTAGAAGGTGTTTTCCATGCCCATGTTCTTCAGGCCCAGGGCCACGTATTCAGCCGAGCCACCGAAGATCGCGTTAGCCACGGCGTAGGCCAGACCAACGCCCAGCGCACGAACCTGAACGGGGAACATCTCGGCTTTCACCAGGCCGCTGATGGAGGTGTAGAAACTGACGATGGCCAGCGCCAGGGTGATCAGCACAAACGCGATGATCGGGCTGGTGGTGGTTTTCAGGGTCAGCAGCAGCGGCACCGTGCACAGCGTGCCCAGCCCGCCGAACCACAGCATGGAAGCACGACGGCCGATCTTGTCAGCGAGCATGCCGAACACCGGCTGCATGCACATGTACAGGAACAGTGCGCCGGTCATGATGTAGCTCGCGACCTTGGCGTCCATGTGCACGGTGTTGACCAGGTATTTCTGCATATACGTGGTGAAGGTGTAGAAAATCAGCGAGCCGCCGGCGGTGTAGCCGAGCACGGTGATGAACGCCGCTTTGTGATCGCGAAACAACGCAGACACGCTGCCCGCGTCCTTGTTCTGACGGACTTCGGCGGTGGTGGTCTCTTTCAGCGAACGGCGCAGCACCAGCGAAATCACCGCCGCCACCGCACCGACCACGAACGGGATGCGCCAGCCGTAGGCTTTCAGTTCATCGGCACTGAGAAACTGCTGCAGGATGACCACGGTCAGCACGGCCAACAGCTGGCCACCGATCAGCGTCACGTACTGAAACGAAGCGAAAAACCCGCGCTGCCCCCGCAACGCGACTTCGCTCATGTACGTGGCGGTGGTGCCGTACTCACCACCCACCGACAGGCCTTGAAACAGGCGCGCCATCAACAGCAGAAACGGCGCCCAGGCGCCAATCGACGCGTACGTGGGCAGGCAGGCGATGACCAGCGAGCCCGCACACATCATCAGCACGGAAATCATCATCGAGTTCTTGCGGCCGTGCTTGTCGGCCACGCGACCGAACAGCCAGCCGCCGATAGGCCGCATCAGGAAGCCAGCAGCAAAAACACCCGCTGTATTGAGCAATTGAACGGTCGGGTCATCGGAAGGAAAGAACGCAGGCGCGAAATAGATGGCGCAGAAGGCGTAGACGTAGAAGTCGAACCATTCGACGAGGTTGCCCGATGAAGCCCCGACGATGGCGAAGATCCGCTTGCGCCGTTCTTCGCCGGTGTAGTGAGTCGTTGTCATTATTATCTCCCCAGGTGTTAGTAAGGTCAGCCAGTCTAAGACATAACCTGCAACATTTAGACTTAAGCAGTAACGTTTCGACATCACAAGGACAACCACCCGAGTCAGCAAGTTGCTCCTTTCGTGGAGGCAACCGATGACTCGGGTGGCTGAGTTGCGGGACTGCCGTTTAGCGCGCTATCGCGAGGGCCAGCCCCTGACCCACACCGACGCACATTGTTGCCAGCGCTTTGCTGCCGCCGGTTTTCTCCAATTGATGCAAGGCCGTCAGCACCAGACGCGCGCCGCTCATGCCCAGCGGATGCCCCAGCGAGATCGAGCCACCGTTGGGATTGACCTTCGGCGAGTCGTCGGCGATACCCAGCTCACGCATGACCGCCAAGCCTTGGCTGGCGAAGGCCTCGTTGAGTTCGATGACGTCGAAATCACTGACCGCCATCCCCAGCCGTCCAAGCAGTTTGCGCACCGCCGGCACCGGGCCGATGCCCATGACGCGTGGCTCCACGCCGGCACTGGCCATGCCCAACACGCGGGCGCGGGGCGTCAGGCCGTGTTTCTTCACGGCTTCGGCGGACGCCAGAATCATCGCCGCCGCGCCGTCGTTCAGCCCCGCTGCGTTGCCGGCCGTGACCGTTTTGCCGGGGCCGTTGACCGGCTTGAGCTTGCCGAGTGCCTCAAGGCTGGTGTCGGCACGGGGGTGCTCGTCGGTGTCGACGACGGTCTCGCCTTTCTTGTGGGCGACCCACACGGGCACGATTTCTTCGGCGAAGAAGCCCGCAGCCTGAGCCGCCGCCGCGCGTTGCTGGCTGCGCAGGGCGAACGCATCCTGATCCTCCCGGGAGATGCCGAAATCCTCAGCGACGTTGTCGCCGGTCTGCGGCATGCTCTCAACGCCGTACCGGTCCTTCATCTGCGGATTGACGAAACGCCAGCCCAGGGTGGTGTCTTCCAGCTTTTGGGTGCGGCCGAATGCCGTGTCGGCCTTGCCCATCACGAACGGCGCGCGGGACATGGATTCGACGCCGCCGGCGATGGCCAGCTCCATTTCACCGCAGGCAATGGCGCGGAACGCAGAACCCACCGCGTCCAGGCCCGAAGCGCACAGGCGATTGAGGGTCACGCCCGGCACGCTGGCCGGCAACCCCGCCAACAGCGCCGCCATACGGGCGACGTTACGGTTGTCCTCACCGGCCTGATTGGCGCAGCCGAAGAACACTTCGTCCAGCTCATCCCAGTTGACCGACGGGTTGCGCGCCATCAGGGCCTTGATCGGCAACGCTGCCAGATCATCCGCCCGAACGCTCGCCAGGGCGCCACCGAAACGGCCAATGGGGGTACGAATCGCGTCACAGATAAAGACGTCACGCATCATGCTTCTCCCGGCGTTTGACCATGGGCGGCAGCGGTACGCGCTTCCAGATCACGCAGCGCGTTCAGTTCGTACTCGCTAGGCGCATCGGAATTCGCGACGGTGTCGGCAAAACGCACGTCCCAACCGGTGGCGGCGATCACCTGCTCGCGGGTCACGCCCGGGTGCAGCGTGGTCACGACGAATTCGTGGGTGCCCGCCTCCGGCTCCATGATGCACAGGTCAGTGATAATGCCAACCGGCCCGGCCCCCGGCAGGCCGAGGCGCTTGCGGGCGTCGCCGCCTTCGCCGTGGCCGACTGAGGTCAGGAAGTCCAGCTTGTTAACGAACGTCCGCGGCGACTGCTTGAGGATGATCAGCACTTCTTTGGCCGACCCGGCGATTTCCGGCGCGCCCCCCGCCCCCGGCAGGCGCACTTTCGGGTGGTGGTAGTCGCCGACCACCGTTGTGTTGATATTGCCGAACCGGTCGACCTGAGCCGCGCCGAGGAACCCGACATCGACACGGCCGCCCTGCAACCAGTAACGGAAGATTTCGCTGGTGGACACCACGGTGTCAGCGGTTTCCGCCAGTTCGCCGTCACCGATGGACAGCGGCAGCACATCAGGCTTGGCACCGATGGGCCCTGATTCATAAATCAGCACCACGTCAGGCGATGACGTCAGGCGCGCCAGATTGGCCGCTTTGGAGGGCAGACCAATGCCGACAAAGCACACGGCGCCATTTTTCAACCGACGTGCGGCGGCGACGGTCATCATTTCGCTGGTGGAATAGGTCATTGGGTAGCCTCCGCCACGTGGGCCAGCTTGTGCTTGAACTCACCGAAGTCGCGGGTGCCATGGATGTATTCGTCAATCCAGGCGGTAAACGCCTCACGGTCGCGGGCGATGGCGTCCCACGCCTGATAGAAACGGTTGTCGCGTTCGTAGTAGCCGTGGGCGTAGGAAGGATGAGCGCCGCCGGGCACAAGGCAGACAGCGCTGAGCGCCCAGGTTGGCAGCACGCAAGCGTTCATCGGTGCTTTGAGGTCATCGACGATTTCCTCGACCGTGACGATGCAGCGCCTGGCCGCCAACGCTGCCTCTTTCTGCACGCCAAGGATGCCCCACAGCAGCACGTTACCTTTGCGATCGGCTTTTTGAGCATGGATAACAGTGACGTCAGGACGTACCGCCGGCACCGCCGCCAGCACTTCGCCGGTGAATGGGCACGTCACGGATTTGATCAGCGGGTTGACCTTCGGCAAGTCGGAGCCGGCATACGCACGCAGCACCGCGAAAGGCAGGCCCGACGCCCCCGCCACGTAGGCGTTGGCAAGGTCGGCATGGCTGTGTTCTTCAATCTCCAGGGGTTGCGGCCATTGCCGTTCGACCGCATCGCGAAGCCGATGCAACGAGCCGACGCCCGGATTGCCGCCCCACGAGAAAATCAGCCGTTTCGCACAGCCTGCGCCGATCAATTGGTCATAGATTAAGTCGGGAGTCATGCGCACCAGCGTCAGGTCTTTCTTCTTCTGACGAATGAGCTCGTGGCCCGCCGCGGTAGGAATCAGGTGGGTGAAGCCTTCCAGCGCAACGGTGTCGCCATCGTTGACGAATTGCGTCACCGCTTCGTGAAGGGAAAGAATTGCAGCCATGAGGTGCTCCAGGTTCACACTTGGTTACCGTGTCTCGACAGAGGCGGCGTTGCAAATGAGGTTATGCCTGGGGCCGAAGCGGAACAATCCGATAATCGACTAAGTGTTCGATCACCGAACGGAGAGTGGTGATTGCGAGCCGGCTGCGTGTGTCCGGCCCTTTAAGCATCAGGTAAAGAGCTGCGTGCTGAGGTCACGGCTGGCATCCAGCATGATGGGCAAGAACTTCTGCTCCAGCTCGTTACGCGTTACCCGACCGGCGCTGGTGCTGACATTGAGCGCCGCGAGCACCTGACCCGAGGCGTCGTAGACCGGCACCGCGATGGAACGCAAACCCTGCTCGAGTTCCTGGTCGACAATACACCAGCCCTGTTGTCGCACTTGCTGCAGGCATTCGAGCAAGGCTTCGGGAGTGCGCAAGGTGCGGCTGGTTTTGGGTTGCAGGTCGACATGGTCGAGGTATTCCTGCAACGACACATCGTCCAGCGCCGCCAGCAGGATTCTGCCCATGGACGTGCAGTACGCCGGCAAACGCCCACCCACTGCCAGGTCCACGGAGATCAATCGCTGAGTCGTGGCGGAGCGGGCTATATAAAGAATGTCGTCGCCTTCCAGTGTGGCCATGTTGCAGGCCTCGTGCAGCTGATCACTCATGCGATCCAGATACGGCTGAGACGAGACCGCCAGGGGTGTCGAGGACAAATAGGCATGGCCGAGGGTCAGCACTTTCGGCAGCAGCGAGTACGTGCGGCCGTCAGTGGTGGCGTAACCCAGCTTGATCAGTGTGTGCAGGCAGCGACGAACTGCTGCTCTGGGGATTTCCGTGCGGTGGCTGATCTGCGCGATGGTCAGGTGCCGCTTTCGCTCTTGAAATGCATGGATGACGGCCAACCCTCGCGCCAGAGAGGTCATGAAGTCAGGATCACCGGTGAGCGCCTGAATCCTTTTAGCGGGGGACGCAACAATCGGCGGCGCAAGTGACGTGAAAGAATTACGCAATTGATCGTTCATGCTGGCACCGTTCGTCGTGGCCGCGAAAGCCTTGTAGAACGCCACTCTCGCCTGTTTTGGAACCCACGGCAAGCCAGCTTTGCGCGATTATCGAACGAGTGGGCGATAATCGCAATTGACCGGCCGTACGGTTGCTTATACCTTTCACCTGCCATATGAGGCTTCTTTGGATTACTGGTCAGGTACCCACTGAGAAGTCCCAGGCACGGCCTTGCTAACCCAAGGCCGTTTTTGTCTCTGCCTTTCGCATTTATGTGTAAGCGCATAAATACACATCGGCTATTCGCGGTTTCATAACCCGTGAATTTACGTCGCCAGAAAACTGCCTGTAGCGTTAAACATTTGACTCACCAAGTTACGTCATAAATCGGACTGGGCAACTTAGGAACCTTCGTACATCAAAAAGGTATAAATCCTCAGTTGTCCGACTGCGACAGTCTCGACAGTTGACTCGCCTGCGCATCTTCGCGATAGTGGCCGTCATTGAGGCCCAATACCGCTACCGCGCTGTTTAATCCACCGCCTTATCCGGCATGGATCCAAACTCACGCAGGCATTGCTCGACTCGATCGCAATGTTCAGCGACGGCAGGCCAATACCTTGGTCATTTGCCATCCTGCAGGCAATCAATAAAGAATGTTGCTACGACAGTTTTTTCATTCTGGTGCACGTAGCCGCCCTTGCTTGAAGTGTTAATCATCCTGCGCAGCGCCCCTGCCCGATGAGTATTCCTGATCCGATACATTGCGATCGTCAGGTGCGACACTTCCAGACTCGGCGTCATCACCGGGATTACATTCGACTCGATCAGGTATTAACGTGACCAAAGATGAACTGCGCGCAGAACTAGAGCGCCAGGAACAACGTTACAAAGAAGTGTACGGCGGCGAAGTGACAACATACGCCGCCCAGCCCGAGCCAGAGCGCAAGCCCTGGCGCAAACGGGCCAGCCTGCTTGACCAGGCGTTCAAGCAAGAGCTGCAGAAGATGGAAGAAGAACTCAAGGAAGAGCCTTGAGTCGCCCGCTTGCCGGTCGCTGACTCAAACAGCCGACGGCAAGCGTTTCAAGTGCCTTAACGCCAGGTTTTACAGACTCGTCTATGGTTCAGGGATGCTTCGCACGCTCCTTCACGACAGGAAGTCAACGGGCTGGCAGGACAGAAATTTCGTCGCAGGCTGCTACCAATGAGCAGCGCGCCTATCGCGCAGTTTTTTTTCTGTCATAATCCCGCCCCCTTAAGACCGGGTCAGAAAACCTTCCATGATCGATTTATTCAGCGGACTGGATGCTTGGGTGATTGTGAGCTTGTTGCTCGCCCTGGCGTTTGTCCTCACCTTCGAGTTCATCAACGGCTTTCATGACACCGCCAACGCGGTGGCGACAGTCATTTACACCAAGGCCATGCCGCCTCATCTGGCGGTATTTTTCTCGGGTGTGTTCAATTTTCTCGGGGTGCTCCTGGGTGGCGTCGGCGTGGCGTATGCCATCGTCCATCTGCTGCCGGTCGAGTTGTTGATCAACGTCAACACCGGTCACGGTCTGGCCATGGTGTTTTCGCTGCTGGCGGCGGCCATTACCTGGAACCTCGGCACCTGGTATTTTGGTATCCCGGCATCCAGCTCCCACACGCTGATCGGGTCGATTCTGGGTGTAGGCCTGGCCAATGCGCTGATCAATAACATTCCGCTGGGCGAAGGCGTTAACTGGCAAAAAGCGATCGATATCGGCGCTTCGCTGGTGTTCTCGCCATTGGCCGGCTTCATCGTGGCAGGTCTGGTACTGCTGGGGCTCAAGGCCTGGCGTCCCCTGTCCAAAATGCACAAGACCCCGGAACAGCGCCGCAAGCTCGACGACAAAAAGCATCCTCCTTTCTGGAATCGCCTGGTTCTGGTGATTTCGGCGATGGCGGTGAGCTTTGTTCACGGCTCCAACGATGGTCAGAAAGGCATCGGCCTGATCATGCTGGTGCTGATCGGTATCGTCCCGGCGCAGTTCGTGCTCGACCTCAGCACCACGACCTACCAGATCGAACGCACCCGCGACGCGACCCAGCACCTGAGCCAGTTTTACCAGCGCAATAACGCGACGCTGGGCGAGTACCTGGCATTGGGCAAATCGGCGGCCGGCGACCTGCCCGAGCGTTTCAGCTGCAACCCTGAGCAAACCGAGCCGACCATTGATGCGCTGTTGAGCAACCTCAAGGGCGTCAACGACTACCACAGCCTCGCACCAGAGCGTCGCATTGAAGTGCGTCGCTACTTGCTGTGCCTGGACGACACGGCACGCAAAGTCGGCAAGCTGCCGGCCCTGGATGCCCGTGAAAAATCGGATCTGGAGAAACTGCGCAAGGACCTGACCGCGACCACTGAATACGCGCCGTTCTGGGTCATCTTCGCCGTTGCATTGGCGCTGGGCATCGGCACCATGGTCGGCTGGAAACGCGTCGTGTTGACCATCGGAGAGAAGATCGGCAAGCAAGGCATGACCTACGCTCAGGGCATGTCTGCACAGATCACCACCGCGAGCGCCATCGCGCTGGCCAACGTGTTCAGCCTGCCGGTTTCAACGACTCACATCCTGTCGTCCGGCGTTGCCGGGACCATGGTGGCGAACAAGAGCGGCCTGCAGGGCGGGACAGTTCGCAACATACTGCTGGCATGGGTGTTGACCCTGCCCGCCACTGTCGCGCTGTCGGCAGGCTTGTTCTGGCTGGCGTCCAAAGCGCTGGCCTGACCTGACTGCACCGGCCGTTCTGAAAAAGCCCATTCATTGAATGGGCTTTTTTGTGGGCGCTGGATCAAAGGCGCATTCATCGGAATGAGCTGGCGCGCGAAGGCCTAGCGGCGTTTTTTACTACCCCCGAGCAAAGATCCCATCAATCCCCGCACCAGTTCGCGACCGATCTGGGTGGCGGCCTGGCGCATCGCACTTTTGACCGCCTGCCCCGCCAGCCCGCCCAGAAATCCACCGGCCATGTCGACAAAGCCGCCTTCTGACTTCTCCTCAGCGGCAGGTTTGTGTGCGGGATCTACCGATGCACCTTTGCGCGCCAGCAGCATTTCATACGCCGATTCGCGATCCACGGGTTTGTCGTAGCGACCGGCCAGTGGCGACCGGGCGATCAGCGCGGCGCGTTCGGCCTGGGTCAACGGCCCAATACGAGATTGCGGCGGCGCGACCAGCACACGCTGGACGATCTCGGGCGTGCCCTTTTCCTGCAGCGTGCCCACCAGCGCCTCGCCGATGCCCAACTCCGTCAGCACCGACAGCGCATCAAACTCGGGATTGGGGCGAAAACCGTCCGCAAGGGCTTTCAGCGATCGTTGCTCCTTGCTGGTGAACGCGCGCAGGCCGTGCTGAATGCGCAAACCGAGCTGCGCCAGAATGGAGTCCGGCAGATCCCCCGGCGACTGAGTGACGAAATACACGCCAACGCCTTTCGAGCGAATCAGCCGCACCACTTGTTCCAGCCGCTCCTGCAGCGCTTTCGGCGTATCCGCAAACAGCAAATGCGCCTCGTCGAAGAACAGCGCCAGCAAGGGTTTGTCGGCATCGCCGCGCTCGGGCAACTGCTCGAACAGCTCCGCCAGAAGCCACAGCAGGAAGGTGGCATAGACCTTCGGCGACTCGTGCACCAGCCGGCTGGCATCAAGCAGATGAATTTGCCCGCGACCGTCGCTTGCGGGCTGCAGAAGGTCTTCCAGCTGCAGCGCCGGCTCGCCGAACAGCGCCTCCGCGCCCTGCTGCTCAAGGACCGCCAGCCGACGTAACAGCGCCTGGCTCGAGCCTGTGGTCATCAAGGCGCTGTCATCCCCGAGCACGTCGGGGTTGTCACGCAGATGGTTGAGCAGCGCTTTGAGGTCCTTGATGTCCAGCAACAACAGACCTTCCCGATCCGCCACCTTGAATGCGGCGTAGAGCGCCGACTGCTGGCTGTCCGTCAATTCCAGCAAACTTCCCAGCAGCAGCGGCCCCATTTCCGACAGGGTCGTGCGCAACGGATGGCCCGTTTTACCGTGCACATCCCACAGCGTCACCGGATAACCCTGAGGTTTATGGTGCAACCAGGGCATGCCGGCGATGCGCTCGGCGATCTTGCCTTGGGGCTCACCCGCAGCACCGAGCCCGCAGAGATCACCCTTGATGTCCGCCGCGAACACCGCCACGCCAGCATCGCTGAACACCTCCGCCAGACGCTGCAAGGTGACGGTTTTCCCGGTACCGGTCGCGCCGGCCACCAATCCGTGACGATTGGCCAGACGCATCGCCTGCCCGACCGGCTGGCCCGTCAGGTCAGCGCCAATAAAAATCTGTTGTGAGTCAGGCATTCGTTCACCCAAGCGTCGCATTTGATATTCCCGAGGGGACTGCGGCGACAGCCCGACTGGACCGGCGCCCCTGATCAGCCCTCAGGCCACCTCCCTACTCTAGCGCAAGCGGCGTAACGCTCGTCCATTGGCCTAGGCTCAGGCATGGGTGCGACGTTCTGCAACCGAACATCTGTATGTGTGGACGGTCAACCAGAAGGACCGATCAATGGACGGAGGCATCCTGTGCATATCGCTGACATGACCATGTTCTACGCCCCTGCCAGCGGTGGCGTGCGCACGTATCTGGACGCTAAACACCGTCGCCTCGCGCTTTACCCGGGCGTGCGCCACAGCCTGCTGATTCCCGGGCCGCAAAGCAGTCATGAGGACGGCGTGTACCGGGTGCCGGCGCCGCCCGTGCCTTTTGGCAACGGCTATCGGTTCCCGCTGCGCGTCGGTCCCTGGCGAGCTGCCCTGCGAAGCCTGCGGCCGGACCTCATTGAAGTCGGCGATCCTTACCTGACGGCCTGGGCGGCACTGGATGCCCGGCGCCAACTGGACGTGCCGGTGATTGGCTTCTACCACTCCGATTTGCCGCTGCTGGTGAGCAACCGCATCGGCACCTGGCTGGGCGCCAACGTCGAGAATTACGTGAGCAAGCTCTACGGCAACTTTGACCGGGTGCTGGCGCCGAGCGCCGCGATGGCGGAGAAGCTGACCCGCCTGGGTGTGAAGAACGTTCATGTGCAGCCGTTGGGGGTGGATCTGCAGACGTTTCATCCCTCTCGCCGAGATTCGGGCCTCAAGGCCGAACTGGGCCTGACAGAAGACACACACCTGCTTATCTTTGCCGGCCGTGGGTCGAAAGAGAAAAACCTGACCGTTCTCCTCGATTGCATGAAGGCGCTGGGCGCGGGTTATCACCTGTTGCTGGTGGGCTCCCATATGCCAACCAGCGTGCCGACAAACGTGACGGTTGTGGATAAATTCCGCCCTGCCGCCGAGGTCTCGCGTCTGCTGGCAAGCGCTGATGCGCTGGTGCATGCCGGGGATCAGGAGACCTTCGGCCTGGTGGTGATCGAAGCCATGGCCAGCGGGATCCCGGTGGTCGCGGTGGATGCCGGTGCGTTCGGCGAAATCATCCCAGAGCACTGCGGCCTGCGGTGCGAACCCAATCACCCGCTGGCCATGGCGGCCGCCGTGCGTCAGTTGTTTGCCGAGAATGCGGCACGCCGAGGCGCGAATGCGCGGCGTCATGTCGAGGGGCACTACGCGTGGGACACCGTCGTCGCCGGCTTGCTCGGCCATTACCACGCAGTGCTCGGCGCCCACCAGCCGGGGTATGCCCATGGCTGATCACATGGCGAACACGCCACGCAGCGTCATGCTGGTCCTTCACGACGTGGCACCCCAGACCTGGCCGGATTATCGCCCGTTTGTGGAAGCCGTCGATGCGCTGGGAAACGTGCCCATTACCTGGCTGGTGGTGCCGGACTTCCACAAGCACGACCCGATCGATGCCAACCCGGATTTCCAGCGGTTGATGCACGACCGTCTTGCACGGGGCGATGAACTGGCGCTGCACGGTTATTACCATTGCGACGACAGCCCTGCCCCGCGCACGCCGCAGGACTTTTTCATGCGCCGCATTTACACCTGGGAAGGCGAGTTCTACACCCTCAACGAGCAGCAGGCGATGGAGCGACTCGAAGCCGGCATGGAAGTGTTCAGACACAACGACTGGCCGCTTCACGGGTTCGTTGCACCGGCCTGGCTGATGAGCGAAGGCACGCGCGATGCCCTGCGAAAATTGCCGTTGGACTACACAAGTGATGCCCAACACTTGTATCGTCTGCCGGACTTTTCCGAGATCGATGCACCCGGCATCGTCTGGAGCGCTCGCAGCGCCTGGCGCCGGGGCGTATCAAAAATCGTCAGCAACCACCGTGAGGCTCAATTGCACAACGCCGCAACTATTCGTCTGGGTCTGCACCCTGTGGACATGCGCCACGACTTCTCCCGTCTTTATTGGCTGCAAGCCCTTGAGCGCCTGCTGAACGACGGCCGCACGCCGACGAGCAAATTTGCCTGGTTACAGGGCCTTAATGCCGCCAGGTCTGCGGCGTGAGGCGACTTGGCTGGCTTGCAGCAGCACTGATACTCGCCCTGCTGATTCCGTTTTTCATGGGCGGGGCGGACATGTTTCATCGCCTGCGCAATTTCCCGGTAATGCTCCTGATCGGCATGTTCGGCATGGTATTGGTGGGCTGGTGCATGAACACCATGCGCCTGCGCCTGTTACTCGGCGATGCCGCCACTGGGCTCGGCATGCGCAAGAGCCTTGCCGTGGTCATGGCGACCGAGTTTGCCTACTGCGCGACACCCGGTGGCAGCGGAGCGCCTCTGACGCTGGTGGCACTGCTCTCGCGCAGCGGCATCGGCCCGGCGAAGAGCACTGCGGCTTTCGCCACTGACCAGTTGATGGATCTGGTGTTTTTCCTGCTCGCACTGATCGGCATCCTGATTTACGCGGTGTTCCACCAACTCAGCGAAAACCTTGAATGGATGCTCATTGCCAGCGCCCTGCTGATCGGCGCCGGGCTTTGCGCCTGCGCCGGTTTCGCGCGGTATCACCGACGCATCATTCTGTTCAACGGTCGGTTGCTCAAACGTCTGAAACGCAAGAACACCACGCGTATTCGCTGGGCGCGCAAGCTGTTGCATTTTCGCGACGCGCTGGCGGAAACCTGGAAGATGCCCCATCGCATACTGCTACAAGTGTTTGCGCTGACCTGCGTGCACTGGAGTCTGCGTTACAGCGTGCTGTACCTGGCGTTGCAAGGGTTGGGCGTGAATATCGACTGGGCGTGGACGTTTCTGGTGCAGATGCTCTCGCTGAGCGCCGGGCAGTTCAGCCTCTCGCCGGGCGGTGCGGGAGCTGCGGAGTTGACGTCGGCGGCCTTGTTGGCGCCGATGATGGGCAAGTCGACGGCAGCGGCGGCGATCCTTATCTGGCGGATCGTCACCTATTACTTCTATCTGGTCGCAGGCGGTCCGGTGTTTATGTTGATGGTCGGGCGCCCACTTTTAAACAAGCTACTGCGGATCAAGACTGTCTGATTCGTTTTGCTGTTTGGCAGACGTCAGTTCTTTCCATAACGCTTGCGCCCCCTCGAAGTCCGTGCCGTCTTCCGGCGACATTGCGTCGACGTCGTAACGGCTCAGGCACCCCTCGCCAAGGGTCGGTGGGGCTTTGGATGTGGCTTTGTCGAGGGGGTCGCTCATGTTGTTCCGCCTGTCTCGCCGCAGAAGCCTGAGTGTTCGCACACCATCATGGTGAAGTGAGCCGCTGAAACTTCAGCGGGCTCCCCAAACCGCTTAGACACTGCTTAATCAAAGACCACTGTCTTGTTGTCATGCACCAGCACGCGGTCTTCCAAGTGCGCGCGCAGCCCGCGAGCGAGCACCATTTTCTCCACGTCGCGACCGAAACGCACCATGTTCTCGATGCTGTCGCGATGGCTTACGCGGACCACGTCCTGCTCGATGATCGGACCGGCGTCCAGTTCTTCAGTCACATAGTGGCAAGTAGCACCGATCAGTTTCACGCCGCGCAGCGACGCTTGGTGATACGGCTTGGCGCCGACAAACGAAGGCAGGAAGCTGTGGTGAATATTGATGACCTGATGCGCGTATTCCCGGCACAGTTGCGGCGGCAGAATCTGCATGTAACGCGCCAGCACAACAACGTCGGCTTCGTGGTGTTTGACCAGACGCGAGACTTCGGCGAACGCCGGCTCTTTGTCTTTCGGATCAACCGGCACATGGTAATAAGGAATGTTGTGCCACTCGACCATGCTCCGCAGGTCCTGGTGGTTGGAAATCACGCAGGCGATTTCGCAGTGCAATTCATCGCTGTGCCAGCGGTGCAACAGGTCGGCCAGGCAGTGGGATTCCCGGCTTGCCATGAGCACGACGCGTTTTTTCTGCGCGGAATCGGTAATCCGCCAGTCCATCGAAAACTCTTCGGCGATAGGCGCAAAGGCTTGGCGGAAACCTTCGAGTTCGAAAGGCAGGGAATCGGCGCGGATTTCATGACGCATGAAAAACCAGCCGCTGAGACTGTCAGAGTGATGACTCGCTTCGGTAATCCAGCCGTTGTGCGAGGCCAGAAAGTTACTGACCTTGGCAACGATACCGACACGGTCCGGGCAAGCAATCACCAGACGAAAAGTGCGCATGTGAAAAACTCCAGAACTTCGCAAAGGCCGCCATTCTAGCGATTACCTGAGGACTGTGCAGTACCCGTATGCCGCTCATTTCAGGCGGCAAAAAAGCGCACCCTGCGGGGGTTAATGCATAAGTGCCAGACCGGTTCATCGGCGACGGAAATTCGACGCCAGATACTTCGCTGGAACTGCACCATGAGGGGCGTTCTATAACGCAACATGTGTATCTAAATCGAGCGTATGTCTGCGGCTATTTCAAAATGCTACGGATAAAACTTTTCTTAAATGTTTACTTGCGCAAACACTCTGATTATTATGCGCCCATCGCATCTTGCCCATCACAACATAGGTAACCCCCATGTCATTGATCAACGAATACCGCGCAACAGAAGAAGCCATCAAAGAATTGCAAGCCCGCCTGCAATATCTGCAACAAGACGACAAACTGCAGAAAGAACTTGAGTTCGAAGGCAAACTGCGCACGTTGATGGGCGAATATCAGAAATCCCTGCGCGACATCATCGCGCTGTTGGATCCAGAGTCCAAAATGAAGGCGCCGCGTGGCGCTGCTGTAAAGCCGGTTGGCACCAAGCGCGCTCGCAAGGTCAAGCAATACAAGAACCCGCACAACGGTGAAATCATCGAAACCAAAGGCGGCAACCACAAGACGTTGAAAGAGTGGAAAGCCAAGTGGGGCGGCGACGAGGTTGAAGGCTG
The DNA here is from genome assembly GCF_046540455.1 of Pseudomonas sp. W5-36. Taxonomy (NCBI): domain Bacteria; kingdom Pseudomonadati; phylum Pseudomonadota; class Gammaproteobacteria; order Pseudomonadales; family Pseudomonadaceae; genus Pseudomonas; species Pseudomonas sp. W5-36. The sequence continues at coordinate 339,954 of NZ_JAXCIQ010000003.1, read as the reverse complement.
GGCAACTCTGCTGGGTTAATTCCCGGGTGTAGAGTCAGTCGTCGCACTGAAACGTCCGACCCCAAAAAAACGCCAGCTGATGCTGGCGTTTTTTATTGCCTGCCATTAATCCAGCCTGGCTTAAAGCGCCAGACGCTGTTTCAACACCAGAGAGTATTCCTGCCATTGAGCGAGCACCTTGAGTTGCTCGGGCGTGGCCTTCAGTGAGAGCTCGATCAGCGCACGGCTGAATGCCTTGAGCGTATTCGGCGCGCCGGCCTGAGGATCGCTCAGGCGCAACTGACAAAACGCCAGCCAGCGCTGTTGCTCTGCAACGCTCAGGGTTTCAGCAAAGTTGCGGGCGCGATAGCGGAATAACAACTCGGGCAGTCGATGATCATCGAACGGCCAGACATCGGTAGCCAGTTGCTGCGGCTCGGCAGTTCGCACCTGCTCGCAGAGACGACGGTCCCGGTCATTGATGAAGCCGTCGTATAACTGCTGTTCCGGATCTTCACTGGCAGCGAAGTTGTCGTTGGCGTACACGCTTTTCAACTTGTCCTGCCAGATCGTCTGCCCTTCATTCAATGCGGCGACGCGCGTTTTATAAACACTCATGTCCAATTGCAGACGCTGACGGTCCTCCTCACGAAGCACGCTCAGCGGGGCAATGACCGGGCATTTATTTACATGCAGCAATTTGAGCGGGACCGGTAACTGGCCTTCGAGCAGATCTTCGCGACGGGTATATAGACGCTGACGCAAGGTCTCGCCGTCTTCGTCCAGCAGCGGGCTGTGGTCATGGAACAGGTCACAGACAATCAATGCATTTCGGTTGACCGGATGCCAGGCCAGCGGGAGTACAACGCTCACATAACTTCGCGCCGCGGAAAACCGACCCGATATATGCACCAGCGGCTGCATCAACCGAATCTGATCCTGCACCTTGTGCTTGAAGCGTAACTCAAAAAGATAATCGTAAAGTTTGGGTTGTTTTTCGCGAACCAGGCGCGCCAGTGCGATGGTCGCGCGGACGTCGGAGAGCGCGTCGTGGGCCTGACCATGGTCGATCCCGTTGGCCGCCGTCAGCCGCTCGAGTTTCAGCGTGACCCGGCCCTCTTCTTCCGGCCAGACAATGCCTTCGGGGCGCAATGCGTAAGCCGTGCGGACCACGTCGATCAGGTCCCAGCGGCTGTTACCGCTCTGCCACTCGCGGGCGTAAGGATCGAAGAAGTTTCGGTAAAGGCTGTAGCGGGTCATCTCATCGTCAAATCGCAACGTGTTGTATCCCGCGCTGCAGGTGCCGGGGAGTGACATCTCTGCGTGCAATCGCGTCATGAAGTCCGCTTCACACAGGCCCTTTTCCGCAAGCCGGTCAGGCGTAATGCCCGTCACCAGACACGCGGCCGGATGGGGCAGGATGTCATCGCCGGGCTGGCAATAGAGGTTGATCGGTTCGCCGATCTCGTTGAGCTGATCGTCCGTACGAATGCCCGCCACTTGCAGCGGCCGGTCGTTGCGTGGATTGATCCCGGTGGTTTCGTAGTCGTACCAGAAGATGCTGGAAGTCACGGGCTGATCCTGAGCAAAAGACCGGGCGAGTTTATCAGATGCCTTTGGGCGTCTGACGCCAGCGGATGCACACCACCGCTTGGGATACTGCGACACAGTTTGTGCGAAAGTGTCGGCTGTCTGTGGGCAGCAAGTTGTAACAGGACCCTTCCCACACTGTGTCCAGAATCATCCGGTTGCTTAGCCGCTCCGGCGTGGCTAGCATCAAACCTCTTTCACCGGCGTACCTTTCTTTATGTCCCTTTCCCATGCAGAGCCAGGAATTGCTGCGCCGCTTGTCCTGCTGGACACCCGTGTTCGCATGGAAACGCCCGAGGGCATAGACCTCATCCTGCGCCCCGCCGGTTTACTGCCCCGCTCCGTTGCGTTCGGCATCGACCTGATGATTCGCGGCGTATTGCTGGGTGTCCTGTTTTTTGTGCTGGGAACACTGGGCGACTTCGGCACCGGACTGTTCATGCTCGCGCTGTTTCTCGGAACCTGGGGCTATATGGTGCTCTTCGAGGTGCTGCACCAGGGGCGCACGCCGGGGAAACAGATCATGGGGCTGCGGGTCATTCACGATGACGGCACGCCGATTGGCTGGTCGGCCTCAGTGCTGCGCAACCTGCTGCGTTTCGTCGACATGCTGCCCTTCGGCTACTGCGTTGGCGGGTTCACCTGTTTGCAGCACCCGTTGTTCAAACGCCTGGGGGATCTGGCGGCCGGCACGCTGGTCATCTATCGGGATTTACCCCCGCAGCGGTCGTCACTGGCAGAGGCCACTGCGGTGAGCCCACCGCTGCCCCTCTTGCTGGAGGAGCAGCGCGCCATACAAGCCTTTGCCGAGCGTCACGACACACTTTCTCCGGCGAGGGCTCAGGAGCTCGCCGCCATCGTCACGCAGCCGTTGCAGCTGGCTACCTCGCCAGATCCGCACTATCCGGTCCAGCAACTACACGGCATCGCCCGCAGCCTGGCCGGTTCGTCATGAAGCAGAGCCTGTTCGAACAACGCCATGCAGACGACTGGCAGCGTTTTGCAACGCGTCTTGAGGCGCTGGAAGGGAGTCGACGTAAAAGCGAATCCGGTGCTGGCTTCAGCCGCGAATACCGTCAGATCTGCCAACACCTTGCGCTGGCGATTGACCGTGGGTACGCCAGTTATCTGGTCGAGCAACTGCAACAGCTTGCGATGCGCGGCCACCAACAGTTGTATCGCCACCGAAGCCAGTTCACTGCGCAGTTGCTGAGCTTCGTGCTGGCGGACTTTCCGCGGCTGGTGCGTGCTGAATGGCGATGGGTTGCCCTCGCCGGCCTGCTGTTTTTTGGCAGCCTGACGCTCATGGCGCTGCTGGTCTACGGCTATCCGGATCTGGTCTACAGCGTCGTCAGCCCGGCCGATGTCGCCGAGATGCACGCGATGTACGAGCCCGCCGCGCGGCGCATCGGGCAGACGGCCGAGCGCGCATCGAGCACTGACTGGCTGATGTTCGGTTACTACGTCATGCACAACGTCGGCATTGCTTTCCAGACCTTCGCCAGCGGCCTGCTCTTCGGCGTCGGCAGTCTGTTTTTTCTGTTCTTCAACGGGCTGATGATTGGCGCGGTTGCAGGCCATCTCACCGACGCGGGCATGGGGGCAACTTTCTGGCCGTTCGTGGTCGGACACAGCGCCTTCGAGCTGACCGGCATCATGCTGGCGGGTGCGGCGGGGCTCAAACTCGGATGGGCGCTGGTGGCGCCTGGTCAACTGCGCCGGAGCGAGGCGCTCCAAGGCGCTGCCCGGACCAGCGTACGACTGATCGGCGGGGTCATGATGTTCCTGCTCATCGCCGCATTCATTGAAGCGTACTGGTCGTCGATGAGCTGGCCACCAGCGATGGCCAAATATGGGGTGGGCGCTTCTTTGTGGCTGCTCGTGGGCGCCTACCTGACGCTTGCCGGACGCACGCCCCATGCGCCTGACTGACGCCAGCGTTGTCATACGCCCACGTACGCCCTGGGAGGCCATCGACCTGGGCGTTCTTCTGGCGCAGCGGCATCGCGCGTTGCTGATGACCAGTTGGGCCATCGTCACCTTGCCGGTCTTCGCACTGATTACCCTGCTGCTGTGGGATTACCCGTCGGTGGCAGTGCTCGTGTTCTGGTGGCTGAAGCCGGCCTACGAACGGCTCCCGCTGCTGATTCTGTCCCAAGCGCTCTTCGGCTCGGCACCTTCGCTCAGGCTGGCGCTGAAAAGCTTCCCGTCCGCACTCAAACCGCAGTTGATAGCGAGCCTGACGTGGCGCCGTCTGAGCCTCAGCCGCAGCTTTTATCAGCCGGTGCAGCAACTCGAAGGACTCGACGGGTTGCCGCGTGCGCAGCGGATTGCCGTGCTTGGACAGAAGGATTCCCGGGCGGCGCGTCTGCTGACCGCGCTGGGCAGCACCGTTGAAATGATCTTCTGGATCGGCCTGATGGTGCTGTTCTACGCCATGATTCCGCCACAGATTGAGGCGGACTGGTCGTGGCGCAGCTTGCTGGACATCGAGGGTGAGTGGAACTGGCTGGAGCATCTGACCAACGGGTTTTATGCCTTGGTCCTTATCGTCTGGGGGCCGGTGTATGTGTCGTGCGGGTTCGCGCTGTACCTCAATCGCCGAACCGCATTGGAGGCGTGGGACATCGAACTGGGTTTCCGCAAGCTGCGTCAGCGTGTTATGGGCAGCGCACTGGCGTTGCTACTGGGCGGGTGCCTTGCACTGACGTTGCTGCCGTCTTCCGCCCTGGCAGAGTCGGCGCTAAACCCGTCGATGACAGACCCGTCAATGGCGGACGAAATCCCCGGCGAATCGGGCAATAGCTGCCCGTTGCCGCCGCTGGACAACCCGCAGACGGACGAGAACGTGGCCTCGCCGGATTCGCCTCGCCTGCGTAATCAGTTGCTGACCAGCCAGGCGTCACAGGACGCCATCCATTCAGTGCTTGAGCAACCGCCGTTTAAAAATCCCAAACCAGTGTCCGGCTGGCGAATCGCCCAGCCAAAACAGGATGCCAGCCATGATGCCAGGTCAGCCGAGACACTGACCTGGCTGGCGCGGCTGGTCGTCGGCCTGCTCAACGTGGGCAAAACCTTATCAACGCTATTCGGGGCACTGTTATGGACGCTCGTTGGCCTGACGGTCGTGTGGGTGATCTGGCGCTATCGGGCCTGGTTCGCCACCTTCGTTGGTAAAAGCACGCCCAAGGCAATTGCACCACAAGACCTCCCTCAGCAACTCTTTGGCCTGCAGGTTCGGGCTGAAAGCCTGCCGGCGGATGTCGCCGATGCAGCAGAAAGGCTCTGGCAGCAGTCACCGCGCGAGGCGTTGAGCCTGCTTTACCGCGCACTGCTGAGCCGCCTGTTGACGGATTACCAGCTGCCGCTGAGAAGCGCAGACACCGAGGTCCAGATACTGGCGCGGATCGCCGAGCTCAAGCAGCCCTCCCTCGATGACTTCAGCCATGAGCTGACGTGGCACTGGCAGAATCTCGCGTACGGGCACCAGATGCCGCCGGATCAGGCACGGCAGACGTTGTGTGCAGACTGGCGGAAGTTGTTCGCGCAAGGGGCAGGGGCATGAGCCGGCGCTGGATCATCGGGCTGGTCGCCACGCTGATGCTGGCAAGCATCGTCATCGCCAGTGTGCCCGTACTGAAGCGGCTCGAGCGTTACCAGGAAACCGTCGATCAGGGCCCTTCTCCCGAGGCGCTGGCCAACCCTTACCTCGCCGCTCAGACGTTCCTGCGTCAGCGGAACATTGTGGTGAAGACGGTCGAAACCCTCGCCACTCTCCCGGATATCCAGGACCAGCCGCAGACGCTCATGCTGCTAGATTTTCGCGACAAGATGACGCCGTCCGAGGTCCAGCGCTTGCTGGCCTGGACCCGTTCGGGAGGCCGGCTTCTGTTTGTTGCGGAACAACTGTGGGACCCGACCAAGGGGAGCAGCGGCGACCTGTTGCTGGATCAATTGCAGATTCATCAATTTCTCACCCTGGATCTGCAAGAGCAGGACCGCGAACGTCAGCGCGAACAGCTCAAGCCGGTCATCCCGTTGAGCACTCCGGACATTCAAGGCTCCGAAACGCCGTGGCCCGAGTTGACCCGGCTATTCCTGCAAAATGAAAACGATCCGGCCTACATGAGCTTCGACCCGGCCTTCCACCTGGATGACCCCGAGGATCATGCGCAGTCATGGGCCAACAGCGCTGACGCCACGCACCTGCTGCAAATGGTGTACGGCTCCGGATTGATCACCGTCGTCACCGACGCCGACCTCTGGAAAACCCACGCCATCGGCGAATACGATAATGCCTGGCTGCTCTGGTACCTGAGCCAGGACAGCACTGTCACGATGGTGCTGCGCACTGAACACGACAACCTGTTCGGCCTGCTCTGGAAATACTTCCCACAAGCCCTCCTCGCGTTGACGCTGTGCCTCATCGCAACGCTTTGGCATGCAGCCATGCGCCATGGCCCGATGCTGCCAGTCCTGTCACGTGGCCGCCGTCAGCTCAGCGAGCACCTGCGGGCGAGCGCCGACTTCATGCTCCGCCGCGAAGGCCAGCACGCCGCGTTGCGCGCCTTGCAGCAAGACATCCTGCGCCGCGCCCGGCAACGGCATCCCGGTTTTGAAACCCTGGCCGTCACCGAACAATGGCAAACGCTGGCGCGCATGACGCGTCAGTCCACCAGCAGCATCGGCCAGGCATTGCGTCCGCGGCCGGAGCAGCGCCTGTCCAGCAGCGAATTCACCCGTCAGGTTGCGTACCTGCAAACCATCAGGAATGCCTTGAGCGGGTAGAAGGCAAAACCGCAGTCTCATGACGCTGCACTGGCTACTGGGATGCCGAATCAGTCTTCGGCTGCACCAACAACTTTGTTGACGTAATTCTCGACGAACCAATCAGGCAAATCCTCGAACCGAAATTCGAAATCAATGCCGTTGGTGACCTCGGCAAGCAAAACGGCCTCAGCTTCCGAGTTATCGAAAATGTAAGCACGATCGGTCGCCTCGACTGCAGCAGGAAGCAAATCAAGCGAGCCCTTGTAGCGCTTGCGGATTTTGTCTTCAGGTACGTTGTGACCACCTTCTGCAACTCGGTTGGCGACTCTCTGGATGTTGATGTCCACAGAATCAGTGGAAACGTAATAGAGGTAGGTACGGTAGCCCTTGCGCTGTGCCAGCTCCAGAAACTCGACTTTGTCAGGGCTGGACATCACCGTTTCAAAGGTGAAATTTTCGCCGAGTTCAAGCAGCTGATGTCGAATGAAATCTGCAATCGCCGACGCGAAGTAGGAATCCATGGGTACAAACGTGAAGTCAACGCGATCGCCATTTAGACCGATTAACTTTGCCTGGCCCTGTCTGTTGAATCTGACGAGCAGCGCGTGCTCATCGATAAATGAATGCAATGCCTGGGGGGTGGTGCGAATTGTGTAGCTGGAAAGGTCCAGAAAACCGGTTTCTTTGACTTCGTGTTCGATGTCATCCGCGTTGACGTAAATACCGAAGGTTCGCCGGGACAAATCCCTTCATCGTGGATTTACCGCTGCCATTGGGCCCCGCCCAGCAGCGTGCCCTAGGCACTGGTTTTCAGCCGGCGAACCTTAAGCACTTTGCCGAGCTGGACTTTGGTACGAGGCTTGGCTTCGGCGATCACCCGCATCGAGCCGTCAGCTTTGGCTTCAACCATATTCGTACCCTGGATGCGATAGACAGTCAGGCCTGATGACAACGCTCGGTAATACGCCGAAACGGTCGCGCTTGCAGCCAATACGGGGATTTTGTCCTCAAGATTCAACATGTCTTCTTCGGACAATGTGTTTAATTCGACCTGAGCCATGGCGTTCTCCGGCATTCAGTTTCATTTGGTAAGGAGGTTCGTCGTGATTCTAGCCCAAGTGGGGCCGCCAATCTCGACCCGGTTGTTTAACAGGACCCGAGCGAATCGCTTGAGGGTTCTGGACATCGACTCAAGATCGGACAAACATGGCTCCGGCTCTGTTCGACCAAGCTTCGACACGGCATCGCTGTCGACCTTTGAGTCTCCATATATTCACAAGATGCGGCGAGCCATGCAGCTCGCTCAAGACGCCCCGACATAATCCCCCGCAAATTCAAATGAGGTAAGCGCTCGATTTATGGACGATAAAACGGACCTCAACGTTAGCAAAACGCCTGAGCATGGGAGCGATCAACCGACCGAGCCAGGCCACGCCGCCAATCACCTCCCCACTCCAGAACACGGGGCCGTGGACCACAAGCACATCGAGCCAGCCACCCCCTCGGGCAGCAATCCGGCGCAGCAGCGCCAGCGCGCGATTCATCTGGCGCAGGCGGTGCGGCACGAGTTGCAAAAAGCGGTGATCGGCCAGGACGCCGTGATCGATGATGTACTGACTGCACTGATCGGCGGCGGCCATGTGTTGCTTGAAGGCGTTCCCGGGCTGGGCAAGACGTTGCTGGTACGGGCGCTGGCCCGGTGTTTCGGCGGCGAGTTCGCGCGCATTCAGTTCACCCCTGACCTGATGCCCAGCGACGTCACCGGCCATGCCGTTTATGACATGCAGAGCGAGCAGTTCAAGCTGCGCAAAGGGCCGCTGTTCACCCATCTGCTGCTGGCGGACGAGATCAACCGCGCACCGGCGAAGACTCAGGCCGCGCTGCTTGAGGCGATGCAGGAACGTCAGGTTACGCTGGAAGGCCGCGCCCTGCCGGTGCCGCAACCATTCATGGTGCTCGCGACGCAGAACCCGATCGAACAGGAAGGTACTTATCCGCTGCCTGAAGCCGAACTCGACCGCTTCATGCTCAAAGTGCGTATGGATTACCCCCAGGCTGATCAGGAGCTGGAGATGGTCCGCCAGGTGACCCGTTCGACGCGCTCCGACATGCTCGACATCCAGCCCCTGCGCACCTTGATGCAGGCGAAAGATGTGCTGGCGCTGCAACGCATCGCCGGCGATCTGCCGGTGGATGAACAGGTCCTCGATTACGCCGTACGGCTGGCCCGCGCCACCCGTACGTGGCCGGGCCTGACACTCGGCGCGGGGCCGCGGGCGTCCATCGCGCTGATTCGGGGAGCCCGCGCGCGGGCGCTGTTGCGCGGCGGCGAGTTCGTCGTACCCGACGATGTCAAAGGTTGTGCGCTGGCAGTACTGAGGCACAGGGTCAGGCTGGCGCCGGAGCTGGACATCGAAGGGTTGTCGGTGGATCACGTGCTCAAGCAATTGCTGGATCAGGTGGCGGCGCCGCGCCGATGAAACAACTGCTCAAGCCGTCGACACGCATGCTCTGGTGGCTGGCCGTTCTGCTCGGCGTGTCGGTGCTACTCGGCATTTTGCAGGCATTGGGTCGAGGCCCCGTTGCACGGCTGGATGGCTTTTTCTGGACCCTGCTGTGGGGAATGGCTGCCGTGGCAGGGCTGGATGCAGCATGGCTGTGGCGCTTGCCCTCCCCTCGGGTCAAGCGGCATTTGACCGGCAGCCTTGGGATGGGACGCTGGAGCGAGGTGAGGGTCGAGCTGGAACACGATTCACCCCGCGCGCTGCATATGACCCTCTTTGATCACGGCCCCTCCGAGCCGGACGCCCGCTACGAAACCGACAATCTGCCTCAGGTCGTCGTGCTGCGCCCCCAGCGAACGGCCCAGCTGACCTATCGGCTGCGGCCGGCCAGCCGGGGGGATTTCACTTTCGAACGGACCGAAATCCTCATGCGCAGCCCGTTGCGCCTGTGGTCATCCCGGCGGTATGTATCCAGCCATGACGCCGTCCGGGTCTACCCGGATTACGCCCGGCTGCAGAACGGGCAGTTGCTGGGCGTCGAGAACTGGCTCAGGCAGATCGGCATCCGCCAGCAACCGCGTCGGGGACTGGGCCTGGAGTTTCATCAGCTGCGCGAATTTCGTGAAGGCGACAGCCTGCGCCAGATCGACTGGAAAGCCACGGCCCGGCATCGCGCGCCCATTGCCCGGGAATATCAGGATGAGCGCGATCAGCAAATCCTGTTCATGCTCGACTGTGGCCGACGCATGCGCAGCCAGGACGGCGAGTTGACGCATTTCGACCATGGGCTGAACGCCTGCCTGCTGTTGAGCTATGTGGCCTTGCGTCAGGGCGACGCGGTCGGTCTTTTAACCTTCGCGGGCGATCAGGACCGGCATTTGCCACCCGTCAAAGGCGCGGAGCAGCTGAACGTGCTGCTGAATCACCTCTACAACGTCAACGCGACCCAGCGCCCCGCCGATTATGCGGTGGCGATGCGAACCCTCCTCGCGCGGCAGAAGCGACGGGCGTTGGTGGTGTTGATCACCAACCTGCGGGACGAGGATGACGAGCAATTACTCGAAGCGGTCAAACAGCTGAGTCGCCATCACCGGGTGCTGATTGCCAGTCTGCGCGAGGCCGCGCTCGACGATCTTCGTCAAGCGCCGGTGCATACCTGGCAACAGGCCGTGGACTATTGCGGAACGGTCGACCTGCTCAACGCACGCAGCGGGCTGCATGAGCGTTTGATCGCCCATGGCATCCCTGTGCTGGATGTGCGCCCCAGTGAGCTGGGGCCAGAGTTGGTAAGCCGATACATGAGCTGGAAAAAAGCCGGCGCGCTGTAGGGCGCCGGCCTTCAGGCAGACGCTTCGAGCGGATAGAAGCTGAAATAGCGCTGCAAGGCCTGAATGAGGACAAAGTATTCCGCCGGCGCCGCTTGCAGACGGAAGCCGGAATCGAATATGCGCGGGGTTTCGTCTTCCTGACACCACAGGCAGCTGGCGTCGATGTCGATGTGGTAGAGGCCGTTCTTGCCGTCAGGCACTTTCAGGCGCAGCTGAAAATCGGCGCCCACCAGAATGGGCAGATCGCTGATCAGCATCAGGCCCTGCTCTGACACGTTCCCCAGACAACCCAAGGGTTTATCGGTGTACCGGTTGAACACTTGCAGGTAGTAAGGCAGTTGGTGACGCTCTATTCGTCGTTCATTAAGCATGCGGACACTCGCCCTGAGATGACCATTGAGCATGGCCGCGCTAGTGCTTTGGGATTCGGTTGCACGGAACTGCCAGACCCGTAAAGCCAGAACCCGTCAATGGATAAGCCCATCACGGCATCTGACTCACTCGGTACTGGCAAAAGTCACTGACTCCCATGGCCGATCGGCGTTAAACACCCCTATCGAGCTCGCTTTCGGATCAGTGGCACTGCCACCTTCGTCAAAACACTTAGGTCCCTACCCATCGCAGCCTAGCTCAGGTTTTCCCGATATCCACTCGAAAACGCTACCGTACATCCACTCGGGTGTAACTAACGTGAAGCAGGGCGCGGTGTGGCGGGCGGCGCCAGGTTGTCATGGCCGAGCTGATGCAGTGTGTCCAGACGGGCCTTGGCGCGGAACGCGTATTCGCTTTCCGGGAACTGGGTGATGATGTACTGGTAGGTCTGTACCGCATCCATGTAGAACTTCTGGCGCTCCAGGCACTGACCCCGCAACATCGACACTTCGGGCTGCACGTAGCGACGCGAACGGCTCTCCCGGTCGACTTTCGACAGGTTGTACATCACCGCGTCACAGTCGCCCTGGGCGTAGGCGCGGTTGGCATTGTTCAAATGGCTGTTCATTGCCCAGCGGGTGCAACCACCCAAGGCAAGCAGCGCCACTAATATCATCACGATTCGCATGAGAGTCTCCTGTGCTCAGCCCTTGTATCGGCGTATTCCGGGATTTCTTCAAGGCCGATTTGAGCCCCGCCGGCCTGCCGATTGCCCAGCGATCAGGGGGTCAGGTAGTGCAAAGGAACAATGACTACAGAGCAATACAGTAGTAGCCTCTCGCTGCGCTTCATTTAAGGAGTTTGTGCATGACCGTTCGCCGCACCAAAATCGTAGCCACACTGGGCCCTGCCAGTAATTCGCCAGAAGTCATCGAGAAGCTGATTCTTGCTGGCCTGGACGTCGCCCGCCTTAACTTCTCCCACGGTACGCCCGACGAGCACAAGGCTCGCGCGAAGCTGATCCGCGACATCGCCGCCAAGAACGGTCGGTTCGTCGCGTTGCTGGGTGACCTTCAAGGCCCGAAAATCCGCATCGCCAAATTCGTCAACAAGAAGATCGAGCTGAAGGTAGGTGACAAGTTCATCTTCTCCACCAGCCATCCTCTGACCGACGGCAACCAGGACATCGTCGGTATCGATTACCCCGATCTGGTCAAGGACTGCGGCGTCGGCGACGAGCTGCTGCTGGACGATGGGCGCGTGGTCATGCGCGTCGACACGCAAACCGCCGATGCACTGCATTGCACCGTGACCATCGGCGGCCCGCTGTCGGATCACAAAGGCATCAACCGTCGCGGCGGCGGCCTCACGGCACCGGCGCTGACCGAGAAAGACAAGCAGGACATCAAACTCGCTGCCGAAATGGACCTGGATTACCTGGCCGTTTCGTTCCCGCGTGACGCGGCCGACATGGAATACGCGCGCAAGCTGCGTGACGAATCCGGCGGCACGGCCTGGCTGGTGGCGAAGATCGAACGCGCCGAAGCCGTTGCCGACGACGACACCCTCGATGCCCTGATCCGCGCCAGTGACGCGGTCATGGTTGCCCGTGGCGACCTGGGCGTGGAAATCGGCGACGCCGAGCTGGTGGGCGTCCAGAAGAAAATCATCCTGCACGCGCGTCGCCACAACAAGGCGGTGATCGTTGCCACGCAGATGATGGAATCGATGATTTCCAGCCCCATGCCAACCCGCGCTGAAGTGTCCGACGTGGCCAACGCCGTGCTCGACTACACCGACGCCGTGATGCTGTCCGCTGAAAGTGCCGCGGGCTCATACCCTGTGGAAGCCGTTGAAGCGATGGCGCGTATCTGCGTCGGCGCTGAACGTCATCCGACCGGCAAGACCTCCAGCCACCGCGTCGGTCACTCGTTCACCCGTTGTGACGAAAGCATCGCGCTGGCCGCCATGTACACCGCCAACCACTTCCCTGGCGTAAAAGCGATCATTGCGCTGACTGAAAGCGGCTATACCCCGCTGATCATGTCGCGCATTCGCTCCTCGGTGCCGATCTACGCGTTCTCCCCGCACCGCGGCACCCAGGCGCGCGCGGCGATGTTCCGTGGCGTCTACACCATCCCGTTCGACCCGGCCGCACTGCCGCCTGGTCAGGTCAGCCAGTCGGCTGTGGACGAACTGGTCAAGCGCGGTCTGGTTGAGCAAGGCGACTGGGTCATCCTGACCAAAGGCGACAGCTATCACACCATCGGCGGCACCAACGGCATGAAGATCCTGCACGTCGGCGACCCAATGGTTTAAGCGACACCGCAACACGAAAAAGCCCCGCCTCGTGAGAGTGCGGGGCTTTTTTACGTCTCTGAACCCATGGCCCGTCAGCCCTTCTCCACAAACACGTCCGCCAGCAACTGACTGCGCGGCAGTCCTGCGATGAAGAGCCGCTTCGAAAAAGCCTCGACGCTGACGGGCGACCCGCAGACCAGCGCAATGGTCTGACGAGACGTCACGCGCAACCCACTCAGCACGGCCGAGAAGTCCACCAGCTCGATCGACTCCACGTGCAGGTTCGGATGCTGGAGCGCCAGCTCGCCGAGAGGCCCTGCCAAGTAATGCTCTTGAGGCTCGCGCGCCAGATGCATCAGGCGAATTTGACCCTGATGGCCCTGCCGCAGCGCCTCGTGCAGCACACCCCACAACGGTGCCAATCCGGTCCCCGCCGCCAGCAGCCATAACGGCCGGTCCTGCCAGTCAGGGTCGTAATGCAACGCGCCGCCTTGAAGTTCGCCGAGACGGACAGGATTGCCCGGTTGCAGCCTACGGGCGACATCAACGAAAGCGCCCGGGCGCTGGCAGTCGATATGAAACTCCAGAAAGGGATCGTTCCCCGGCACACTCGCCAACGAGTATGGCCGTGCTACGCCGCTCTCGGTCCACAGCACCAGATGCTGTCCGGCACGATAGCGCAACGGACGTTCGGGGTTCAGTCGCAAGCGCAGCACCGATGCGCTGAGCCAGTCAGCCCCGACGACGGTTGCCGGCAAGCCATCGCGCAAGGGATCGAAGATCTCAACGGTCAGATCGCTCGTCACCCGGCACTGGCACGACAGCCGCCAGCCCTGGGCGCGCTTGTCGGCCTCCAGCGCATCGGGCGCGGCGTCCAGCGGATCGCCACTGACGCAACGCACCATGCACGTGTGGCAACTGCCGGCGCGGCAACTGTAGGGGACGGACAACCCGGCGTCGTTAAGCGCGTCGAGCAAATTCGCCGCAGGCGCCACTGACCATTGCCGGTCGCCCACACGCAACTCAGGCATCGGCGTAATCCCAGGCGCCGTGGCAACGGTTGCGGCCCTCGTGCTTGGCGCGATACAGCGACTGGTCGGCGCGTTGCAGTGCGCGGTCCATGTGGTCGCCACGCTCAATGACGGCCATGCCGATGGACAGGCTCAGGTCCAGTTCAGGAAACTCCGGCAGCGTGACCCGGGTAAACGCCAGCCGGATACGTTCGCAGCAATCGACCAGCTGCGCACGGGTGCAGCGAGGGATAAGCAACACGAATTCTTCACCGCCATAACGCGCGAGGATGTCGTCGGAGCGAAGGCACTGGGCAGCGGTTTTGCCGAACACCTGCAGCACCCGATCCCCCGCCGCGTGACCATGGATATCATTGACCCGCTTGAAGTGATCCAGGTCGATGAGCGCCAGCCCGGCGGTGTAATTGCCGTCCATGAGCTCAAGTTCGCGGGTCGCGATGCGAAGGAAATGCCGTCGGTTGTAGAGGTTGGTGAGTTCGTCGGTGGACGCCAGCTCTTCGAGCTGGAGCATCATGCCGCGCAGGGTTTCCTGGTGCGCCTGCAAGGTGATCCGCCGCTGGTGCATGCGATTGCGCGAGTTCTGCACGAAGCGCGCGAACAGGCACAGCCAGGAGAAAACGATGAACAGCGCGCAGGTCTGAATCACCGCCAGCCCCGGATCGGCGAGGCGTCCGCGGCTGGCGTCCCAGAGGTTGACGCCGGCGAACCCCAGCAAGGCAAACAGGGCGCAGCGCGCGAAAATACTGGGGCGCAGATGAAACAATCCGAACATCAGCACCAGCACGTAAACGAGCAGAAAGGTGCCGCGGGAGGCTTCCGTATGGCTAATCAGAAACGTCTGCCAGCCCAGCCCCAGCAACACCTGAAACTCGGTCAGGCTGGGGTCTTTGAAGCGTCGGTTGTAGCCGCCAAAAAACACCAGACTCAACGCGGCCTGACAGAAGAGCACCAGCACACTGGTGCACCAGATCCCGAAGAAGGTGGCGTGATAGTAGCCGGTAAAATACGCCATCCATACGAGCATCAGCCCCAGCACGTAGGTGCCGGTAGCGAGCGCGAAACGTTTCAGCAGCAAGCGCTGGATAGTTTGGGCATTCACTCGTTGACTCATCATGGGTATTAAGGGTCCGTCCCGTACCGGCAAGATGACCTGTGATACTTTTCAGGCACCAGATCGAAGCAATCCTGCGCCGTGCGCGGTAATGCAGGCAGCTTGCCACTGTAGTGCTTGCGCAAAAAAATGACTATTCAAATTCCTGTGTTCCAGACGGCCGTAGCAATCTGTTTCACCGGTGTTTCGGTATATACGTTGTACGATGTTCGACCATTGATTGGCGCTCGGCAGATGTACCTTGTTTGACCTCGGGTTATACTGCCGCGCCTTTTTTACCCCGGCCTGCCGAGGTGTTGCCCGGCTGTCTGACGCCTGATCAAGATGCTTTCATCCGGCCCAAGCGGTCCCGTCGCCACCCGCAATTCGAATGTTCCCGCCAAATCAGAGGAGCGCGCCCAATGACCGTGATCAAGCAAGATGACCTGATCCAGAGTGTCGCTGACGCCTTGCAGTTCATTTCTTACTACCACCCCGTTGATTTCATCCAGGCCATGCACGAGGCCTACCTGCGAGAAGAGTCGCCCGCTGCACGCGACTCCATGGCCCAGATTCTGATCAATTCGCGCATGTGCGCCACCGGTCACCGGCCAATCTGCCAGGACACCGGCATTGTGACCGTGTTCGTCCGCGTCGGCATGGACGTGCGCTGGGATGGCGCGACCATGGGCCTGGACGACATGATCAACGAAGGCGTGCGTCGCGCCTACAACCTGCCGGAAAACGTCCTGCGCGCCTCGATCCTCGCCGATCCGGCCGGCGCCCGCAAGAACACCAAGGACAACACACCTGCGGTCATTCACTACTCCATCGTTCCGGGTAATACCGTAGAAGTGGACGTGGCGGCCAAGGGCGGCGGTTCGGAAAACAAATCGAAGATGGCGATGCTCAACCCGTCCGACTCGATCGTCGACTGGGTGCTGAAAACCGTGCCGACCATGGGCGCGGGCTGGTGCCCACCCGGCATGCTCGGCATCGGCATCGGCGGTACGGCCGAGAAAGCGGCGGTCATGGCCAAGGAAGTCTTGATGGAATCCATCGACATCCACGAGCTCAAGGCGCGCGGCCCGTCGAACCGTCTGGAAGAAATGCGTCTGGAGCTGTTCGAGAAGGTCAACCAGCTGGGCATCGGCGCCCAGGGCCTCGGCGGTCTGACCACCGTGCTCGACGTCAAGATCATGGATTACCCGACCCACGCAGCGTCCTTGCCGGTCTGCATGATCCCTAACTGCGCCGCCACCCGCCATGCCCACTTCGTCCTCGACGGCTCCGGCCCGGCTTCGCTGGAAGCGCCACCGCTGGACGCCTACCCCGAGATCGTCTGGGAAGCCGGCCCGTCGGCGCGCCGCGTCAACCTCGACACGCTGACGCCGGAAGACGTGCAGAGCTGGAAGCCGGGCGAAACCGTCCTGCTCAACGGCAAAATGCTCACCGGTCGCGACGCGGCGCACAAGCGCATGGTCGAGATGCTGAACAAGGGCGAAACCCTCCCGGTAGACCTGAAGGGCCGCTTCATCTATTACGTCGGCCCGGTTGATCCGGTCGGTGACGAAGTGGTGGGGCCTGCCGGGCCGACCACCGCGACGCGGATGGACAAGTTCACCCGCCAGATCCTTGAGCAGACCGGCCTGTTGGGCATGATCGGCAAATCCGAGCGCGGCCCGACCGCCATCGAGGCGATCAAGGACAACAAAGCGGTTTACCTGATGGCCGTTGGCGGCGCCGCTTATCTGGTCGCTCAGGCGATCAAGAAGTCGCAAGTGCTGGCGTTCCCGGAGCTGGGCATGGAAGCGGTCTACGAGTTCGAGGTCAAGGACATGCCCGTCACGGTTGCCGTCGACAGCAAGGGCGAGTCGGTTCACATCACCGGCCCCGCCATCTGGCAGAAGAAGATCAGTGAAAGCCTGGCGGTGGAAGTGCAGTAAGCGTTTCAATCGCTAAAACGAAAAAGCCCGACCTGCGTGTCGGGCTTTTTTGTGGGCGATGGTTGCGGAGGCGTTTACCCCCGTCGATCAAGCACGTTCACCACCAGCCGATCCAGCCATCCCCATACGCGCTCCTGAACCCGTCGCCACAGCGGTCTGGATTTCCAGCCGTCTAGGGTGATTTCACTGCTCACGGCAAAATCCTGGGTGAAGCTGGCGGCCACGGCACGGGTCAGCGCGGGGTCGATCGCTTCGAGGTTGGCTTCCAGATTGAAGCGCAGATTCCAGTGATCGAAGTTGCATGAGCCAACGCTGACCCAGTCGTCGATCAGCACCATTTTCAGGTGCAGGAAGCACGGCTGGTATTCGAAGATTTGCACCCCTGCCTTGAGCAAGCGCGGGTAATAACGGTGGCCGGCGTAGCGAACCGACGGGTGATCGGTGCGCGGACCGGTGAGCAGCAGGCGCACATCGACGCCCCGAGAGGCCGCTCGGCGCAAGGCACGGCGGACTTTCCAGGTCGGCAGGAAATACGGCGTCGCCAGCCAGATGCGCGTCTTGCTGGTGTTCAGTGCACGCACCAGTGACTGCACGATATCCCGGTGCTGACGGGAATCGGCATAGGCCACACGACCCAGCCCATTCCCGCTGACGGGTGCCTTGGGCAGACGCGGCAGACCGAAGTTTTCCGCAGGCCGCCATGCTCGCCGCCGAGGGTTGGCGTGGAACTGGCGGTCGAACAACGCTTGCCAGTCGATCACCAGCGGCCCGCGAATCTCGACCATCACCTCATGCCACTCGCTGCTGTTCAGGTCCGGGCGCCAGAACTCGTCGGTGACACCCGTCCCGCCCACCACCGCCAGCTCTTTGTCGACCAGCAGCAGTTTGCGGTGGTCGCGGTAGAGGTTTCGAAAGCCACGCCGCCAATGGACGGGATTATAGAAACGCAGAATCACGCCGGCGTCTGTCAGGCGCTTGCGCAGGCTGATCGTGAACGCCGCGGCGCCGAAACCATCGAACAGACACCTCACGATGACCCCGCGATTCGCCGCACCGACCAGCGCCTGCACGATCGCCTCGGCGCAGGCCCCGGCTTCCACCAGATACAGTTCAAGCTCTATTTGCTGCTGCGCGCCTTCAATCGCAGCGATCATGCGCGGAAAAAACGCCGGGCCGTCGATCAGCAGGTTGAACTGATTTTCCTCGCGCCACGGAAAAATCGCGCCCCTCATGAGCGGCGCGCCGTGGCGATCAAGGCACAGGCATCAACGGCATTTAGCGCGCAGGCGAACGAGGAAGGAAGGCGAATAGACATGCGGACTCCAGAGGGTGCGATGCGCAACCCTATCCGGCTGTCTGACCGCACGCAAACTTCAACGTTCTACGGCACCGGCGGCGACAAACGGCAGCCCTGGCGCGGGCCCTCCCACTGCGCTGCGCTCTCGCGGCCCAGCCCTGTCGCAGTGATGCGCTTGTTCAGCGCGTCTTCGTCGAGGGTGCTCGGCAGCCACTGCTTCACGTAGCGGCGGCAATAGTCTGCAGGGTTATCCATGACGAAGCGGCACGAGCAATATTCTTTGGCGGTGTAGGCGCTGATGATGCTGGGGAATACCTGCAGCTGAACGCGCCAGTTCCAGATCAGGCCGGCAATGATCAGCAGCATCAGTATGAAGAAGCTGCGGAATGGGCGGCGTCGGATGAATGCCTTGCGAGCGTTCATTGATCACCCTCCCCGGCCACGGCCTTCAGCGCCAGCTTGAGCAACTGGTTGTGGTCATAAGTGCCGTCGCGATCGTCGGCGTAGCGAACGATCACCAGCTTCGCGCTGGGGATCACGTACAGCGCCTGCCCCCAATGGCCGAGTGCGGCGAAGGTGTCGGGAGGTGCGTCGGGCCACGGACCGAGGTTGCCGTCGGCGGCCTTGTTCAGCCACCAGTGACCGCCGGGGGCTTCATCGGCCGGGGTCGGGGTAAGGGATTTGAACGGCGTCAGGTTGAAATCAACCCAGGCCTCGGGCAGCAACTGGCGGTCTTGCCAGCGCCCGCCGCGTTCCATCAGCAGGCCGATGCGCGCCAGATCGCGGGCCGTCATGTACGCGTAGGACGACCCGACGAAAGTGCCGATGGCATCGCGCTCCCACGTGGCGCTGGTGATGCCCAGCGGGTCGAACAATGCAGTCCAGGGGTAATCCGCGTAAGCCCTCTCACCGACCATGCCTTTGAGTGCGGCGGCGAGGACAGTGCTGTCGCCACTGGAATAGCGGTATGAAGTGCCGGGCGCACTGGCGGCAACGTGTTCGGCGGTGTACCGCGCCATGTCGCCGCGCCCTCGGGTGTAAAGCATCGCCACGACAGACGAGTTGAGCGGCGCGTATTCGTAATCTTCCTGCCAGTCCAGCCCCGAAGCCCAGTGCAGCAGGTCCTGAAGTTTGATATCGGGATGCGCGCTGAACGGCGGGTAGAACCTGGCGACGGGGTCTTCAAGCTTGAAACGGCTTTCACCAAACGCGACGCCAAGTACGCTCGCCAGAATGCTTTTGCTGATCGACCAGGTCAGGTGCGGGGTGTCTGCCCGGGTCACGCCGCCATAGCGTTCATACACCACTTCGCCGTCGTGAATGATCAGCAGCGCGTCTGTGCGCACGCCCTTGCGTTCGACCTCGTCGCGGGTCGGGAAGGCGTAAGCATCGAGGGCAGTAATGGCAGCGTTTTGACTGAGCAGGCGCTCGGGCCAATCCGGCGTCGGCCAGGTTTCGGCTGCGGCTGAACAGCTGATGAGGAACAGCGCGAGTGTTAACAGCAGACGGCTCATGGACAGGACTCGGGCTCGGATGCAGGCAACCCTAGCACTCAATAATGACAGACCATTGAACGCAAACCCCTGTCACGCAACCATCACCAAAGCTTAATGGTCGTGACACGGCCTCTCCCTAGCCTGAATTCGTACAGCAATGCTCGAACAATCAGTCGACCCGCCTGGACGAAGGCGGGATTACGGAGACGCCGCATGACTCAGATCGCCAGCATTCGAGACACCCGAACCGAACGTCGCCTGCAGGCTGAACGCCTGGTCGGTGAGAAGGCCCTGCAGGAAGCACAGGCGTTGCGCTTCAGTGTGTTCAGTGGCGAATTCAACGCCAGGCTCAAGGGCGCCGAGCTGGGCCTGGATATCGATGATTACGACGTTCACTGCATGCACATCGGCGTGCGCGACCTGAGCAGCGGTCGTCTGGTCGCCACCACCCGCTTGCTGGACCACAAGGCCGCCAGCACCCTGGGCAAATTCTACAGCGAAGAAGAATTCAGCCTGCACGGCCTGCGCCATTTACAGGGCCCGATCCTGGAATTGGGCCGGACCTGTGTCGATCCGTCCTACCGCAACGGCGGCACCATCGCCGTGTTGTGGAGCGAACTGGCCGAGATCCTCAACGAAGGCGGCTACAGCTACCTGATGGGCTGCGCGAGCATTCCGATGCAGGACGGCGGCATTCAGGCCCACGCGATCATGCAACGCCTGCGCGAACGTTATCTGTGCAACGAACACCTGCGCGCCGAACCGAAGAATCCCCTGCCGATGCTGGACCTGCCCAACAACGTCATTTGTGAGATGCCGCCCCTGCTCAAGGCTTACATGCGCCTGGGCGCGAAGATCTGTGGCGAGCCGTGCTGGGACGAAGATTTCCAGGTCGCCGACGTCTTCATCCTTCTCAAGCGCGACGAGCTGTGCCCACGCTACGCTCGCCACTTCAAGGCAGCGGTGTGATGAGCACCTGGCGCAGTCATGCGCGCGTGGTGCGGGTGCTCTGGGTGATTGCGCTGGGCTTGAGCATCGCCGGCACCTTTGCCCTGATGGAACGCCTGCGCATCGGCAATTCCATGGCCCGTCGCCAGCGCTGGACCGCCTGGTTCATGGCGCGCCTGAGTGCCGCGCTGCCGTTTCGTGTGACCGTCAGCGGCAAGCTGCCGAGCGAGCCGATGTTGTGGGTGAGCAATCATGTGTCGTGGACCGACATCCCGCTGCTGGGCATGCTGGCGCCGCTGTCGTTCCTGTCCAAGGCCGAAGTGCGCACCTGGCCGTTGGCGGGCTGGCTGGCCTTGAAAGCCGGCACATTGTTCATTCGCCGGGGCTCGGGCGACAGCAAGCTGATTCAGAAGCAGATGGGCCAGCACTTGCTGGGCAGGCATTCGCTGGTGATCTTCCCCGAGGGTACCACCACCGACGGTCGCAGCTTGCGTACCTTCCACGGCCGCCTGCTGTCCAGCGCCATTGAAACCGGCGTGCCGGTACAGCCTGTTGCCATTCAATACGTGCGGGACGGCCAGCCGGATCAGATTGCGCCGTTCATTGGCGACGACGACCTGCTCTCGCACCTGCGTCGGCTGTTCGCAAATGAAGTGAGTGAAGTGCATATCCAGCTGCTCTCGCCTATCGCTTCTGTGGGGAAAGAACGCGCAGCGCTGGCGTTCGAAGCGCAGCAGGCGGTACAGGTCGCGCTGTTCGGTGAGGCGGTTCAACCGGTGATGGTACGTTCCGCCGCCAAGGCCGCCTGAGCAAACGCCTGAAGTTCAGGATAAAACGCGCTGAAATCGTCACTCAGTGGTCGGTACAGCGCGTGCAACTCTTGGTTGACCCCGGCCAGGCCTTCCGGCCGTGTCAGGCGACGCGAGATGCCAGCCAGCGCATCACCCACCACCGAAAATTCACGGTACGAACCCAGCCAGTCCTGCGCCGCCATGCGCGGCGCAATCAACGCGAGACGCTCTGGCAACGCGGGCTCTTCGGCCAGCACGCGGTAAACCTTACGCGTGAAGCCATCCAGCGGCTCGTCGGAATACAGGTGCCAGTCCCGCGCTAGGCAATGGTCGAAAAACACATCCAGAGCAATGCCGGCATAGCGACGACGGCCATCGGGAAAACGCCCCAGTGCCTGCTTGATAAGCGGGTGCGAATCAGTGAATGCATCGATTCGCCGGTGCAGACGAATCGCGCTTTCGATGTCTGCCGGGAAGCGCCCCGGCAGCAGGCCTTTTACGAAGTCGCCGTACAGGCTGCCCAGCAATTGCGCCGGCGTCTGCCCGCCGAGGTGCAGGTGTGCGAGGTAATTCATGGTTGTTGCCTATTGCTGCGAGCCTTTTTTCTGCGCCTGAGTCCGCCGAATGTGCGGGGACTCATGCGCAATGACGCTCGTACAGTCGCCACATTCCCTGCGCCTGTAAAGCGGGAATGCCCGTCAACGCTCTACCAACAGATCAGCCCAGCGCCATATCGTTATAACCCGATATAACGAACCAGCCCGTCCTAAGCACTTATTCATATTTGTATATCGCGATTTATAGATATAAGGTTCGCCCCATCGCGATACAGCGCACCTGCACTGAGCACGACATGCCTACTGACATCGATATCGACGAAATCATCAAAGCCCTCGCCCACCCGGTTCGCCGGCAGATTCTGGACTGGCTCAAAGACCCGGTTACGACTTTCCCCGATCAGCGTCACACCATTGATGGCGGTGTGTGTGCGGGGCAGATCGACCAGCGCGCCGGTCTGTCGCAGTCGACCGTTTCTGCCCATCTGGCCACATTGCAAAGGGCCGGTCTGATCACCAACCAGAAACACGGCCAGTGGCATTTTTTCAAGCGCAACGAAGACGTCATTCAGGCGTTCTTGCAGCAACTGACGCAGCGGCTCTGAGCCCTTCGCCCCACATCCAGGAGACGCAACGTGCCCCTTTCACTACTCATTCTGGCCCTGAGCGCCTTTGCCATCGGGACGACCGAATTCGTCATCATGGGCTTGCTTCCCGACGTCGCCAGCGATCTGGGCGTCAGCATTCCCGGTGCCGGCTGGCTGGTGACCGGCTACGCCCTGGGCGTTGCAATCGGCGCGCCGTTCATGGCGATGGCCACCGCCAAGCTCCCGCGCAAAGGCGCGTTGGTCACGTTGATGGGCGTCTTCATCATCGGCAATCTGCTCTGCGCGCTGGCGGCGGACTACAACATTCTGATGTTCGCCCGCGTGGTCACCGCGCTGTGCCATGGCGCGTTCTTCGGCATCGGGTCGGTGGTAGCGGCAAATCTGGTCCCGGCCAATCGTCGCGCTTCGGCCGTCGCGCTGATGTTCACCGGCCTGACCCTGGCCAACGTCCTCGGCGTCCCGTTGGGCACTGCACTGGGACAACAGGCCGGCTGGCGCTCGACCTTCTTCGCGGTGACGGTGATTGGCGTCATCGCCTTCATCGGCCTGATTCGCTTCCTGCCGAGCAAGCGCGATGAGGAGAAACTCGACATGCGCGCCGAGCTGGCCGCGCTCAAAGGCGTGGGCATCTGGCTGTCGCTGAGCATGACCGCGCTGTTCGCCGCCTCTGTGTTCGCCCTCTTCACCTACGTTGCGCCACTGTTGGGCGAAGTCACCGGCGTCTCGCCGCTGGGCGTGACCTGGACGCTGATGCTCATCGGCCTCGGCCTGACGCTGGGCAATATCATCGGTGGCAAACTCGCCGACCGCCGACTGGCCGCCACGCTGATCGGCGTGTTCATCGCCATGGCAGTGATCTCCACGGTGCTGAGCTGGACCAGCACGGCGCTGATCCCGGCTGAAATCACCCTGTTCCTCTGGGCCACCGCTGCGTTCGCCGCCGTGCCTGCCTTGCAGATCAACGTGGTGACCTTCGGCAAGGCCGCGCCCAATCTGGTGTCCACCCTGAACATCGGCGCCTTCAACGTGGGCAATGCGCTGGGCGCCTGGGTCGGCGGCAGCGTCATCGCCCATGGCTTCGGCCTGACCACCGTGCCTCTGGCTGCTGGCGTTCTGGCGGTGCTGGCGCTACTGGTTACGTTGATCAATTTCCGTCAGCGCAACGATGTCGAAATGGCCCCTGTGACCAACTGATTCCCCGAATTTGAAACCTGCGGATCCACCTTTTACCGACTGCACTAAGGATTTCACGATGACCACGATTTTTGACCCGATCAAGATGGGTGACCTGGAACTGACCAACCGCATCATCATGGCGCCGCTGACCCGCTGCCGCGCCGACGAAGGCCGCGTGCCCAACGCGATGATGGCCGAGTATTACGTTCAGCGCGCCTCGGCTGGTCTGATCATCAGCGAAGCCACTTCGGTCATGCCCATGGGCGTTGGCTACCCCGACACCCCGGGCATCTGGTCCAACGATCAAGTGCGCGGCTGGGCCAACATCACCAAAGCCGTCCACGCGGCGGGCGGCAAGATGGTGCTGCAACTGTGGCACGTGGGTCGCGTTTCGCACCCGACTTATTTGAACGGCGAAACCCCGGTTGCGCCGAGCGCTATCCAGCCAAAAGGGCACGTGAGCCTGGTGCGTCCGCTGTCTGATTACGTCACCCCTCGCGCACTGGAACTGGCTGAAATCGAAGAGATCGTCGACGCCTACCGCGTCGGTGCCGAGAACGCCAAGGCCGCCGGCTTTGACGGCGTAGAGATCCACGGCGCCAACGGTTACCTGCTCGACCAGTTCCTGCAGACCAGCACCAACACCCGCACCGATGCCTACGGCGACTCGCTGGAAAACCGCGCACGCCTGCTGCTGGAAGTGACCGACGCCGCCGTTGACGTCTGGGGCGCTGGCCGTGTCGGCGTGCACCTGGCACCCCGCGCTGACGCGCACGACATGGGCGACGCCAACCTGGCAGAGACCTTCACCTACGTCGCCCGCGAATTGGGCAAACGCGGCATCGCGTTCATCTGCGCCCGCGAACGTGAACTCGACGACAGCTTGGGCCCACGCCTGAAAGAAGCGTTCGGCGGCGTGTTCATCGCCAACGAGAAATTCACCAAAGAAAGCGCCAACGCCTGGCTGGCGAGCGGCAAGGCCGACGCCGTCGCCTTCGGCGTGCCCTTCATCGCCAATCCCGACCTGCCGGCACGTCTGGCCAAGGATGCCCCGCTGAACGAACCTCATCCCGAAACCTTCTACGCCAAAGGCGCCGAAGGCTATGTGGATTACCCGACGCTGTAAGTACAGAAGACGCGGAGCGTCGAGGGCTGCGTTTCCACGCAGAGCGTGGGAACGATCGGCAACGGTAGACCGGGGACAGATTAATTTACGGAGAAGCGCTGTAAATAAATCAGTCCCCTCTAGCCGCTGTCCCCTCTAGCCGCTCACTGGCCCCTTCCCGGCTAAAGCCGGTCCCACTAAAAGCATAGCCTCCAGCCAGTAAGACCGGCGGCGGCTGTAAGACCAGCTTTGACTGTAGGACCGGCTTCAGCCGGGAAGCTTTTGATCTGCTTGTGATCTGCTTTTGATCTTCCTGCGCAAAAAGCCCAGTCACCGCCAACCGCGACTTGGGTGCAGGCTGAACGCAGGTCTCGCGCAGTGGGCCGAGCCGCATGGATGCGGCGAGAGCGCCGTCAGGACATGGATGTCCGTTCGGCGCGGGCCCACGGAGCGGGACCGGAGTCAGGGAACCCTGACGAAGGAAGGGCCCAACCAGGAGCAGGCACCCTTGGTTACTTGGGGTGCTTTTCCAAGTAACTCGCCGAAGGCGAAACCCGAGGCCGTTAGGCCGACGCCTTTGATCTACTGCCCCCGCGCATTAATCTGCTGCGACAACGTCTGAATCTGACTCTGCAACGTGTTAATCGTCCGCGTCATCTGACCACGAAACGCATCAAACTCCGCCGTGCTGGCACCCGACGAAGCAGCTGCCGGACGATTCTCCAACTCACTCTTCACCACCACCATATCCTGCTCAAGCTGCTCGATCGCCTGACTGCCATTCGCCTTCTTCAGACTCGCCACGTCCGCGCTCAAGCCCTTCAACTGCGACTCCAGCCGCTCCTGCTCAGCCTGAACCGACTTGCCATCCGGCACCGCCGCCTTCAACGCCGCCAGCTCCGTGGTCACGGCCTTCAGCTGATCCTGCAACTGCTGATTGACCGCCTGCTGCTGCTGACTCTGCGTACTGATCTGCTCCAGCCGCTTGTCCAGCCCGCCCTGCAAACCTGCCACGCCCTGCTGCTGCTTGCTCTGATCAGCCAACTGATCCTGCAACTGCTTGATCTGCGCCTTCAGCGCCTCGCTGCTGCTCGCCATCGACTCGGTGGCCACCACCTTGCCGGAAATATCCTGCAAGCGCCCCGCCGCCTCCTCACTGATCCGCGCGAAGCTTTCCTGCGTCGCCACCAGTTGCTGCTCCATCAACGAGACCTGCTGAAAACTCCACCAGCCCAGGCCGCAAAACGCGATAAACAGCACACAGATCAACGCCCACAACGCACCGGTACCGGGCGCCTTCACCTTCACCACCGGCGTATCACGGGAATACACCGTCGTGCGCTCGCGGGCGCCCGGTGGCGGCAGAAAGTCATCGTCATCGTCTTTGGCGCTGAGGCTCGGGACGTCATCGACGTCGTCATAGGGATCTTTGCGCATGGATTTACCTTTGAAAAAACCGCTGAATCTGAATGGCTCGCAGTATAACCACGGATGTTGAAGCCTTTTACAACGCGCCGCCGTGCTGGGCTTTCCACCAGCCGCAGAACTCGTCGAGGGCGGTCCACACGCTGACGTCGGGCTGGTAATCCAGATAATGCCTGGCGCGATTGATATCAAGCGTGAAATCCCGGCTCATCACCTGTATCCCGATGCGCGACAGCGTCGGTTCAGGTTGCCCGGGCCAGATCAGGCACGCCGCCTCGTTCATGGCCGCCGCGGTGTACGCCAGGCCGTAAGACCGATAACGCCTGACCGGTGGCAATTCCATCTGGCGCATGACGTAATTGACCACGTCCCAGAGCGGCACCGGCGCGCCATTACTGATGTTGTAGGCCTTGCCCAGCGCCGAACCCGCCGCCAGCAAACTGCTGAGCAGCGCTTCATTGAGGTTTTGAATGCTGGTGAAGTCGACCTTGTTCAGGCCGTTGCCGATGATCGACAAGCGCTTCTTCTGCTGCATCTGCAGCAGTCGCGGGAAAATGCTCGTGTCACCTGCGCCCGTCACAAAACGAGGACGCAGGGCGATCACTTCCAGACCGAACTCTTCAGCACCAAATACTTTTTGCTCGGCCAGGTATTTGGTCGCGGCGTAGTGATTGCCGAAGCGCTTGGGCACTTGCTCCTCACGGATATCGAGGTGCGATCGGCCATCGAAATAGATCGAGGGCGAGGACAGATGCACCAACCGCCGGACTCTCTGTTTCAGGCAGGCTTCAACGACGTTTTCGGTGACTTGAACGTTGCCCTGATGGAAGTCCTGGCGTCGTCCCCATGTGCCCACCGCACCCGCGCAATGGACCACGGCTTCGACGTCGTCACACAGCGCATGAACGAGTTCCGGATCGGAAAGATCGCCCTGGATGAACTCGGCCCCGCGCCGCACCAGATGCTCGACACCCTCCGCACGACGGCCGTTGACCCGGACGCTCAAGCCTTGCTCCAGCGCGAAACGCGCGAAGCGTCCGCCAATGAAGCCGCCTGCGCCGGTGACCAGAATTTTCATTGCCTGCTCCGTTTAATCATCTTTTGCCTGTGATCGCCGCGGCTGTTCTGCGACCGATCCTACAATCTGCTGCGTCGACTACTGACGTTCACTCAGGCTGCAACGGCACCAGCCATTGCCCCGCTTTTTTCGCCAGATGGTCCGTCAGCTCCGTCAGCAAGCGACCGCCATTGCGCCAATGATGCCAGTACAACGGTACATCAATGCAGTGATCGGCCAGCAACTCGACCAGTTGACCGCTCGCCAATTGCCCGCGGACCTGCAATTCCGGCACCAGTCCCCAGCCCATTCCGGCTTCGACCATGCGCATGAAGCCTTCGGACGAGGGACACAAATGATGCTCGAAACCGCCTTCGACTCCCAGCGAAGCGAGGTAGCGGTGCTGCAGGAAATCATCCGGGCCGAACACCAGCGCGGGCGATCGGGCGACCGCTTGCGGCGTCACGCCCTGCGGGAAATGCCGATCGATGAAGTCAGGGCTGGCCAGCGCCCGGTAGCGCATGGCGCCGAGCAACACACTTCGCGCCCCCGCCACCGGCCGTTCACTGCCGCACAGACACGCGGCCACTTCACCGGCGCGCATGCGTTTGAGCCCGACATCCTGATCCTCAACCACGAGATCAGTGAGCAATCGATGCTCGGCGCAGAAGTCCCAGACCGCGAGGGCCCACCAGGTCGCCAGGCTGTCGGCGTTCAGTGCGATGCGCAGGCGCTCGGGCATGCCGCCTTCGTCCAGCGCGGGCACCACGCTTTGCAGATCCCGCTCCAGCAAGCGCACCTGCTGGACATGGTTGAGCAAGCGCCGGCCGATGTCTGTCGGCGTGGGCGGCGTCGCCCGGACCAGTACTGGCTGGCCGACCCGCGCTTCCAGCAGCTTGATGCGCTGGGACACCGCCGACTGCGAAAGGCCAAGCACGTGCGCAGCACGCTCGAAGCCGGCTTGCTCGATCACCGCTGCCAGCGCGGAAAGCAACTTGTAGTCGAACATCAGTTTCTCTAATGGGTGATGAGCTTTATTGGTTTTTCTTATACTCGCTCTCGCCTGACAATCGCCACCACTGACTGATGCCCACCTCAACAAACGGCGAATATCAATGACTGGCGAAACCTCCCTCAGCGCGTTGCTGCGCAGCATGGACCCCGAACTGAACGAAGGTGATTACGTGTTCTGCACCGTGGCTGACAGCGGCCACGTGCAAGGTGTCGAGGTGATCGGCAGCTTCAGGGAGCGTGAAGGCCTGACCGTCATACTTGAACGCAGCCAGGCGCAGCACCTGGGCCTGGCCAGCGATTACGTCATGGCCTGGATTACCCTGACCGTCCATTCCTCACTCGCGGCCGTCGGGCTGACCGCCGCGTTCGCCAGCGCACTGGGGCAGGCGGGCATCAGTTGCAACGTGGTCGCGGGCTTTTACCACGACCATCTTTTCGTGGGTAAGGACGACGCGCTGGAGGCCATGAGCACCTTGCGCGCACTGGCGACGAGCGCCTGATCCCGTCCATCCCTGAACTGATCGAGGCCCGACATCATGTGGCAAAGCTACCTCAATGGCCTGTTGGTTTCCCTCGGGCTGATCATGGCCATCGGCACCCAGAACGCTTACGTGCTGGCGCAAAGTCTGCGTCGCGAACACCACCTGTCCGTGGCCTTGCTGTGCATCGTGTGCGACGCCCTGTTGGTGGCCGCCGGCGTGTTCGGGCTGGCCAATGTGCTGGCCCACAACCCGACGCTTCTGGCGGTGGCGCGCTGGGGCGGAGTGGTGTTTCTGCTGTGGTACGGCGCCATGGCTTTGCGCCGCGCGTTGTCACCGCAGAGCCTCGCCAACGGCGACACCGACGGCCAGCGGTCACGCCGCGCGGTATTGCTGACCGCCCTGGCGGTGACCATGCTGAACCCGCACGTTTATCTCGACACGGTACTGCTGATCGGCTCGCTCGGCGCGCAGCAAACGGCGCCCGGCGCCTATGTGGCCGGTGCAGCCAGCGCTTCGGTATTGTGGTTTTCGACGCTGGCGATCGGCGCCGCCTGGCTGGCGCCGTGGCTCGCGCGCCCGGCCACCTGGCGCCTGCTGGACCTGATGGTCGCGGTGATGATGTTCAGCGTGGCGGTGCAATTGATCAGAACGGCGTGAAAACCCAAGCCTGCCACTGCGCTTTCAGCGCAATGCTCTGGAACCTCTATCCCACACTGTTGTTGCGTGGTTAAGGTCCGGGGCCGGTGCTATGATCCAGCCCCTGCGCTGCAAAGAGTACAAACTCGCCAGCGTAAGTTCTGTCTGGCCGCCCGTGATCGGCCTTGCGCAAACCGCAACTGACCTGATTAGGAGAATTACCATGGCTTTTGAATTGCCTCCGCTGCCGTACGCACATGATGCTCTGGCACCGCACATCTCCAAGGAAACTCTGGAATACCACCACGACAAGCACCACAACACCTACGTCGTGAACCTGAACAACCTGGTGCCAGGCACCGAGTTCGAAGGCAAGACTCTGGAAGAAATCGTCAAGACGTCCTCGGGCGGTATCTTCAACAACGCCGCTCAAGTCTGGAACCACACGTTCTACTGGAACTGCCTGGCGCCAAACGCCGGCGGCCAACCGACCGGCGCTCTGGCTGATGCAATCAACGCTGCGTTCGGTTCCTTCGACAAGTTCAAGGAAGAATTCAGCAAGACCTCCATCGGCACGTTCGGCTCCGGCTGGGGCTGGCTGGTGAAGAAAGCTGACGGTTCCCTGGCACTGGCCAGCACCATCGGCGCCGGCAACCCGATCACCAGCGGCGACACCCCGCTGCTGACGTGCGACGTCTGGGAACACGCTTACTACATCGACTACCGTAACCTGCGTCCAAAGTACGTCGAGGCGTTCTGGAACCTGGTCAACTGGAAGTTCGTTGCCGAGCAGTTCGAAGGCAAAAGCTTCACCGCCTGATGAATGCTTGAATGCTCGAATAAAAAAAGCCCGGCACGTCCGGGTTTTTTTTTCGCCTTCTGTTTGTCGTTTATGTATTGTCTGGAAGCGATAGCCGACTAATATCAAATTTCGTGCTGATTCAAACGGCTGGGCTCAAGTTCTTCCCGCGGACGACCGACACAGTACGGTTAGCCTGAGTGGTCTGCCTGTTAAGTGTTTTCCCGATTGATGGGGTCAGGCGCAAGCCAGAGGCGTCTGATCCGAATGCCTGCATTGCCCGTGCGTGCACACAGTCAGGCCGCTATCAGCATGGATGAAGGAATGGCCATTTGAAGCTGGAACTCAAACACAGCTTGTCGGTGAAGCTGCTTCGCGTTGTGCTGCTTTCAGCGCTGATCGTGGGGGTCGTGCTCAGTTGCGCACAGATCGTCTACGACGCATACAAAACCCGCCAGGCCGTTGCTTCGGACGCAGCGCGTATCCTCGACATGTTTCGCGACCCTTCGACACAGGCCGTCTACAGCCTGGACCGGGAAATGGGCATGCAGGTCATCGAAGGGTTGTTTCAGGACGAAGCGGTGCGACTGGCGTCCATTGGTCATCCCAACGAGACGGTGCTCGCCGAGAAATCCCGCGCCCTCGAAGTCACCCCTACCCGCTGGCTGACCGATCTGATCCTTGGCCAGGAACGCAGCTTCACCACCCAACTGGTCGGCCGCAGTCCGTACAGCGAATACTACGGCGACCTGCGCATCACCCTGGACACCGCCACCTACGGCGAAACCTTCCTCACCAACTCGATGATCATCTTCATCTCCGGCGTGTTGCGCGCGCTGGCGTTGGGTCTGGTGCTATACCTGGTTTACCACTGGCTGCTGACCAAACCGCTGTCGAGAATCATCGAGCACCTGACCACCATCAACCCCGACCGCCCCAGTGAACACCAACTGCCCCTGCTCAAAGGCCACGAAAAAAACGAGCTGGGGATCTGGGTCAACACCGCCAACCAACTGCTGGCGTCCATCGAGCGCAACACCACCCTGCGCCACGAGGCTGAATCCAGCCTGTTGCGGATGTCCCAATACGACTTCCTCACCGGGCTGCCCAACCGGCTGCAACTGCAGAAGCAACTGGACAAAATCCTCGTCGACGCCGGTAAGGTGCAGCATCGGGTTGCGGTGTTATGCGTCGGGCTGGATGACTTCAAAGGCATCAACGAACAATTCAGCTATCAGGCCGGCGACCAGTTGCTGCTGGCCCTCGCCGATCGATTGCGCGGCCACAGCGGACGTCTCGGCGCCCTCGCCCGCCTGGGCGGCGACCAGTTCGCGCTGGTCCAGGCCGATATCGAACAGCCTTATGAAGCCGCCGAGTTGGCGCAGAACATCCTCGACGATCTGGAGGCGCCCTTCGCTGTTGATCAGCAAGAGATTCGCTTGCGCGCCACCATCGGCATCACGCTGTTCCCCGAAGATGGCGACAGCACCGAGAAGCTGCTGCAGAAAGCCGAACAGACCATGACGCTGGCCAAGACCCGCTCGCGCAATCGC
Organism: Pseudomonas sp. W5-36; assembly: GCF_046540455.1. NCBI lineage: Bacteria > Pseudomonadati > Pseudomonadota > Gammaproteobacteria > Pseudomonadales > Pseudomonadaceae > Pseudomonas > Pseudomonas sp. W5-36. The sequence continues at coordinate 308,099 of NZ_JAXCIQ010000003.1, read as the reverse complement.
TACCAGTTTTATATCGCCAGCGTCGACAGCGAGATGCGCCGTCGACGTGAGCTGGAGAAGGACCTGCGCGAAGCCATGGCCCGCGAGCAGTTTCATCTGGTCTATCAGCCGCAGATCAGCTACCGCGACCACAGTGTGGTCGGCGTCGAAGCACTGATCCGCTGGATTCACCCGGAACACGGCTTCGTGCCCCCTGACCTGTTCATCCCGTTGGCCGAGCAGAACGGCACCATTATCGCCATCGGCGAGTGGGTGCTGGATCAGGCCTGCAAACAGCTGCGCGAATGGCACGATCAAGGCTTCAGCGACCTGCGCATGGCGGTGAACCTGTCCACCGTGCAGCTGCACCACGCCGAATTGCCGCGGGTGGTGAACAACCTGCTGCAGATCTACCGCTTGCCGCCCCGCAGTCTGGAGCTGGAAGTCACTGAAACCGGCCTGATGGAAGACATCACGACCGCCGCCCAGCATCTGCTGAGCCTGCGCCGCTCCGGGGCGTTGATCGCCATTGATGACTTCGGCACCGGTTATTCATCGCTGAGTTATCTGAAAAGCCTGCCGCTGGACAAGATCAAGATCGACAAGAGCTTCGTGCAGGATTTGCTCGACGACGATGACGACGCAACCATCGTGCGCGCCATCATCCAGCTCGGCAAAAGCCTGGGCATGCAGGTGATTGCCGAGGGCGTGGAAACCGCCGAGCAAGAGGCGTACATCATTTCCGAGGGTTGCCACGAAGGTCAGGGCTATTTTTACAGCAAGCCACTGCCGGCGCGGGAACTGCTGGTTTACCTCAAGCAAGCCCAGCGCACTCACAGCGAGGCGCTGTAGCACGCCTGCCTTGCGACGAAGAGGCAGCCGTTGCGGGGATTCCCCCTCGCCATTGCGACGCGGCACCTTACCTCTCCCTTGAAACAGCTTGAAATATCTCCCTCAGACTGCCTGGGCAAATGGCCTTTACACCGAATGCAAATCTTTCGCATTATGGCGCAGCATTTTTTGGCGTTCGCCACCGTTTATACCTCTTCTCGATGCAGGATTCCGTCATGATTCGTATGCCCCTGGCAACCGCAAGTCTGCTGGCTGTCGCTATTGCTCTGGCCGGTTGTGATCAAGGCAAGGACAAACCCGCCGCTGCAGCGCCTGCCCCGGCACCTGCCGCAGCCGCCGCCCCAGCCACAGCGCCGACCCCCGCCGCTGCACCGACCCAGTCCAGCGAAGCCGCCACCAAAGCAGTGGTCGCCAACTACGCCAACATGGTATTTGCCGTCTTCAGCGACGCCGAATCCACTGCCAAAACCCTCAGCACGGCAGTCGACGCTTTCCTCGCCACCCCCAATGACCAGACCCTGAAAGCAGCGCGTGCAGCGTGGGTCGCGGCGCGGGTGCCTTACATGCAAAGCGAAGTGTTCCGCTTCGGCAACACCATCATCGACGACTGGGAAGGTCAGGTGAACGCATGGCCGCTGGACGAAGGCTTGATCGACTACGTCGCCAAGGATTACCAGCACGCACTGGGCAACCCGGGCGCGACTGCCAACATCATCGCCAACACGTCCGTGCAAGTGGGTGAGGACAAAGTCGACGTCAGCGAAATCACCCCTGAAAAACTCGCCAGCCTGAACGAGCTCGGCGGTTCGGAAGCCAACGTGGCGACCGGTTACCACGCCATCGAATTCCTGCTCTGGGGCCAGGACCTGCACGGCACCGGCCCGGGCGCCGGCGAGCGTCCGGCCAGTGACTACATCGAAGGCCAGGGCGGCACCGGCGGCCACAACGACCGCCGTCGCGCCTACCTGAAGGCCGTCACCGACCTGCTGGTGAGCGACCTCGAAGAAATGGTCAATAACTGGAAACCGGGCGTCGCCGACAACTACCGCGCCACACTGGAAGCAGAATCCGCCGAGAGCGGACTGCGCAAAATGCTCTTCGGCATGGGCAGCCTGTCGCTGGGTGAACTGGCAGGCGAACGCATGAAAGTCGCGCTGGAGGCCAATTCCAGCGAGGACGAGCACGATTGCTTCAGTGACAACACCCACAACTCGCACTTCTACAACGGTCTGGGCATCCGCAACGTTTACCTGGGCGAATACACCCGCGTCGACGGCAGCAAAGTGACTGGCCCAAGCCTGTCTTCGCTGGTGGCCAAGGCCGACGCTGCGACCGACCAGACCGTTCGTGCCGACCTCGACGCGACCCAGGCAAAGCTGCAGGTCATCGTCGACCACGCCAACAAGGGCGAGCATTTCGACCAGCTCATCGCGGCCGGCAATACAGCAGGCAACGAGGTGGTGCGCAATGCCATTGCTGCGTTGGTCAAACAGACCGGGGCCATCGAGCAAGCGGCCGGCAAGCTGGGCATCACCGACCTGAACCCGGACAACGCCGACCACGAGTTCTGATCCCCATCACGTCCGCTTCAAACCCTGTGGGGCCACGCCTTTCGGAGTGAAGCCGGTCCAGCTGCAAACAAATGCCGACCCGACCACGGGCCGGCATTTTTTTCGTCAATCGAAGCTCCAAACCTCACCAAAACCGGCCTTATCCGGGGACCGGTCTGTAAGCTTTGTAGGGCATTTCCTGTTCGCTCCTTGTCGGATTGAACACGCCTCCCCCGCCGCCGATCATGCGCACTTCCTTGACCCCACCCTATCCAGGAGGAGACAGAAAGTGCCCAAGAGAAACAATAAAAGGCGCCGCGTCAGTAAGCTCAAAGCCAACGATTACGGTATCCACCTGCTGGTCGGCGTCAAGGGCCCGCGTGCCTGGAAGGTGACGATCTACCGCGATGGCAGGACCTTCAACCGGCTCTTCTCATTCTCCCGCTACGGGGGCCGTGACCCGGCACGCCAAGCCGCCGACGCGTGCCGTGACCAGTTGCTGCTGGCGCACCTGCCCAAGCTCAGCCGCGACATCCGTCAACGCATCATCGCCACCAACACCAGCGGCTATCCGGGGGTGCATTACCGCTGCTACACCGGCATTGCCTATTGGGTGGCGCGGACCACGCTACGCAACGGCAGCAGTGTCACCAAGTCGTTCAGGGTCGAGCATTACGGCTACGAGCGGGCCAAGGAGCTGGCGATCCGCGAACGCGAACGGCAGCTCGACGGCATTGGCGATTATCGGTCGTTCAAGGTGGTCGAGGGCGAACGGCGCCTGATGCAGCTGCTCGTGGAAAACCCGGCCCTGGAGATCGCCGGAGCGTGAGCTTTACCGACCCGTTGCCTGCGGATGATTTGGTAACAACACGTTACGAGAGGTCCTTCAAACGCTAATCCCTCTTATTCATAAAACACGGGGCTGGTAAGCTTGCTCGCCCCGATTTCCACCCCTTTGCAGGACCTGTATGACTGCGCGGTTACGTCCTTCGTTTCTTCTGCTGATGGCGCTGGCCGTCAGTGGGTGCGATGACGCCCCGCGTTTCACCGCAGCCGAGCCAGGGGAGTCGCGGTCCGGCGGCGCCACCACCGTCAACAAGCGCGACCGCAACGCGTTTTCCCTGCCCTCGGCCAACCTGTCGCCTGCCCGGCGACTGGACTTCAGCGTCGGCAACAGTTTCTTCCGCAACCCCTGGGTGATCGCCCCCTCGACGACCACCGCCCGTGACGGTCTGGGCCCGCTGTTCAACACCAACGCCTGCCAGAACTGCCACATCAAGGACGGTCGCGGACACCCGCCCGAGCCTGGTGCCGACAACGCTGTCTCCATGCTGGTGCGCCTGTCGATTCCCGATGAGCCGGCATTCGCCGAACGCATCAAGCAACTGGGCCTGACGCCTGAGCCGGTGTACGGCAAACAACTCCAGGACATGGCCATCCCAGGCGTGACGCCTGAAGGCAAGGTTCGGGTCGACTACGATTCGATGACCCTGCATTTTCGCGATGGCACCCCGGTGCATCTGCGCCGCCCTACCCTGCAGATCACCCAACCCGGTTACGGCCCGATGCACCCGCAGACGCGAGCGTCCGCGCGTATTGCGCCGCCGATGATCGGGCTGGGACTTCTGGAAGCCATTCCTCAGGCCGCGATTCTGGCCAACGCCAACCCGGATGATGAACAGGGCACCGGCATCACCGGTAAACCCAACTGGGTCTGGGACGATGCGCAGCAGAAATCCGTCCTCGGACGTTTCGGCTGGAAAGCCTCGCAGCCGAGCATCAAACAGCAGAATGCCCACGCACTGGCGGGTGACATGGGCCTGACGTCCACCTTGATGCCGGTCGACGACTGCACGCCGTCACAGACCGCGTGCCTTGCTGCGCCCAACGGCAATGGCCCGAACGGCGAGCCGGAGGTCAGCGACAACATCCTGCGGCTGATCACTTTCTACACCCGTAATCTGGGCGTTCCGGCCCGGCGAGACGTGGCCGACCCGCAGGTACTGGCGGGCAAGAATCTGTTTTTCAAAGCAGGTTGCCAGCAGTGCCATACGCCCCAATTCACTACCTCCGCCGATGCCGCCGAACCCGAACTGGCGAATCAGGTCATCCGCCCTTACACCGATCTGCTGCTGCATGACATGGGCGAAGGCCTGGCCGACAATCTCAGCGAATTTCAGGCCAGCGGCCAACAGTGGCGCACCCCGCCGCTGTGGGGCATCGGCCTGACGCAAGCCGTCAGTGGCCACACGCAGTTTCTGCACGACGGGCGCGCCCGCAACCTGATGGAGGCCGTGCTCTGGCACGGCGGCGAGGCGCTGCCGGCGCAACGTCAGGTGCTGGCCTTCGACGCGGAACAGCGCGGGGCGCTGCTGGCGTTCTTGAATTCTCTCTAACGTATTTCTGAAGATAAGGAGTCGGGCATGTTCCGCCCCAAGTTGTTGCTCACCAGCCTTGCCGCACTGGCACTGGGCGCGTGCGCGCCGTCGGACCCGCAAGCCGTGACGTCTGCCGCCATTGCCAGTCAGGTCATCCTGCCGACCTACAGCCGTTGGGTCGATGCCGACCGGCAACTGGCGATCAGTGCCCTGTCCTACTGTCAGGGCAAATCCGACCTGGACACCGCCCGCGCCGATTTCCTCTACGCACAAAAAGCCTGGGCCGAGCTGCAACCGCTGCTGATCGGACCGCTGGCCGAAGGTAATCGCGCCTGGCAGATTCAGTTCTGGCCGGACAAAAAGAACCTCGTCGGTCGTCAGGTGGAGCAACTGGTCACCGCACAGCCGCAGATCAGCGCCGATGCCCTGGGCAAATCCAGTGTGGTGGTTCAGGGCCTGTCGGCCTATGAATACATCCTCTTCGACGCCGACATCGACATGACCAATGCCGAGCAGAAAGCCCGCTACTGCCCGCTGCTGGTGGCCATCGGCGAGCGTCAGAAAGCGTTGGCCGAAGACATCCTCAGCAGTTGGAACAGCAACGACGGCATGCTCGCTCAGTTGAGCAAGTTTCCCAATCAGCGTTACGCCGATTCCCACGAAGCCATTGCCGAGTTGCTGCGCGTGCAAGTGACTGCGCTGGACTCGCTGAAGAAAAAGCTCGGCACCCCGCTGGGCCGTGGCACCAAAGGCGTACCGCAACCGTTTCAGGCCGAAGCCTGGCGCAGCAAAGCCTCGCTCAGCAGCTTGCAGGCGAGTCTGGCCAGTGCGCAGACCGTCTGGGCCGGCGTCGACAACAAGGGGTTGCGCGGACTATTGCCGAAGGAGCAAAAGCCGTTGGCCGACAAGATTGACGCCGCCTACGCTGAGAGCAATCGACAGCTGGCCGCGCTGAAACCGCCACTCGGGGATCTGTTGGCCAGCGAAGAAGGCCGCCAGCAGCTCAACGCCTTCTACGATAGCCTCAACGTGGTTCATCGCCTGCACGAGGGCGAGCTGGCCAAAGCGCTGGGCATCCAACTGGGCTTCAACGCCAATGATGGTGACTGATATGTTGCGACGTCAGGCTCTGGGTCTGGGCAGCCTGCTGCTCAGCGCCGTCACGTTTGGCGGCTGGACGCTGTTCGCGAAAAGAGGCGAAAGCCCGCTGCTGTTGTCCGCGCGGGACGACGGCAACGGCCAGCACTTTGCGGTGGGTTATCGCGTCGACGGCACGCAAGTCTTCGCCACCGCCGTCGCCCAGCGCTGTCACGACATCATCAATCATCCGAGCTTGCCGATCGCGCTGTTCGTCGCACGCCGGCCAGGGACCGAAAGTTACCTGATCGACCTGCGCGACGGTCGCCTGCTGCAAACCATCACCTCGCAACCCCACCGACACTTCTACGGCCACGCGGTCATCCACAAGGACGGCGAATGGCTGTACGCCACCGAAAACGACACCACGGAACCGGGCCGAGGGCTGTTGGGCGTGTATCGATTCGTTGATGAGCGGCTGCAACGCACCGGGGAAATTTCTACCCACGGCGTAGGCCCTCACCAAGTGTCATGGATGCCGGATGGCGAGACCCTCGCAGTTGCCAACGGCGGCATTCGCACCGAGGCCGAGAGCCGCGTCGAAATGAACCTCGACGCCATGGAGCCGAGCCTGGTATTGATGCAACGCGACGGCACGCTGCTGAGCAAAGAGACCTTGTCGCAACAGATGAACAGCGTGCGCCATATGGCGATCGCCAGCGACGGCACCATCGTCGCGGGCCAGCAGTTCATGGGCCCCTCCCACGAGTCCGCCGAGCTACTGGCCATCAAACGGCCGGGCCAACCGTTTCAGGCCTTTCCGGTGGCCGAGCAACAGCTACAGGCGATGGCCCTTTACACCGCCAGCGTCGCCATTCACAACGACCTGCGGCTGGTGGCACTGACCGCGCCAAGGGGCAACCGCTTCTTCATCTGGGACCTGGACAGCGGCGCGCTGAAGCTCGACGCACCACTGCCCGACTGCGCCGGGGTGGGTGCGGTGACGGACGGCTTCGTCGTAACCTCGGGCCAGGGCCGCTGCCGTTTCTATGACTGCCGCGAGACGGTGCTGGTCGCCAAGCCGCTGGAGCTGCCGGCGGGGTTGTGGGACAACCATCTGCATTTGGTTTGATCGGGAATGGAAGTCCTGCTCAATGCCACTGGCAACTAAACCGCGACACGACTAACGTGCTCGCCTGATTCATCGGTTTTCCAAGGAAGTGGAATATGTTGCGTCGCCGCATGTTGATCATGTTGGGCATTGTCCTGATCGTGGTGCTGGCCTTAGGCGGGTACAAGGCGTTTTCGGTTTATCAGCAGATCCAGCAATTCACGGCGCCGAAGCCGCCGATCAACGTCGCGGTAGCGGTTGTTGCCGAGCGCCCATGGCAGAATCGGCTGCCAGCCATCGGCACGCTCAAGGCGTCCCAAGGCGTGGATCTGTCGCTGGAAATCGCGGGCACGGTCAAGGCCGTGCAGTTCGAATCCGGCCAGAAGGTCAAGGTCGGTCAGCCGCTCCTGCAACTCGACAGCGATGTGGAAAAGGCCCTGCTCGGCACTGCCGAAGCGGACCTCGGTCTGGCACAGGTGGAGTACGGCCGCGGCAGTAAACTGGTGGGCGAATCCGCCATTTCCCGTGGCGACTTCGACAAGCTTGCGGCCACCCAGAAAAAGGCCGCCGCCACCGTCGCACAACTGAACGCTTCCCTGGCGAAGAAGCGCATCCTCGCACCCTTCAGCGGCACCATCGGCATTCGTCAGGTTGACGTGGGCGACTACCTGGCCAGCGGCACGGTGATCGCCACCCTTCAAGACCTGACCAGCCTGTACGCGGACTTTTTCGTGCCGGAGCAAATGCTCCCGAAACTGGCCCTTGGCCAAGAAGTACAGGTGAGCGTCGCGGCCTACCCCGAACGCGTCTTCACTGCGCGCATCAGCGCCATTAACCCCAAGGTCGAAGACACCACCCGCAATGTGCTGATTCGCGCCACGCTGACCAACCCCGACAGCCAACTATTGCCTGGCATGTTCACCAGCCTGCAAGTGCTGCTCGGGCAGGACACGCCGCAACTGGTACTGCCGGAAAGCACGATTACCTACACGCTGTACGGCAACTCGGTCTACGTCGTCGTGCCGAAAAAGACCGCCGACGGCCAGCCGGAAAACAACAGCAAGGGCGAGCCTCAGCTCATGGTCGAGCGGCGCTTTGTCGAAACCGGCGAGCGTCGGGGCGGGCTGGTGATTATCAGCAAAGGATTGAAAGCCGGAGAGCACGTGGTCACCGGCGGTCAGCTCAAACTGGATAACGGCGCTGCCGTCGCCATCGTGGCCGACCCGGCAACACCGTCTGACGCCACCCCGGCGGCGCAGAACAGACAGCCCAAAGCTGACTGATCAAGGAATCGATCATGGCCTTTACAGACCCTTTCATCCGTCGCCCGGTGCTCGCCAGCGTGATCAGCCTGTTGATCGTGCTGCTGGGTTTTCAGGCGTTCAGCAAGCTGACCATCCGCCAGTACCCGCAGATGGAGAACGCGCTGATTACCGTGACCACGGCCTACCCCGGCGCCAACGCCGAAACCATTCAGGGCTATATCACTCAGCCGCTGCAGCAGAGTCTGGCGAGCGCCGAAGGCATCGACTACATGACCTCGGTCAGCCGGCAGAACTTTTCGGTCATTTCCATCTATGCACGCATCGGCTCCAACAGCGACCGCCTCTACACCGAGCTGCTGGCCAAGGCCAACGAGGTCAAGAACAAGCTGCCCCAAGACGCAGAGGACCCGGTGCTGAGCAAGGAAGCCGCTGACGCCTCGGCGCTGATGTACATCAGCTTTTACAGCGCCGAACTGAGCAATCCGCAGATCACCGATTACCTGTCCCGGGTCATCCAGCCAAAGCTGGCGACGCTGCCGGGCATGGCCGAAGCCGAGATTCTGGGCAATCAGGTCTTCGCCATGCGCCTGTGGCTCGACCCGGTGAAGCTCGCCGGTTTCGGCCTCACCGCCAGCGACGTCACCGAGGCCGTACGCAAGTACAACTTCCTGTCCGCTGCGGGCGAGGTAAAGGGCGAGTACGTGGTCACCAGCGTCAACGCCAGCACCGACCTGAAATCCCCCGAGACCTTTGCGGCCATCCCGCTCAAGAGCGTGGGCGACAGCCGCGTGCTGCTGGGCGATGTGGCGCGGGTGGAAATGGGCGCGGAAAACTACGACACGGTCAGCTCGTTCGACGGCACACCGTCGGTGTACATCGGCATCAAGGGCACGCCCAGCTCGAACCCGCTGGATGTGATCAAGGAAGTGCGGCGCATCCTCCCGGAGCTGGAAGCCCAGTTACCGCCTAGCCTCAAAGCGTCCATCGCCTACGACGCGACGCTGTTCATTCAAGCCTCGATCCATGAAGTCGTGAAGACCCTGATCGAAGCGGTACTCATTGTCATCGTCGTGGTGTTCCTGTTCCTTGGTGCCCTGCGTTCGGTGCTGATCCCGGTGATCACCATCCCGCTGTCGATGATCGGCGTGTTGTTCTTCATGCAGTTGATGGGCTATTCGATCAATTTGCTGACGCTGTTGGCGATGGTGCTGGCCATCGGGCTGGTGGTGGACGACGCCATTGTGGTGGTGGAGAACATTCACCGGCACATCGAGGAAGGAAAGACGCCGTTCGATGCAGCCATTGAGGGCGCTCGCGAGATCGCCATGCCGGTGGTGTCGATGACCATCACCCTGGCCGCAGTGTATGCGCCCATCGGTTTTCTGGAGGGACTGACCGGTGCGCTGTTCAAGGAATTCGCGCTGACGCTGGCCGGCGCAGTAGTGATCTCCGGGATCGTCGCGCTGACCCTGTCACCGATGATGTGCGCCGTGCTCCTGCGCCGGGAAGAGAACCCCAGCGGCCTGGCGCACAAGCTCGATCACGCCTTCGAGAGCCTGAAAGGCCGTTACCAGCGCGTCCTCCATGGCACGCTGAATACGCGTCCGGTGGTGATCGTGTTTGCGGTGCTGGTGCTGTGCATGATTCCGGTGTTTCTCAAGCTCAGCCAATCGCAACTGGCGCCGGACGAGGACCAGGGCATCATCTTCATGATGGCGATGGCACCGCAGCCGACCAACCTCGATTACATGAACACCTACACCGATCAGTTCATCAGCATTTTCAAAGCGTTCCCGGAGTACTACTCCTCGTTCCAGATCAACGGTTTCAATGGCGTGCAAACCGGCGTCGGCGGGTTCCTGCTCAAGCCGTGGGATGAGCGCAGCCGCACGCAAATGGAGCTGCTGCCAGAAGTGCAGGCCAAGCTCAACGGCATCACCGGGCTGCAGGTTTTCGGCTTCAACCTACCGTCGTTGCCCGGCACCGGTGAAGGCTTGCCGTTCCAGTTCGTGATCAATACACCGGGCGACTATGCCGCGCTGCTGGAGGTGACGGATCGCATCAAGAAACGCGCCGCCGATTCGGGCAAATTCGCGTTTCTGGACGTTGACCTGGCGTTCGACAAGCCGGAAGTGGTGGTCGACATCGACCGCGCCAAGGCCGCCCAGATGGGCGTGTCGATGCAGGACCTGGGCGGCAGTCTGGCGACGCTGCTCGGCGAGGCGGAAATCAACCGTTTCACCATCGACGGGCGCAGCTACAAGGTCATCGCCCAGGTCGAGCGCGCCTACCGCGACAACCCGGCGTGGCTTTCGAATTACTACGTCAAGAACGCTGACGGCAAGATGCTGCCGTTGTCGACGCTGATTACCGTCAGCGACCGGGCAAGGCCCCGACAGCTCAATCAGTTCCAGCAGCTCAACTCGGCGATCATCTCCGGCTTCCCCCTGGTGAGTCAGGCAGAGGCGATTGAGTTGGTGAGACAGATCGCGATCGAAGAATCGCCACCGGGTTTTTCCTACGACTACGCTGGGGCCTCCCGTCAGTACGTGCAGGAAGGCAATGCGCTGTGGGTGACGTTCGGCCTGGCCCTGGCGATCATCTTTCTGGTGCTCGCCGCGCAGTTCGAGAGCTTCCGCGATCCGCTGGTGATTCTGGTGACGGTGCCGCTGTCGATCTGCGGCGCATTGATCCCGCTGTTCCTCGGCATCTCGTCGCTGAACATCTACACCCAGGTGGGTCTGGTGACGTTGATCGGGCTGATCAGCAAGCACGGCATTCTGATCGTCGAATTCGCCAACCAGCTACGCCGGGACAAAGGCCTGACCGCCCGCGAAGCGGTGGAGGCAGCGGCGGCGATACGCTTGCGTCCCGTCTTGATGACCACCGCAGCGATGGTGTTCGGCATGGTGCCGCTGATTCTCGCGACGGGTGCGGGCGCGGTCAGCCGGTTCGATATCGGGCTGGTGATTGCTACGGGCATGTCGGTGGGGACATTGTTCACGCTCTTTGTGCTGCCGTGCGTGTATACGCTCCTGGCGCGGCGGGATGATGCGCAGCCCGAGGGCAATAGCCATGGGGTTGCCGACACGACTGCTGGCCGCTGACGCAAAAACCTCGCCACACGCCCACAAAAAAGGCCCCGATCTTCGGGGCCTTTTGGTCAGCGCAACGGAAAGGAATCAGCCTTGCGGTCCGCTCCCTTGGGCCAGGCCGAACATCAACAGCAGCAGATCGTGATCAGGCCGGGCCGTGTCAGACACCTTGGCCACCCGAGGCAGCGGGCAATGGCCTTCGCCATGCACTGCACTCAGAATCTTCGGCCCGGGCTGATCCCAGGCAGCCAGCGCGATGGAAGTCACCCCCAACGCCCCGACCAAAAACAAACCTCGCGCCATTTCTAACTTCATCGCTGTAAACCTTTGATGGGCCTGCCAAACGCGGTCTCGTAAAAGTAGACCAGCTTTGTCCAGTCCGCCGCCTGAAACGACGAATGGCGGCGCAGTTGTTTCATGTCGTGCTGTGCGGCAGCGTAGGACGTCAGGCGCTGTCGGCATTTCTCCAGATCGAGCAACGCCACTTCAGCCCTGGCATTGGCGCCCTCGCCCACGACACGAACGAAAACGTGCTTGATGTAAATGCAGCTGTGCTGCCAGCGACCCTTGTGCATACGGGCCAGGTTGCTGGCGATTTCCTGGAGCATCTGTTCGTAGACGGCTTCGCCATACTGCTCACGACCGCCGGCGCGCAGCCAGTTTTCGAATTCGTCAAAACCGTCCAGCGAGGCGGTGACGAGCAGCGCGCGCCACTCGTTGTTCTCATCGCGCTCTGCGCCGCAGAACACCATGCGCGGCACGTTGACGTCGAGCTGACGAAGGCCCTCGAGGGCATCGCGTTCGCGCAACACCGTCGGACGGCCGAAAGGGTGCAACCAACTGCGATAGATATGGCCTGTCTGGCGCTTCACATACAGCAGCCGACCGTTTTCCGAGACGACGCGCTGCACGCCACTTTCACCGCCACGGCGCACATTGGGTTCTTCGACCCACTCGCCCCGCGTGTTCCAGAAATAGGCGAAGCGGTCCTTGGCAGGAACGGCTAACTCTGTTGCGAAATCCACGGCCATCCTGTTGTTACCTCTTACGTAATAGATACACACGCCACATGGCGTACATCGGCAGGAAATCCAGGCGCTCCTGAATTCGAAACCCTGCCTGTTCAAATTCGGCCTCTACGGTGGCCACCGGCAGCACGAAGCGATTCTGATAATCATGTTGCGGTCGCGACGCTTCGGCGCGTCGTCGCTTCCAGGCCTTGAAATTGCCATCCACCCACAACGACACAATCACGCTGTCGCGGGTCACCCGGTGAAACTCCTTCAACAGCACGGCGCGGTCTTCGGCCTTGCCGATGTGATGCATCAGGCGCATGCAGAAGATGCTGTCGACGGCGTTGTCGGGCATCTCGATAGCAAAGGCCGAGGTCTGCAGCGGTTGCACGCGCTTGACGACCTCCGCGGGTTGCGACTCGCACGCGATCTTGACCATCGCCGCCGAGTTGTCCGCACCGATGATCACCCGGTTGGGCTTCTCTGCCAGCACTGGCCAGAAACGACCGGCGCCACAGGGCAGGTCCAGCACCAGACCCGGCTCGCCTGCCAGCGCCACTGCGCGGCGGGCGAGCTGTTTGTCACGTCGGTCCGACAAGCGTCTCGCCAGTCCATCGTTGTGTTTACGTAAATACTTTTTCGCGTGTTCGTCGTCGTACTTGCGCGAAAAATCAAGCTCGATCCGCTTGCTCATGGCCGCTTCTCCTTTGAATGAGAGGGCCAAACTAAGCAGCGGGACGTTATGTTCAGGTCACATGAATGTGAAAAAAACGTCTGAAAAAGTGAAGATATGTTACGAGATTATTCAAGGACTTAGGGCCAGCATACGGCCATATTCCGCGGAGTTTTAGCACCTTTACACAGGCTGTACATTTGTCGACGGCAACCGAACGGGGTCTTTGGCAGGGCGCGAACCCATGTCCACGCTGAATCGACAGCCGTTGGGCTCCATGGTGTCCAGGCTCACCGACCACCCCTGGTTTTCGCAGATACGCTGCACCAACGACAGTCCCAGGCCCAGACCTTCGCCCCTTTGCTCGGTGCCGCGCACGAATGGCTGAAACATTGCCTCACGTTTTTCCTCGGGGATGCCTACACCGGAATCCTCCACCATGAAGCCGCCTTCACGCAGCGTCAGGCGGATAAAGCCGGTTTCGGTGTAGTGCAACGCATTGCGCAGCAAGTTGCCCATCACGGCATACAGAAAGGTGGCGTTGTAGGCGGCTTCGGAAGGTTGGCCAGGCAGGTATTCCAAGGTCAGCCCTTTGCGCTCGATCGGCTCGCGCCACAGGCTGATCAACTGCTGGGCGGCGCCTTGCAGGGTCAGTTGCGGATTCAGGGCGAGGTCGTCGTGCTGGGTGCGTGCCAGCATCAGGAAGGTCTGCACCAGATCGCGCATTTCCTCGCACGCCCGCGCCACGCGTTCGACCTGGGCCCGCGCGCGCTGGTCCAGCGCCGGGTTTTCCAGCAACAGCTCACAGGAACTGGCCAGCACCATCAACGGCGTGCGCAGTTCATGGCTGACGTCGCTGGTGAACATCCGCTCGCGGGTCAAGGCATCACGCAGGCGGCCCAGTGTGGCGTCGAAGGCGACCGCCAACTCGCCCACTTCGTCAGCGGCGTAATCAGGGGCCAAGGGCGGCGCGAGGCCGAGCAACTGATCGCGATGGCGCACCTGCCGGGCCAGCCGCACCACCGGCGCCATCACCCGCCGCGCCAGTATCCAGCCGAGGAAAATCGCCAGCGCCAACGCCAGCACAAAGCCCACCAGCACCACGGCGAACAGTACGCGCTCACGTTCTTCGAAATCGCTTTGATCCTGGAGCAGCACGTAGTGGCGACCGTCGACGATCTCGACCATCGCGTGGTAGGACAACGGCCCGCGAAAGACTTCGTGAAAACCCGACTCCAAATGACGAAGATCCTTCGGCAGCTCGAAATCCCCCGGACCGCCGCTGAAGTAAAACAGCTGATCCGGCTCGGGGCGATGGTTCCAGTCATTGACGCTGTCCATCAGCAACAGCCGCGTCAGGTCGCCGCCCAGTCCCGCCGAAATCAGCTTTTCTTCGACCAGGTGCACCGTCGCGACAATGCCCATCGCGAAGCAACCGGCAACCAACGCACTCATCAAGGCGAAGGCGATGATGATCCGCTGGGCGAGGCTCTGCTTAAACTCCATCACGCCCCTCGGCGAGGCGGTATCCGACACCGTGGACGGTCTGCAACAGCGGCTTTGCGAACGGCTTGTCGATGACCTGACGCAATTGGTGAACATGGCTGCGCAGGCTATCGCTGTCCGGGCAATCGTCGCCCCACAAGGCTTCTTCCAAGACTTCACGGCGCAGCACGTGAGGGCTCTTCTGCATCAACACCGCGAGCAACTTCAGGCCAACCGGGTTGAGTTTAAGCAGACGCCCTTCACGGGTCACTTCAAGGGTGTCGAGGTCGTAGATCAGATCGGCGACCTGCAGGGTACGCCGACCGCCGCCCTGGGCACGCCGTAGCACGGCCTCGATGCGCGCCGCCAGTTCCGACAGCGCGAACGGCTTGAGCAGGTAGTCGTCGGCGCCGGAGCGGAACCCCTGCAGCCTGTCGTCGAGCTGGTCGCGGGCGGTGAGCATGATCACCGGGGTGTCGCGGCGCGCGTCTTCACGCAGGCGCTTGCACAGGGTGTAACCATCGATACCGGGCAGCATGATGTCGAGCACGATCAGGTCATAGTGCTCGGTCGCTGCCAGGTGCAGACCAGACAGACCGTCTTGCGCGCAATCGACGGTATAGCCCTTCAATCCGAGGTAATCGGCAAGGTTTGCCAGAATGTCCCGGTTGTCTTCAACCAGCAGAATTCTCATGGCGCGTGTCTCCCTATGCGGTGTGGCGAGACCCGGGACACGGCTCGAGATGCCGCTCAACAAGGTCAGAGTTGGCGGCAGCTTACGGCGATGCGCGCTCAAGGGCCAGCACTGCGGTGCATAACGTTTTTTTCACCCGCGATTCACGGCGCCGCGACAGCGTTCTGCTCAGACTTCGCACCGCTCGGGCTCCCTCTCCCCTCGCCCATCACACGGAATTTGCCATGTCACACGCACTCGAACGGCCCGCCTCACGCCCGATCAACGCTTGGGTTTATCTGGGCATACCGGCCGTGACCGCCATCGTTTTGATCCTGCTGGAATTGACCTCGCTGGACATGGACATCGCCAAACTGGCCTATGACCCCGTGGCAGGCGAGTTCATCGGTCGGCACAGCTTCTTTCTCGAAGACGTCCTGCATGACCGCGCCAAACAGGCCGTCATCGCCATCGGCGTGTTGTCCTTCTTGAGCTTCATCGCCTCGTTCTTCGTCAACGTGCTGAAGCCCTGGAAACGTGAACTGGGCTGCATGGTCTTGTCGATGGCGTTATCCACCAGCTTCGTCACGCCGGTGAAAGTCGTGACATCGGTGCAGTGCCCGTGGAGCCTGAAAGAATTCGGCGGCCAGGAAACCTACAGCGAACTCCTCAGCCCCCGCCCCCAAACCGACAAACCCGGCCGCTGCTGGCCCGGCGGCCATGCGGCCACCGGCTTCACACTGTTCGCCCTGTTCTTCGTCTTCCGCGACCGCAAACCCCGCCTGGCCAAAGCCGGCCTGATCTTCGCGGCGGGACTGGGCACCGTCTTCTCCATCGGCCGAATGCTACAAGGCGCGCACTTCTTCTCCCATAACATCTGGACGGCGGTGTTCTGCTGGCTGCTGTGTTTGGGGGCGTATTACGTCGTGCTGTACCGGCCGGCGAAAAAGGATGTAGTGGTGGGTGGAGAAGCAGTTTCGGGATGATGACTAGACGGGGACAGATTAATTTACGGTGAAGCGCTGTAAATAAATCAGTCCCCTTCAACCCGGTAAATAAATCAGTCCCCTACAACCGGTATGCATGCCCACGCAGAGCGTGGGCATGATCAAGCGTTAGAGCCAAAATTGAGGGTGCCCAAACGGGCCTCTTCCCGGCTAAAGCCGGTCCTACTAGGAGACCGCGTGCATCCCGTGGGATTGGCTCTCCCTGTAGGACCGGCTTTAGCCGGGAAGCCCTTGATCCGCTTAAACGCGCTTTTGATCTTGATCTTCGTACACAAAAAGTCCAGTCACCGCCAAACGCGACTTGGGTGCAGGCTGAACGCAGGTCTCGCGGAGTGGGCCGAGCGGCATGGATGCCGCGAGAGCGCCGTCAGGGCATGGATGCCCGTTCGGCGCGGGCCCACGGAGCGAGACCGGAGTGAAGGAACCCGACGAAGTCGGGCCCAACCAGGAGCAAGCACCCTTGGTTACTTGGGGTGCTTTTCCAAGTAACTCGCCGGAGGCGAAATGTCTGCCCCTAGGCAGACGCTCTTGATCCTGAGGCTTTTCGAAGGTCACTCGCGGAGGGAGTCATTTAGCGCCGCCCATAAAAAAACCCCGCCTAAGCGGGGTTTTTTCTACATCGGGGTACGGCTGGCTTACATCATGCCGCCCATACCACCCATGCCGCCCATATCAGGCATACCGCCACCGGCTGCCTTCTCATCAGCCACATCAGCGATCATCGCCTCAGTAGTGATCATCAGACTGGCGATCGACGAAGCAGCCTGCAGAGCAGAACGCGTCACCTTGGCCGGATCGAGAATACCCATCTCGATCATGTCGCCGTACTCGCCGCTCGCAGCGTTGTAACCGTAGTTACCCGTACCCTGCTTGACCTTGTCGACCACAACGCTAGGCTCGTCGCCCGAGTTCGCCACGATCTGACGCAGAGGCGCTTCAACCGCACGACGCAACAGAGCGATACCCACGTTCTGATCAGCGTTGTCGCCACGCAGTTCGGAAATCGCCTGCAGCGAACGAACCAACGCAACACCACCGCCAGGCACCACGCCTTCTTCAACGGCCGCACGGGTTGCGTGCAGGGCGTCTTCAACGCGGGCTTTCTTCTCTTTCATTTCAACTTCGGAACCCGCACCGACCTTGATCACTGCAACGCCGCCCGACAGCTTGGCCAGACGCTCTTGCAGCTTCTCTTTGTCGTAGTCCGACGACGTGTCGCCGATCTGCTGACGGATCTGCGCGATACGACCGTCGATGTCGGCACGAACGCCAGCACCGTCGATAATCGTGGTGTTTTCTTTGTTCAAGATAACGCGCTTGGCATTACCCAGGTGTTCCAGGGTAGCGGTTTCCAGGCTCAGGCCGATCTCTTCCGAGATAACGGTACCGCCAGTCAGAACAGCGATGTCCTGCAGCATGGCCTTGCGACGGTCGCCGAAGCCAGGGGCCTTGACCGCTGCAACCTTCACGATGCCGCGCATGTTGTTCACGACCAGAGTCGCCAGCGCTTCGCCCTCAACGTCTTCAGCCACGATCAGCAGAGGACGGCCAGCTTTCGCAACGGCTTCCAGAACTGGCAGCATTTCGCGGATGTTGGAGATCTTCTTGTCAACCAGCAGCAGCAGCGGGCTTTCCAGCTCGGCAACCATGGTGTCCGGCTTGTTGATGAAGTACGGGGACAGGTAGCCGCGGTCAAACTGCATGCCTTCAACGACAGACAGCTCGTTTTCCAGACCCGAACCTTCTTCAACGGTGATAACGCCGTCTTTGGTCACTTTTTCCATGGCTTCGGCAATGATGTCGCCGATGGAATTGTCCGAGTTGGCCGAGATGGTGCCGACCTGGGCAATTGCCTTGGTGTCGGTGCAAGGCTTGGACAGCTTCTTCAGCTCGGCAACAATGGCGATGGTCGCCTTGTCGATGCCGCGCTTCAGGTCCATCGGGTTCATGCCGGCAGCGACGGCTTTCAGGCCTTCGTTAACGATGGCTTGAGCCAGAACAGTGGCGGTGGTGGTGCCGTCGCCAGCGTCATCGTTCGCACGGGAAGCAACGTCTTTGACCAGCTGCGCGCCCATGTTTTCGAAACGGTCTTTCAGCTCGATTTCTTTGGCTACGGACACACCGTCTTTGGTGATCAGCGGAGCGCCGAAGCTTTTTTCGATGATGACGTTACGGCCTTTAGGGCCCAGAGTTGCTTTTACTGCGTCGGCCAGGACGTTGACACCAGCCAGCATTTTTTTACGGCCAGCATCGCCGAATTTAACTTCTTTAGCAGCCATGATCGTTATTCCTTAAATACTTTGTAGTAACGGGAAATGGGGTATGAACTCAGCCTTCGACGACCGCGAGAATTTCGTTCTCGCTCATCACCAGCAGGTCTTCGCCGTCTACTTTCACAGTGTTGCTGCCGGAGTAAGGGCCGAACACCACTTTGTCACCCACTTTCACGGCCAGCGCGCGTACTTCACCGTTGTCCAGGATGCGACCGTTGCCGACGGCGATGATCTCGCCACGGTTAGGTTTTTCAGCAGCCGAACCAGGCAGCACGATACCGCCAGCAGTTTTTGTTTCTTCTTCGCTGCGACGGATTACGACGCGGTCATGCAGAGGACGAAGCTTCATTGTCGATCTCCTAATTATGGTTTTTAAACGCCCGGTGCGAACACCGGCGGGTTAAAACATCCGGGCTTGCCGGTTACGGTTCGCGAGCGAACCGCAGAATACGGTCTGACGAAACGCGCCAGAAACCTTGCGGTGACCCATACATAAGGGCGAGCAAGCCGAATTCAAGGCTGACCCCAGAAATTTTTTGAAGGAAGTGTGGTCGCAAAAACGAACACGGCACCCGCAGGTGCCGTGTCGTGGTGGACGTGAATCACTTTTTGTCCAATGGCTCGAATTCGCCTTCGATCACTTCGCCCTCAATGACCTCAGGGCGGCGTGCTTCAGGACGGGCAGCGCCGGGGTGCATGGGACCCGGTGAATTCGCCGCATGCATGTTCTCGGCAAACGCACGCTGGCGCGCGGCCTGAGCCTCGGCGCGGTTGCGCACCTTACCGACGATCAGGCGACGGGTAAACGGCATCAGAAACAGCAGGCCCAGCACGTCACTGATGAAGCCAGGCAGCACGAGCAAACCACCGCCGATGGTCATCATCAAACCGTCGAGCATCTGCTGGGCGGGCAGTTCGCCACGGGCGAGACTCTGGCGGGCACTCAGCGCGGTGGCCACACCGGCGATCCGCACCACGAACACACCGAGCATTGACCCGGCAACGACCAGCAGGAAGGTCGGCAGGAAGCCGATCGACATCCCGACTTTCACCAGCACGAACAGCTCGAGCACCGGAAAAAGCAATAAAAGCAGAAGAAAAACGCGCATCAAAGTGAGTTCCTAAACGGAAGAAGGCTTCCAGTAGACCTTACGTGAAGTCGCAAAGTCGTTAATTCAAGCCTCGGCCTGTTCAAGTGTGGGCCATTTTTCAGCGTGAGCCAGTTGAATCAAGGCCTGGCGGACGTGTGTCGGCGTATT
Organism: Pseudomonas sp. W5-36; assembly: GCF_046540455.1. NCBI lineage: Bacteria > Pseudomonadati > Pseudomonadota > Gammaproteobacteria > Pseudomonadales > Pseudomonadaceae > Pseudomonas > Pseudomonas sp. W5-36. The sequence continues at coordinate 288,409 of NZ_JAXCIQ010000003.1, read as the reverse complement.
ACAGGGTTCAGCGAAGGCCAGCCAGTGCAGACTTTGTCCCACGCGCAAATGCATGCCCTCGCTGTCGATGCCGACCAGCATGGCGGGCTCGGTCTTGGGCAAACCGGCCAGTTCGACGTAGTGTGCGATGGCCTTGGCGTGGTCGGCGTTCATGTGCTCGACCATGCTCACCTCCGCAGCCCCGGCAAATGGATTGGCCAGCGCTGCGTCGTCCAGCCAGTGAATCGCGCCAAAGCCGCCGATAAAGCGATAACGCACCGGCTTCAGCACCCAGAAATCGAAATCGTGGGCGCTGTGGTAACTCTGGGATTCCGGAAAATAGCGGTAGTAGCGCTGAGCGGCCGCTTCCGTCTGTGCCTGGTCGCTGATCTTCTCGGCCTCGGCCATCAGCGTGACGCGCCCCACCGCTTGCACATCTTCGGCGCCCCGTTCGCCCACCAGTAAAGAGCACTTGGCGTCGAGCTGCAGGTTGTGGGTGTGTTGCGCGATGCGGCTGATGAGGATCAGCGGACGGCCTTGATCATCCAGGCAATAAGGCACCACCGAGCCAAACGGGTAACCGGGCATCGACTTGGAATGGGTCGACAACACGCCACGGTATTCCTTGAGCAGCAAGGCTCGTGCTTGCCGGTTGGCGCTGGCGCTCATGTGGGGCTCCTGGACAGTAAAACGAAGGCATCGGGGATGCGAAGCGGGAGACGGCGACGCATGCCACACGATAATCGTAATCGTGGGAAGGTGCCAGATTGGGAGGGAGTGACGGTTTGGCGGAAGGTTCGCGTAACGAAAACGCGGTGAAAACTCAAGCCCGCCGGCGCGCGCAGATCAGGGGTTGACCTGCGCACGCTCAGGCATCGATAGCGCTGCTATTACCAGGAAACACCGAAACCGGCGGTGTAGCGGGTCTTGTCCAGGTCGCCGTTGTCGGAGCCGCTGATGATGTCCTTCTCAGCCTTGAGGTTGAGCGAGGCCCATTCGGTGACTTTGTAACGCAGGCCCACTTCCGTCTCGAGGCTGTAGTCAGCTACGCCGCTGATAGGCTTGCCGACTTCACCGTTGGTGAAGAATTCGACCTTCTTGCCGATCAGGTAACGGTTGTAGTCCCAAGTGCCGGACACGGAATAGAAGTTGTCCTTCTCACCGTTGGAATATTCGAAATCGGTGCGGTTAAGCAGCGCACCGATTTTGAATGCGCCCAGCTCGTCGTCCCAGAACTGGTAACCCGGACCGGTACCGACGGTGCGCTGACGGGCCAAGTCTTCAATGGTGTCACGCTTGTAGGTGATGCGGCCGTCCCAGAACCACTTGTCCGTGAAGAACCGGTCCACCGAGTACTCGGCGTCCCAGTTATTGGTAGTGGTCAGGCTGTCCTGGGACTCGCGGTTGTACTCGCCCTTGGCGTTGTGGCGCCATTGGCCGTGGGTCGCTGAGGTCTTGAAGGCGATGTTGTAATCGTCGGTGTCGTTCTCGGCGCGCTGGAAGTCGAGCGCAGCGTCAACATTGCCCTTCCACACCAGATCAGTGACCACCGGCTTGGGTTTGATGATCTGCTGAATGCTCGCCAGCTCAACTGTCTTCGGTGCATCGCCATTGGCCAGCGTGACCTTGCCATCTTCGGCCGGCTGCAACGATTTGGAGACTTCGCCAGTGGTAGCGTCCTGCTTCACCAGAAGGTGCTGGTCACTTTCCAGCGTCTTGATTTCCTTCCAGTCCAGCGGGACGTCGCCTGCGTATTTGGTATTGATCAGCAGCTTGCCGCCGTCGAAGAACTTGATGGTCCCGGTCATTTTGTCGCCGTTTTTCAACCAGACGGTGTCAGCGAGCAATGGGGTAGAAGCAGTGGCAACAGCAACGCACAACAGGGTTCTGGACAACATAAGCAACGACAAGGCTCTGGTTCGCGGAAAATCGGGCATTATCCGAATGGACAACGTCTTGGCAATCGGCGGACCGCCGACACAGGTATGACTGACCGTCTAAGGCTTCTATAGTTCCTTGTCGAAAATTCCCGTTCATCCCTTTTACAGGAACGAATGCGTGATCGAACAAACACCGGCGCACGACGACCCTACCGGCCTCTCGCCCGCAGAGGCACGGCGCACGGCGCTTTACCTCACCTTGCATCAAGTGCCGGAAGGCAAAGTGGTCAGTTACGGTCAGTTGGCGGAGCTGGCCGGTTTGGGACGAGCGGCACGCTTCGTCGGCAGGGCGTTGAGTCAGTTGCCGGACGGCAGCAGCCTGCCCTGGCACCGCGTGATCGCCGCCGGCGGGCGCATCAGCCTGGCGCCCGGAACGGTGTCGGGAGAGGAGCAACGCGCACGGCTGCGGGCCGAAGGCGTGACCATCCGTAACAATCGTGTGGATATGCAGCGTCATGGCTGGCGCCCGACAGAGCACAACGGTTAGAGTGCGCGCTTTGTTTACGTAACCTGAGGCAGATTCCAGCCCATGCCCCGCAAAACCTGGCGCGCCGCGCTCGCCGCATATGCCAGCCCCTCTACGTTTGTGCTCCTGTTGCTCGGCTTTGCCGCGGGCATGCCCTACATGTTGGTGTTCTCAACGCTGTCGGTCTGGCTCCGTGAAGCCGGCGTCGCGCGTGAAACCATTGGCTATGCCAGCCTAATCGGCCTGGCCTATGCCTTTAAGTGGGTCTGGTCGCCGTTGCTCGATCAATGGAGCCTGCCTTTGTTGGGCCGGCTCGGCCGACGTCGTTCGTGGCTGGTGCTTTCGCAGTCGCTGGTCACCCTGGGCCTGATCGGGATGGGGTTCTGTGATCCGCAGCAGCACCTCTCGTGGCTGATCGCGATTGCGGTGCTGGTCGCGTTTTCTTCCGCGACCCAAGACATCGCCATCGACGCCTACCGCCTCGAAATCGCCAGCGACAGCCAGCAAGCGACTCTTGCCGCCAGCTACATGGCCGGCTACCGCGTCGCCGCCCTCCTCGCCACCGCCGGTGCGCTGTACTTCGCCGAAGGCTTCGGTTCGACCGGCTTCGCCTACAAACACTCGGCCTGGGCCGGCACCTACGTACTGTTTGGCCTGCTTATGGTGCCGGCACTGATCACCAGCCTGATCATGCGTGAGCCATCGGTGCCGATCCGCACCCAGCTGTCGGCGGTGCGTTACGGCTTTGCTCATCAACTGGCCTCGGTGTTCGTGCTGATCATTCTGCTGGTTTCGGTGCCGGCGATGTTCACCCAGCTGTACAACACCGATTTCGCCAGCGTGCTGTTCCAGGGCACCACCTGGAAAGACCTGCTGATGGAAGACCGCGCCTTTCTGCGCGCGATTCTCTACACGCTGCTGACCGTGGCCTGCCTGTCGTCCATGGGCCGACGCGGCCTGGCGCCGGTGCTGACGCCGATCAACGACTTCATCCTGCGTTATCGCTGGCAGGCGTTTCTGCTGCTGGGGCTGATCGCCACGTATCGCATGTCCGACACGGTCATGGGCGTGATGGCGAACGTGTTCTACATCGACCAGGGCTTCACCAAGGATCAGATTGCCAGCGTCAGCAAGATTTTCGGGCTGGTGATGACCCTGGCCGGTGCGGCATTTGGCGGCCTGGCGATCGTGCGTTTCGGCATTCTGCCGATCCTCTTCATCGGCGGCGTGACCTCGGCAGCGACCAACCTGCTGTTCCTGATGCTGGCCGACATGGGCCCGAACCTGAAGATGCTGATCGTCACGATCTCGCTGGATAACTTCAGCTCGGGCCTCGCGACATCAGCGTTCGTGGCCTATCTGTCGAGCCTGACCAACCTCAAGTTTTCGGCCACTCAGTACGCGCTGCTCAGCTCGATCATGCTGCTGTTGCCGCGTCTGATCGGCGGCTATTCCGGGGTCATGGTGGAGAAGCTGGGGTATCACAACTTCTTCCTGGCGACCGCGCTGATGGGCGTGCCGACGCTGTTCATGATCGCCCTGCACTGGGCGCAGGAAGCACGCCGGGAAGCGCGGGAAGAAGCGGAAGAAGGCGAAGAGCCGGCCAAGCCTGCGGATTCAATTCTGTAGGGCGCACCCGATTCTGTAGGAGCGTGGCTTGTCCCGCGATCTGGCGCGCAGCGGCAGTCAATACGGTGAGTGCGGTGCGTCAGCAACAAAGGCCGTCGCAAGGTTTACGACTGCTGCGCAGCCGATCGCGGGACAAGCCACGCTCCTACGCCCTTCGGGCAGAAGCAAGCCTCAATCATGCAAAGGCACCAACACCTACTCAACAAAAAGCCCCGCACTCTCACGAGTCGGGGCTTTTTGGTTTTTGCAATCGAGCGTTAGGCCTTCGTAGGCTGCTCGTCCTGCACCACACGAATCACCCGTTGCGGGAACGGGATGTCGATGTTGGCCGCGCGCAGGCGGTCGCGGATTTCAGCGTTGAAGCGGTTCGACACGTCACCGAAGTCACCGGTCTTGGTCCACACACGCAGGGATACGGTAATCGAGCTGTCGCCCAGTGCCGCGACCACCGCCTGTGGCGCCGGGTCCTGCAGGATGCGCGGGTCATCCGCCATGTCCATCAACACTTGCAGCGCCTGCTTGAGGTCGGCGTCGTAGTCGATGCCCACATCGAAGGTGATCTTGCGCGTCGGCTGACGGTTGGTGTTGGTGATGATGCCGTTGGACAGATTGCCGTTGGGCAGGATCACCGTCTTGTTGTCGCCGGTACGCAGCACAGTGTGGAAGATCTGAATCCCGTCCACGGTGCCGGATACACCCTGCGCTTCGATCCAGTCGCCAATGCGGAACGGACGGAAAAGCAGAATCAACACGCCGCCGGCAAAGTTTGCCAGGCTGCCCTGCAACGCCAGGCCGATGGCCAGACCGGCCGCACCGATCGCGGCGACGAATGAGGTAGTTTCAACCCCGATCATCGAAGCCACGCTGACGATCAGCAGGATCTTCAGGATGATGTTGGTGATGCTGCTGATGAAACCCTGCAACGCCAGATCGACGTGGCGCAGCGCCAACAGTGCACCCACCCGGGAAGTCAGTCTATTGATCAGCCACCAGCCGACCAGCAGGACGACCACTGCCAGCAGCACCTTGCTGCCGTATTGCATGACCATCGGGATCCAGGCCTGAGACGCTTTCACCAGATGGTCTACCTGGCCGTTTAAATCCAAGTCCATCTATTTCTCCTCTGAGTCGCGCATGGAAGGCTGAAGCAACGGCGCCGAGTGGGCCCATTGTTTCAGCGAGACCTGCATTCGGACGCACAGGAACCCCTCGGGTTCCTGAGTCAACATGAAATCGCAGGGCAAATCGCGGGGTAATCAGTCGCGGAAGTTGTTGAATTGCAGCGGCATGCCGAACTCGTGACCGCGCAGCGCAGCGATCGCCTCTTGCAGGTCGTCACGCTTCTTGCCGGTGACGCGCACTTGCTCGCCCTGAATCGCGGCCTGAACCTTGAGCTTGGCCTCCTTGATGTGAGCGACGATCTTCTTCGCCAGCTCCTTGTCGATGCCTTCCTTGAGCGTGGCTTCCTGCTTCATGACCTTGCCGGACGCGAAGGGATCTTTCAGTTCCAGGCATTGCACATCGATCTTGCGCTTGACCAGGGCCAGCTTGAGGATCTCGATCATGGCTTCAAGCTGAAAACCTTCTTCGGCCGTCATCTTGATCAGCAGGTCTTTTTCCGTGAACTCGAAGCTGCCTTTGCCTTTGAGGTCGTAGCGGCGGTCCAGCTCCTTGATAGCGTTGTCGACGGCATTCGTGACTTCGTGTTTATCCAGTTCGGACACTACGTCGAACGAGGGCATGTAGATTCTCCAATTGATACGGCGCGGCTCAACATGTGGATGGAGCACGCCTGACTTGACGGTATGAAAGCCCGGTCATTATAACGAGACTTTTCCCACGTTCATGTGAGCCTGCGATGTTGATTTCGTTTTCCTTGCGCACCGAGATCTTCGTCATCGGGCGTCATTTCTTTTGAATTCCGTGTGCTGGCACGTTCTGGGCGCGGGCAGTCTGGGGAGTCTCTGGGCCACGCGACTGGCCCGGGCGGGTCTGCCGGTGCGGTTAATCTTGCGCGACGAGGCCCGACTGGCGGCCTACGACGCGCACGCCGGTCTGGCGCTTGACGAGAATGGCCAGCGTCAGACGTTTGCCATTGCGGCGCAGACGGTCAGCGCGGATGAACCGATCCGGCGTCTGTTGGTGGCGTGCAAGGCCTACGACGCTGAACGCGCCGTTGCAGCCGTCGCCCATCGCCTGACCGACAAGGCTGACGTACTGCTCCTGCAAAACGGTCTGGGCAGCCAGGAAGCGGTGGCCGCCATGATCCCGCACGCGCGCTGCATTTTTGTCTCCAGCACCGAAGGCGCCTACCGCGATGAAGACTGGAGCGTGGTATTTGCCGGACAGGGCTCCAACTGGCTGGGCGACATACCGCACGGCGCGGCGCCGGCCTGGCTGGAAGACCTCAAGCAGGCAGGCATCCCCCATCAATGGACCGCTGACATCGCCGAACGCCTCTGGCGAAAGCTCGCGCTCAATTGCGCGATCAACCCGCTCACCGTGTTGCATCAATGCCGCAACGGCGAGCTGCTGGCCCATGCAGAAGAAGTGACGGCACTGTGTGCCGAGCTCGCCCGCGTGCTGCAACGCTGCGGTCAGCCCGGCGCGGCTGACGGTTTGCTGGAGCAAGTGCAACAGGTGATTGCCGCCACCGCCGGGAACTATTCCTCGATGTATCAGGATGTCGCCCAAGGCCGTCGCACCGAGATCCGCTACCTGCTCGGGCATGTCTGCGCGACGGCGGACGCCCTCGATTGCCCGGCGCCGATGCTGAACCAGTTACGCCTGCGACTGATCGAACACCTCAACGCCCGGGGCCTGCCCAGCGACTGACGGGTTTGCTCACGGGCGGAACAGCGCTAACCTGCCCGCTCCTTATTCCGGTGACCTGCCCCATGCCATTGCGCCAGCGCCTCGAAAACCTGCCGGTCGGTCAAAAGCTTCTGGCCGCCTTGCTGGTGTTGCTCACTACCGTGCTGGTGGTCGCCAACCTGACCTTCATCAGCGCCGCCTATTACATCTCCCAGGAAGCGATGGCGCCCCAGGCCTTGCAAACAATCGGTCGGCTGATCAGCAATCCCGGGCTTTCCGAGCAAGCCTTGTCCTCGACCTCTAACGCCCAGGCGCTGCTCAAGGAACTGAAAAACTACGGCCCATTACGGGCGGCAGCGGTGTACGACGGCAGCGGTACGCGTCTGGCGCAGATGCAGCAAGGCGACAAGCTGCGCATGCCCGACCACTACCGGGATCTGGAGAGCTGGCGCGTCACCGAGTTTCGCAACACTCAGGTCATCCCCATTCCCAAAGCGGGGCAAGCGCAGGGGCATCTGTTACTGGTCGCCAGCAGTGAATTGCCGACGGCGTTCTACACCGGCACGCTGACCGCCAGCCTCGGCATCCTGATCTTCAGCATCCTGCTCTGGGCCGGCGTTGCCCGGCAGATTCGGCGCTTTATCACCGAACCGATCTACCAGCTGGAAGACCTGTCGCGGCGGGTCACCCGCGAGGAGAACTACGCGCTGCGGGCGACGCCCGGCAACAAAGACGAAATCGGTTCGCTGGCCGAGGCATTCAACACCATGCTCTCGCGCATGGAAGCCCGTGAGCAGCAGCTCAGACGCGCCCGCGATGAATCCCAGGACGCCTACGATCAGGCGCAGGGGCTGGCGGAAGAAACCCGTCACACCAACCGCAAGCTTGAGCTGGAAGTTCAGGTGCGCAGCAAGATCGAGAAGAAGCTGACAGGGTTTCAGAACTACCTCAACAGCATCATCGACTCCATGCCGTCGGCGCTGATCGCCCTGGACGAGCAGCTGTATGTCACCCAGTGGAATCAGGAGGCCGGCGCCCTGTCCGGTACGCCGCTGGATGAGGCGCTCAACCAGCCGATTTACTCAGCCTTCCCGCCAATGCGGGCGTTTTTGCCGCAGATCAAACAGACCGTCGAACGACACACCGTCACCAAGATCGAGCGCGTCACCTGGGTCAAGGGCGAAGAGTCCCGCCATTACGCCCTCACCTTCTACCCCCTGACCGGCGATGCCGGGCGTGGCGCGGTGATCCGCATCGATGACATCACCCAGCGCCTGTCGCTGGAGGAAATGATGGTGCAGTCAGAGAAAATGCTTTCGGTGGGTGGTCTGGCCGCTGGCATGGCCCACGAGATCAACAACCCCCTCGGGGCGATCATGCACAACGTGCAGAACATCCGCCGTCGGCTGTCGCCCGATCTGCCGAAGAACCTGGAGCAGGCCGAGCAGGAAGGTATCCAGCTGGCTGCGGTGAATCAGTACCTGATCGCGCGCGAAGTGCCGCAGTTGCTCGACGGCATTCAGTCAGCCGGAGCGCGTGCGGCGAAGATCGTCAGCCATATGCTCAGCTTCAGCCGACGCAGCAACCGTCAGTTGGCGCCTTGTGATCTCCCGGCATTGATCGATCAGGCCGTAGAGATCGCCAGCAACGACTTCGACCTGACCATCGGTTTTGACTTCAAGGGCCAGAACATCATTCGCCAGTTCGACCCTGCTCTGGGCCCGGTGCCTGCGACGGCGAACGAACTGGAGCAAGTGCTGCTCAACCTGTTGAAAAATGCCGCTCAGGCCATTCACCAGCGCGAGAACGCCAGCGAGCCGGGGCGCATCATCCTGCGTACCCGCCTGAACCCGCCGTGGGCGGAGATTCAGGTCGAGGACAATGGCATCGGCATGCCGGAAAGCGTGCGCAAGCGCACCTTCGAACCGTTTTTCACCACTAAGGAAATCGGCCAGGGCACGGGCCTCGGGCTGTCGGTGTCGTATTTCATCATCACCAACAACCACAAGGGCCAGATGGAAGTGCATTCCACCCTCGGCCAAGGCACCTGTTTCACCTTGCGCCTGCCGCTGGTGGACAATTCGATAGATATGCCTGCACCACAGGTCATTGGTCAGAACGACCGGGAGTAGAGCCATGGGATTTCGCTTGTCGAAAATTTACACGCGCACGGGTGACACCGGCGAAACAGGCCTGGGCGATGGTCGCCGAGTGCCGAAGGATCATCCGCGGGTCGAGGCGATCGGGGAAGTTGATTCGCTGAACAGTCAGGTCGGCGTGTTGCTGGCCGGCCTTTCGGTAGCAGTCGCGACTCATCCGGCGCTGCAGGAAGTCATCGACGTATTGGCGCCCTGTCAGCATCGGTTGTTCGACCTGGGTGGCGAGCTGGCGATGCCGGAATACAAGGCGCTGAATGCGGCGGAGATCGAGCGCCTGGAAACGGCCATCGATCACTGGAATGAAGAGCTGGGGCCGCTGGAGAATTTCATCTTGCCGGGCGGCTCTACGCTGATCGCCCAGGCCCACGTTTGCCGGAGCCTGGCGCGCACGGCGGAGCGGCGTTGTCAGCACCTCAACGCGGTCGAGCCACTGGCCGGCGTCGGGCTGGCGTACATCAATCGGCTGTCGGATCTGCTGTTTGTTGCGGCGCGGATCATTGCCCGACGTGAGGGCGTGGCAGAGATTTTGTGGGAGCCTGCGAAGAAACCGCAGTGATTTGGGAGACAGTGCTGCGGTGCTGAGGGGCTACTGTCCTGACGTGCTGCTGTCCTGATACACCGCAACTCAGCTGGCAAGCGCAAATCCTGTAGGAGTGAGCTTGCTCGCGAAGACTGCATTTCAACCATTAGAGATCTAATGGATTTACAAACCTCTTCGCGAGCAAGCTCACTCCCACAATGATCCCATTCGCCGCTGAATCTGCGGTGTAGCAACCTTAGATCTCGCGGCTCGGACTTCGACAGCTGTCAGCTTTGCGGCCAGAACGCGCGAATTCCGGCCACACCCTGCGCACCACTCTCCCAAGCGTGCTGACGGTCCGTCGGCCCTACCCCGCCCAGCAGATAAACCGGCTTGCTGAAGCCCTCGATCAACTCGCGGGCCTTTTCCCAACCCAGCGGCTGGGCATCTGGATGGCTTTGGGTCGGCAGCACGGGCGAGATCGTGACGAAATCCACGCCCATCTGCTCGGCCAGACTCAACTCTTCGGCGTCGTGACACGAGGCCGCCAGCCAACGGTCTTCGGGAAACGGACGGCCCTTGCTGGCGTATTTGCGCAGCTGTTCGCTGGTCAGGTGCCAGCCCGCTGCCGGAAAGTCACCAAGCCATTCGCGCGGTCCTTTGAGCATCAACTGCGCCTTGCCCGCGCATAGCCCGACCGCGTCCACCGCCACGTCACGGTATTTCGGGTCGTACATGTTCGGCGCACGCAGCTGAACCAGCTTGATGCCGCCGGCCACTGCCGTGCGTATACCGCGCAACAGCTCCGGCGTGTCCAGATCGTCCGGGGTGATGAGGTACTCACCCGGCAAACGCGCAGCGGCCACGATCGGCCGATTCGCTGCCGGGAATTCATACTCGGCCAGCTCCCGCTGCGATACCCAGGCCAGCGGTTGCCCTTCAACACCGTCGGGCTCGCCGGTGAACGACGAGACTTCCCAGACATCCAGCAACACCTGCTTGTCCGGGTAGTCGTGCTTGATCTTGATCAGCGGACGCGCTGCAGTCACGACGATGCCCAGCTCTTCGTGCAGCTCGCGGGACAGCGCTGCTTCGACCGACTCATCAGGTTCGACCTTGCCGCCGGGAAACTCCCACAAGCCGCCTTGATGCTGTTTGTCGGCGCGTCGTGCGATGAGGATCTTGCCGTCGGTGCCACGGATCACCGCCGCGGCCACATGGATGCGTTTCACGTTCAACCTTCCTCCAGACCCGCCTGCTGCCAGCGCTTGAACTCAGGCCACTGATAAATCGTTTCGACGTAGGCTGCCGCGTCTGAGGGCAACTCGACGTGATAGGTACGAAAGCGCACGGCGACCGGTGCGAAGAACGCATCGACGATGCCCGGCGTGCCGAACAGGAAACCTTCACTCACACCCGACACCGCGCGGCATTCACGCCACAGCGCAACCATGCGGTCGATGTCTGCCTGAGCTTCGACCGAAATGACTTCCAGCGCCTCGTCCTGGCGCAAATCCATCGGCAAACGCGAGCGCAGTCCGACAAAGCCGCTGTGCATTTGCGCGCATGCCGACCGGGCCTGAGCACGGGCGGCGACGTCCGCCGGCCACAAACCTGCGTTCGGGAAGCGCTCTGCCAGGTACTCACAGATCGCCAATGAGTCGACGATGGTGCCGTGCTCGCACTTCAGCGCAGGGACTTTACCGGTCGGCGAGTGCTCAAGAATCAGGCGCGTGGTGTCGGCCTGATTCAGGCGAATCACCTGATCGGTGAACGCCTCGCCGGTCAGCGCAAGCGCCAGCCAGGGGCGCAACGACCAGGAGGAATAACGTTTGTCGCCGATGATCAGATGCAGGCTCATGTCTTGGCTCCATTGAAACCGGTGGACTCGCTCGTGACTCAGGTGCGGTATTCCGCGTTGATTTTCACGTATTCGTGCGACAGGTCGGTGGTCCAGATGGTCTCACTGCAATCGCCACGGCCCAGCTCGATGCGGATGGTGATTTCTTCCTGTGCCATCACCAGCGAGCCTTGCTCTTCAGTATAGGTGCTGGCGCGGGCGCCCTTGCTGGCGATGCAGACGTCACCCAGAAACACGTCGATCTTGCTCACGTCGAGGTTCGGCACGCCTGCGCGACCCACGGCCGCCAGGATGCGTCCCCAGTTCGGGTCCGACGCGAACAGCGCGGTTTTGATCAATGGCGAGTGGGCCACGGTGTAACCGACGTCCAGGCATTCCTGATGATTGCCGCCGCCGTTGACTTCGACGGTCACGAACTTCGTCGCGCCCTCGCCGTCACGGACGATGGCCTGGGCGACGTCCATGCAGACCTCGAAGACGGCTTTTTTCAGCGCTTCGAACAGTGAACCCTTGGCCTCGGTCACCGCGGGCAAATCAGCCTGCCCAGTGGCAATCAGCATGCAGCAGTCGTTGGTCGACGTGTCGCCATCGATGGTGATGCGGTTGAACGACTTGTTGGCGCCGTCGCGAATCAGGTCCTGCAGCACGTCCGGCGCCACCTTGGCGTCGGTGGCGATATAACCAAGCATGGTCGCCATGTTCGGACGAATCATGCCCGCGCCTTTGCTGATGCCGGTCACGGTGACGGTCACGCCGTCGAGTACGAACTGACGGCTCGCACCCTTCGGCAGCGTGTCGGTGGTCATGATGCCGGTGGCCGCCGCAGCCCAGTTGTCGACGGACAAATCATCCAGCGCCGCCTGCAGCGCGCCTTCGATCTTCTCGACGGGCAATGGCTCACCGATCACGCCGGTGGAAAACGGCAGCACGGCGCTGGCATCGACCCCGGTGATCTCGGCCAGCTTCGCGCAGGTGCGCTCGGCAGCGGCCAGGCCCGGTTCGCCAGTGCCGGCGTTGGCGTTGCCGGTGTTGGTCAGCAAATAGCGCACCGCGCCTTGCACGCGCTGCCTGGCGAGGATCACCGGTGCCGCGCAAAAGGCGTTCAGCGTGAACACGCCTGCGACGCTGGAGCCTTCGGCGCAGCGCATGACGACGATATCTTTGCGCCCCGGGCGCTTGATGCCGGCGGAAGCGATGCCGAGTTCAAAACCGGGAACCGGGTGCAGCGTCGGCAAAGGACCAAGACCAACAGCCATGAAGTGCGCTCCTTGAAAGACAGTCACGCCATGCGGCCTCGCCGACACGGCTCGATTGATTGAAAAACGCCGCGACGGCTAAGCCGGTCGCGGCGTGATGTTACAGGTCAGCTACAGCTCGTCGCGATGGACGAATCAGCTGATCTGGCCGTGGCAGTGCTTGAATTTCTTGCCCGAACCACACCAGCACAATTCGTTGCGACCCAGCTTCTGGTCGTTGCGAACCGGTGACAGTGCAGCCGCAGCCGCTACCGCGACGTCCTCACCCTCTTCGGCGAGCAGGTCCGGCTGATCCAGACCCGGTGCTTCGGCGTGCTGGAACTGCATGCGCTGGGCCAGCTCCTCGGCTTCGCGGCGCAGGCGTGCCTCTTCCTCGGCCGGATCTTCGCGGCGAACCTGAACGTGGGACAGCACACGAATGGCGTCGCGCTTGATCGAATCGAGCAGCTCCTGGAACAGGGCAAACGACTCGCGCTTGTATTCCTGCTTCGGGTTCTTCTGAGCGTAACCGCGCAGGTGGATACCGTGACGCAGGTGATCCATGGTCGACAGGTGGTCTTTCCACAGGTCGTCCAGCACGCGCAGGAGAATCTGCTTCTCGAACGTGCGCAGCGCCTCGGCACTGGCCTGGTCTTCTTTCTCGTTGTAGGCGGCCAGAATGGCTTCCATCAACTTCGGACGCAGGGTGTCTTCGTTGAGGTGATCGTCTTCGTCGAGCCACTGCTGAACCGGCAGCTTCACGCCGAAATCGCTGCTCAGCGCGGCTTCCAGACCCGCGACATTCCACTGCTCGGGCAACGACTGCGGCGGGATGTGCGCGGTGATGGTGGCGTCGAGGACTTCTTCGCGGAACTCGGCAATGGTGTCACCAATGTTGGTCGCAGCCAGCAGGCTGTTACGCATGTGGTAGATCACTTTGCGCTGTTCGTTGGAGACGTCGTCGAACTCGAGCAACTGCTTACGGATGTCGAAGTTGCGGCCTTCGACCTTGCGCTGCGCTTTCTCGATCGCGTTGGTCACCATGCGGTGCTCGATCGCTTCGCCGGACTGCATGCCCAGCGCTTTCATGAAGTTCTTCACCCGGTCAGAGGCGAAGATCCGCATCAGGCTGTCTTCCAGCGACAGGTAGAAGCGGCTAGAACCGGTGTCACCCTGACGACCCGCACGACCACGCAGCTGATTGTCGATACGACGGGATTCGTGACGCTCCGAAGCGATCACGTGCAGACCACCCGCTTCAATCACCTGCTGATGGCGCTTCTGCCAGTCGGCCTTGATCTGCGCGATTTGCTCAGGGGTCGGGTCTTCCAGGCTGGCCACTTCAACTTCCCAGTTACCGCCCAGCAGAATGTCGGTACCGCGACCGGCCATGTTGGTGGCGATGGTCAGCGCGCCCGGACGACCGGCCTGGGCAATGATTTCAGCTTCTTTTTCGTGGAACTTGGCGTTCAGAACCTTGTGCTCGATGCCTTCCTGCACCAGCAGGCGGGACATGTGCTCGGAGGTTTCGATCGTCGCCGTACCCACCAGCACCGGGCGTTGCTCGGCCAGACAGGCCTTGATGTCGGTGATGATCGCCGCGTATTTCTCTTCGGCGGTCAGGTACACGAGGTCGTTGAAATCTTTACGCGCCAACGGCTTGTTCGGCGGAATGACCATCACGGCCAGGGCGTAGATCTGGTGGAATTCGAACGCTTCGGTGTCCGCGGTACCGGTCATGCCGGACAGCTTGTTGTAGAGACGGAAGTAGTTCTGGAAGGTGGTCGAGGCCAGGGTCTGGCTCTCGGCCTGGATATTCAGGCCTTCCTTCGCTTCGATGGCCTGGTGCAGGCCTTCGGACAGACGACGACCCGGCATGGTACGGCCGGTGTGTTCGTCGACCAGAAGAATCTGGCCGTCCTGAACGATGTACTCGACGTTGCGATGGAACAGCTTGTGGGCACGCAGACCGGCATAAACGTGGGTCAGCAGACCGAGGTTGTGCGCGGAATAGAGGCTCTCGCCTTCAGCCAGCAAGCCGACTTCCGTGAGCATCTCTTCGATGAACTGGTGACCGGACTCGTTCAGCTCGACCTGACGGGACTTCTCGTCGATGGAGAAGTGGCCCTGCTGGGTGACCTGGCCTTCCACTTCCTCGATGTGCTGCTCGAGCTTGGGGATCAGCTTGTTGATTTCGGTGTAGAGCTTGGAGCTGTCTTCGGCCTGACCGGAGATGATCAGCGGTGTACGGGCTTCATCGATAAGGATCGAGTCGACTTCGTCGATCACGGCGAAATTCAGCTCACGCTGGAATTTGTCTTCCAGGCTGAACGCCATGTTGTCGCGCAGGTAATCGAAACCGAATTCGTTGTTGGTGCCGTAGGTGATGTCGGAGGCGTAGGCGGCGCGCTTCTCTTCCGGCGGCTGGAAAGGTGTTACCACGCCTACGGTCAGACCGAGGAACTCGTACAGCGGGCGCATCCAGTTGGCGTCACGACGAGCCAGGTAGTCGTTCACCGTGACCACGTGCACGCCTTTGCCGGACAGTGCGTTGAGGTAGACCGCGAGGGTCGCGACGAGGGTCTTGCCCTCACCGGTACGCATCTCGGCGATCATGCCTTCGTGCAGTGTCATGCCGCCGATCAGCTGTACGTCGAAGTGACGCATGCCCATGATGCGTTTGCCCGCCTCGCGGCAGACCGCAAAGGCTTCGGGCAAGAGCTGGTCGAGGGTCTCACCTTTGGCTATGCGGGCCTTCAACTCGTCGGTCTTGGCGCGCAGCTGTTCGTCCGAGAGGGCGAGCATTTGCTCTTCGAAGCTGTTGACGACCTGGACCGTCTTGAGCATGCGCTTCACTTCGCGCTCGTTCTTGCTTCCGAAAAGTTTTTTTAACAAAGGTGCAAACATATCGAAAGGATCTTCCACACATAGGGATGGAGGGCGGCCCCGTGAGTCGCCCGAGCAGCCCTCATGGCCGCATGCGAACGAGCATTCTACCCGGAAATGGTGGTGAGGAAAGTGGCGTTATTCCACGATGCTGGCACAGCAATGTTACGGGGCAGAAGTACAATAGGGTCATTTCCCGTGACTTCAACCCATGCGGGTGAGAAGTTTTATTAATGTTTTTTCATGATCGCGCCGTGCATTTGCACCCGGAACGCCTGACCTAAAGGTGCTTCCACCGATTCTGCTAAGATCGCGCTCTGGCAACACAAGGCACCCCATCATGGCATTTCGTCCCCTACCGGCGCGCGCACCGGCTGTTCTTCTGCGCGAAGCCCGGCCGCTCAAAGCCATCTTCAACCACGCCCAACGCCTCGCGCATTTGCAGCGCCTGCTGGAAAGCCAGCTGCAACCCGCCGCGCGCGAGCACTGCCACGTGGCCTCCTGGCGCGAAGGCACCCTGCTGCTCATCGTCACCGACGGCCACTGGGCCACCCGACTGCGCTATCAACAGAAGCGCTTGCAACGGCAACTGGTAGCGTTCAAGGAATTCGCCAACCTCACCCGGCTGCAACTGAAGGTACAGCCCGCGAGAACCCACCGGACCGAGATGGGGCATACACGCGATCTGTCGGTTGCAGCGGCCGAAACCATCTCCGCAACGGCCGAAGGCATCACCGACCCGAAACTGCGTGCTGCCCTGGAACGGCTGGCAGCGCATGCGAACCCGAAAGAGGCTGGGGGATCATAAGCCTAGAACATCCCAGTGTTCGCACTGGCCCCTTCCCGGCTAAAGCCGGTCCTACATGAACACCGCGTGCGGTCAGTAGGGCCGACTCCACTGTAGGACCGGCTTCAGCCGGGAAGCCTTTGATCTGCTTTTGATCTTCATACACAAGAAGTCCAGACACCGCAGAACGCGACTTGGGTGCAGGCTGAACGCAGGTCTCGCGCAGTGGGCCGAGCCGCATGGATGCGGCGAGAGCGCCGTCAGGGCATGGATGCCCGTTCGGCGCGGGCCCACGGAGCGGGACCGGAGTGAAGGTATTCCGACGAAGGAGGAACCCAACCAGGAGCACGGCCTTTTTGGTTACTTTTTCGGCTGTTGGAAAAAGTGACCCGCCGTAAGGGCGGAACCATAATTTCAGCAAACACAAAAAACGGATATGTACGCTCTCTAATAGACCAGCCACAAAAAAGGCCACCCGAAGGTGGCCTGAAAACAACAAAACTAGGAAGAAGAGACTGTTTACACCGCCGCAACGGGGCGCATGTAAGAGATCGGTGCGGTGCTGGCATCTTCGAAGGTCACAACTTCCCAAGCGTCTTCCTGAGCGATCAACGCACGAAGCAAACGATTGTTCAGACCGTGTCCCGACTTGAAGCCCTGATACTCGCCGATCAGACTGTTGCCCAACAGATACAGGTCACCGATGGCATCCAGAATCTTGTGCTTCACGAACTCGTCTTCATAACGAAGACCGTCCTCGTTCAACACGCCGTCCTTGTCCACGACGATCGCGTTTTCAACGCTGCCGCCCAGAGCAAGGTTATGTTTACGCAGATACTCGATGTCTTTCATGAAACCGAATGTCCGCGCACGGCTCACTTCTTTAACGAACGAAGTGCTGGAAAAATCCACACAAGCCGTTTGCGTACGGTTCTTCAGATAAGGGTGATCGAAATCGATCTCGAACCCTACCTTGAACCCTTCAAACGGTAAGAACTTGGCGGACTTGCCGTCTTCTTCTACGCACACTTCTTTAAGTATGCGGATGAATTTCTTCGGTGCGTCCTGTTCTTCCAGGCCAGCCGATTGAATCAGGAATACGAAGGGACCTGCGCTGCCATCCATGATTGGAACTTCGGAGGCAGAAAGTTCAACGTAGGCGTTATCGATGCCAAGACCGGCCATGGCCGACAGCAAGTGCTCGACCGTATCGACCTTCACGTCGCCATTGAACAGCGTCGTGGAAAGCGTGGTGTCACCCACATTCAACGCGTGAGCGTTGATCTGGACCACCGGCTCAAGGTCGGTACGGAAAAACACAATGCCAGCGTTCACAGGTGCTGGTTTGAGGGTCAGGTAAACCTTCTCCCCCGAGTGCAGGCCGATACCTGTGGCACGGATAATATTTTTCAGGGTGCGTTGTTTAATCATGGCATTGGCCGCTTCAGCGCGTATCGCGAATTAGTATCAACAAAGGCTGGCGATGATAGCAGACCCCGCCTTTGCTGAACACCAATCACCCTTATACCCCTGATAGAACCCATTAATCAGCCTGACGACGCAGGAACGCTGGAATATCCAGATAATCCAGATCGTCTTGCGGGTTCATCTTCGCGGCGGCTGTTGCGCCCGCGTGTGCCTGATTGCGCATCACGGTTGGACGGTCCAGATCGCGGTAGTTGACCGAAGGCAGCTCCTGGCGTGCGGCGTGTTGCTGCGCAGGTGCGGCTTGAGCGGTCTGCATGGTGTTGTCGATGACCTTCACAGGCTTCTCGATTTTTGCACCCAGGCCAGTGGCAACCACAGTCACGTGCAGCTCGTCGCGCATGTCCGGATCGATAACGGTACCGACCTTGACCATGGCGTGCTCGGAGGCGAACGCTTCAATGATGCTACCCACGTCGGAGTACTCACCCAGAGACAGGTCAGGACCGGCGGTGATGTTGACCAGAATGCCGCGAGCGCCTTGCAGGTTCACGTCTTCCAGCAACGGGTTGCGGATCGCCGCTTCGGTGGCTTCACGCGCACGGTTCGGACCGCTGGCGCAGCCAGTGCCCATCATCGCCATGCCCATTTCGGACATCACGGTGCGGACGTCGGCGAAGTCGACGTTGATCATGCCCGGACGCTTGATGATGTCGGAGATACCGCGAACGGCACCGGCCAGTACATCGTCAGCCTTGGCGAAAGCCGACAGCAGGCTGGCGTCTTTACCGAGGATGGTCAGCAGCTTCTCGTTGGGAATAGTGATCAACGAGTCGACGCTTTCGGACAGCGCGCGGATGCCTTCGTCGGCGATCTGCATGCGCTTGCGGCCTTCGAACGGGAACGGACGAGTGACGACCGCGACAGTAAGAATGCCCATTTCCTTGGCCACTTCAGCAATGATCGGCGCAGCACCGGTACCGGTACCGCCGCCCATGCCAGTGGTGATGAAGACCATGTTGGTGCCTTGCAGCACTTCAGCGATGCGCTCGCGGTCTTCCAGTGCAGCCTGACGGCCGACTTCAGGATTCGCACCTGCGCCCAAGCCTTTGGTCACGCCGGTACCCAATTGCAGAATGGTACGTGCGCCAATGTTTTTCAGGGCCTGAGCATCGGTGTTGGCGCAGATGAACTCGACGCCTTCGATGTTGCTTTTGACCATGTGATTGACTGCGTTGCCGCCGCCACCACCAACGCCGATAACTTTAATTACCGGGCTTTGTGGGATGTTGTCTACGAGCTCGAACATGTTCCCTCTCCTTCAGTTCTCTAGTTTTATGTCGCCTGTTGCCTGCCTACCACTTTTTGAATCTTAGAAATTCCCCTGAACCCAGCGTTTCAGACGCTCTAACACTGGGGCCTTCGGTTCATCGCTATAACTGCTACCGGAGCCGGAAAGGCCGGACAGCGAGATGCCGTCAGACTGCTTTTGCAGTCCGTACAGCAACAGGCCGACGCCGGTGGAGTAAATCGGGTTGCGGACAACGTCCGCGAGCCCTTTGACACTGTGCGGCACGCCAAGGCGGACCGGCATGTGGAAGATCTCTTCGGCCAGTTCGACCGCGCCTTCCATTTTCGAGGTGCCACCGGTCAGCACGATGCCGGCCGGGATCAAGTCTTCGTAGCCGCTGCGACGCAGTTCGGCCTGAATCAGGGTGAACAGCTCGTCATAGCGTGGCTCGACCACTTCGGCGAGGGCCTGGCGGGACAGTTCACGGGGCGGACGGTCGCCGACGCTTGGCACTTTGATGGTTTCACCGGCGCCGGCCAGTTTGGCCAGGGCGCAGGCGTAACGGATCTTGATCTCTTCGGCGTACTGGGTCGGTGTACGCAGCGCCATGGCGATGTCGTTGGTGACCTGGTCGCCGGCAATCGGGATCACCGCGGTGTGACGGATCGCGCCTTCGGTGAAGATCGCGATGTCGGTGGTGCCGCCGCCGATGTCTACCAGGCACACGCCCAGCTCTTTCTCGTCGTCGGTCAGCACCGAGTAGGCCGAGGCCAGTTGCTCGAGGATGATGTCGTCGACTTCAAGGCCACAGCGGCGCACGCATTTTTCGATGTTCTGCGCAGCATTCACCGCGCAGGTCACCACGTGAACCTTGGCTTCAAGACGCACGCCCGACATGCCCAGTGGCTCGCGAACGCCTTCCTGGTTATCGATGACGTAGTCCTGCGGCAGCGTGTGCAGCACGCGCTGGTCAGCCGGGATCGCCACAGCCTGGGCAGCGTCGAGCACGCGCTCAAGGTCGGCCGAGCTGACTTCGCGGTCGCGAATTGCCACGATGCCATGGGAGTTCAGGCTGCGGATGTGATTGCCCGCAACGCCGACGAACGCCGAGTGAATCCGGCAACCGGCCATCAGCTGCGCTTCTTCTACGGCGCGCTGGATCGATTGCACGGTGGACTCGATATTCACCACTACGCCCTTCTTCAGGCCGCGGGACGGGTGAGTACCGATACCGACGATTTCCAGCGTGCCATCAGCCGCGACTTCGCCTACCAGCGCCACCACTTTGGAGGTGCCGATATCCAATCCGACGATCATTTTGCCGCTTTGCACGTTTGCCATGGGTCCTGCCTCTTATCAATTCTTCGCGACGGCGGGTTTGTCCGTCGTTGGCGCTGCTGCCTGTTCGCGCCAACCAACGGCCAGGCCGTTGTTGTAACGAAGGTCGACTCGCGCAATGTTCGTGATCTGGTCTTTCAGTGTCTTGTCGTAGATGGCGATAAAGCGGCGCATCTTCTCAAGCAGATTGCCTCGTCCCAGCAGCAGCTCCAGGCCTGGGCCTGCACCGCCTGCGCCGGTGGTCAGAAACCAGCTGCCTCGCTCACGCAGTTCCAGGCGAGCGATGGAGAACCCCAGCGGGCGCAACATCTGGCTCAGTACCTGGTACTGCTGCATCACCTGCTGTTGAGCCCGCTGTGGCCCGAACAACTGCGGAAGGTGTTCGTAATTGGCCAGTTCACGCGGGGTGAATGCCTGGCCCTGGTTGTTCAGCAGGGATTGATCGCCCCAGCGCGCAACCGGTAATTGTTCTTCCAGACGGATCACCACCTGATCCGGCCAGACGCGGCGGACCTCGGCGTGGGCGATCCACGGCATTTGCTCAAGCTCGGTGCGCATGCCGGCCAAATCGATGTTGAAGAAGCTGGTCGCCACGAACGGCGCGATCCGCTGCTGCACGGCTTGCTGACTGATGTAGCTCAAGTCGCCCTGCACGTTGATTCGCGAGATCGGCCGGTCGGCGTAAGGCAGCAGACGCTGGGCGGCTTCGTACGTACCAAAACCGAACACAACCAACAGCACCGGCCACATCAGGCTGCGCAGGAAACCGAAGTTCGGTCGCGACATGCGCGACGACATGGGCTCCTTGGCCACCATGCGGCTGGCACCCCGCGGCACCGGCTTGTTGCGGCCGGTAGCGGATTGCTGATGACGAACCGTTGCGCCGTGCATGATTTACCCTCGCACCTGGACGCTGTCGGCCAGAATCGCTAACACCAACTGTTGGAAATCGAGCCCGGCCGCGCGCGCAGCCATGGGCACAAGGCTGTGGTCGGTCATGCCGGGAACGGTGTTCACTTCCAGCAGCCAGAATTTGCCATCGGCGTCCTGCATGACGTCGGTGCGCGCCCAGCCGGCAATGCCGACCGCTTCACACGCCCGCGCCGTGAGTGCCTTGAGTTCATCTTCTTTGGCTGCATCGAGGCCGCAAGGCATCCGGTACTGGGTATCGGAAGCCAGGTATTTGGCGTCGTAATCGTAAAAACTGTGGGGAGTACCCAGACCGATGGGAGGCAATACCTGCCCACGCAGAGAAGCGATGGTGAACTCCGGACCTTCAATCCATTGCTCGACCAACACTTGCGAATCGTAGGTACGGGCGGCGTTCCAGGCGGCGATCAATTCGTCGACGCCGGTCACCTTGGCCATACCGATACTGGAACCTTCATGGGCGGGTTTGACGATCAAAGGAAAGCCCAGTTCCGTTGCTGCAGAAATACAATCTGCCTCGCTGTTCAGCACGGCATGGCGGGGCGTCGGCAACCCGAGACTCTGCCAGACCTGCTTGGTGCGCAGCTTGTCCATGGCCAGCGCCGACGCGAGTACGCCGCTGCCGGTGTAGGGGATTTCCAGGCACTCCAGCAGACCCTGCATGGTGCCGTCTTCGCCACCGCGACCGTGCAGCACGATGAACGCGCGGTCGATCTTTTCGCTGACCAGCCGTTGCAGGAAATCCTCACCCACGTCGATACCGAACGCGTCGACGCCTGCGCTTTGCAGGGCTTCAAGCACCGCACTACCGGATTTCAGGGAAACCTCCCGCTCCGCGCTCTTGCCGCCGAACAGCACAGCGACGCGGCCGAAGCGTTTCGGCTCCAGCGTCGAGAACAGGGCGGACTGCAGGGCGGCTGTCATTTCAGCTTACCTTCGGTTGAGGCCACGATGGCGCCGGTAAACAGCGGGCTTTTCAGCAATTGCGGTGCGAGCCCGGCGATGTCGCCAGCGCCCTGGCACAGCAGAATGTCGCCGGCGCGCAGCAGCGGTTTGACCAGCGGAGCCAGTTCGACACCACGCTCGATGTAGATCGGATCAAGCTGACCGCGCTGACGAATACTGTGGGCCATCTGACGGCTGTCGGCGCCCGGGATCGGTTCTTCGCCGGCGGGATAGACTTCCATCAGCAGCAGCACGTTGGCGTCGTTGAGGACCTGCACGAAATCGTCGTACAGATCGCGGGTGCGGCTGTACCGGTGCGGTTGGTAAACCATGACCAGACGGCGATCGGGCCAGCCGCCGCGCACCGCTTTGATGACGGCAGCCACTTCGGTCGGGTGGTGGCCGTAATCGTCGACCAGCATCACACTGCCGCCTTCGACCGGCAGCTCACCGTAGACCTGGAAACGTCGACCCACGCCCTGGAAGCCCGAAAGCCCCTGCACAATGGCCTCATCGGTAATGCCTTCGTCGGTGGCGATAGCAATGGTCGCCAGCGAATTGAGCACGTTGTGATTGCCCGGCATGTTCACCGACACATCAAGGGGCTCACGGTCGCGACGCAGCACGGTGAAGTACGTTTGCATGCCTTCCTGACGCACGTTAATCGCGCGTACGTCGGCCGCTTCGTTGAAACCATAAGTCATGGTCGGACGCTTGACCGACGGCAGAATGTCGCGCACCACCGGATCATCGATGCACACCACTGCCAGCCCGTAGAACGGCAGGTTGTGCAGGAACTCAACGAAGGTTTTCTTCAACTTGTTGAAGTCACCTTCGTAGGTCGCCATGTGATCGGCGTCGATATTCGTGACCACAGCCACCATGGGCTGAAGGTGCAGGAAACTCGCGTCGCTCTCGTCGGCTTCGGCGATCAGGTAACGGCTTGTACCCAACTGCGCGTTGGTGCCGGCTGCATTCAGGCGACCGCCAATGACGAACGTCGGATCAAGGCCCCCGGCTGCGAATACCGAAGCGATAAGGCTGGTGGTCGTGGTTTTGCCGTGTGTACCGGCGACAGCGATGCCGTGGCGATAGCGCATCAACTCGGCCAGCATTTCAGCGCGTGGCACGACTGGAATACGACGCTCAAGGGCGGTCGCCACTTCCGGGTTGGACGTGTTCACAGCGCTGGAGACGACCAGCACATCAGCGGGAGCAGCGTTTTCTGCCCGGTGGCCGATGAAAATCTGCGCACCGAAGGATTCCAGACGCTCGGTCACTGCCGAGGTCTTGAGGTCCGAACCCGACACGTCGTAGCCCAGGTTCAGCAACACTTCAGCGATACCGCACATCCCCACGCCGCCGATGCCCACGAAGTGGATACGACGGATGCGGCGCATTTCCGGCTGGGGCATGGCGCGTTGATTCTCAACCATGGGCCACCTCCAGGCAGATATCGACGACGGTGTTGGTGGCGTCAGGCTTGGCCAGTTGGCGAGCCGTGACGGCCATGCGGTTCAATTGTTCGGGTTGCATCAAAACCTCTTTCAGGCGAGCGGCCATCTCGGCGGCGCCAGTTGTCGCTTGCGGCATGACGAAGGCAGCGCCCTCGCGAGCCAGATATTCGGCATTGCGCGACTGGTGATCGTCGATCGCGTGGGGCAAAGGCACCAGCAATGACGGCAGTCCGGCAGCAGCCAGTTCACTGACGGTCAACGCACCTGCGCGGCAGACCACCAGATCCGCCCAGCCATAGGCTTGGGCCATGTCTTTGATGAACGGGGCGACCTGCGCCTCGACACCGGCGGCGCGGTAACGCTCGGCGGTCACTTCATCGTGATGCTTGCCGGCCTGATGAAACACTTCAGGGCGGATGTCGGCAGGCACTTGCGCCAGAGCTTCCGGCAGCAATTTGTTCAGCGGCTCGGCGCCCAGGCTTCCGCCCAGCACCAGCAAACGAGGCCGGCGACCGATCAGCGTCTGGCGCGGCGTCTCGAAAAACAGCTCGGCGCGCACCGGGTTACCGGTGGTACGGCGCTTGGCCGATGCGGCGAAGGTCTGCGGGAACGCTTCACAGACCCGCGCGGCGAAGGACGCCAGGCTGCGATTGGCCGTGCCCGCCACCGCGTTCTGCTCATGGATGATCAGCGGCACGCCAGCGAGTTTCGCCGCCAGACCGCCAGGGCCTGTCACGTAGCCACCGAAGCCGACGACGCAGACCGGCTTCAACTCACCCACCACTTTGCGCGCCTGCAACAACGCCTTGATCAACATGAACGGCGCCTTGAGCAACGACAGCCGACCCTTGCCACGCAGACCCGTGACGTTGATCAGGTGCAGCTTCAGGCCTGTTGCGGGCACCAGCTCGTTCTCGATGCCGCGCGGCGTTCCCAGCCAATGCACGGTGTAACCGCGGGCCTGGAACTCACGGGCGCACGCCAGCGCCGGGAACACGTGTCCGCCGGTGCCGCCTGCCATGATCAACACGTTACCGGCGGCCATGGGTCGGCTCCTCGGCAAAGTCGCTCTCCTGGAACTCGGCTTCTTCGCTGCCCATGTTGTTGCGCGATTCCCACTCGATGCGCAGCAACAGGCCCAGGCTGGCGCAGCAAATGATCAACGAGCTGCCGCCGTAGCTGAGGAACGGAAGGGTCAGACCCTTGGTCGGCAGCAAACCCACGTTCACGCCGATGTTGATCAGGAATTGACCAATCCACAGAAAGGCCAGGCCGTAGGCGGTGTACGCGGCGAAGAACTGCTTGGCGCGCTCGGCCCACATGCCGATGTACATGGCGCGGATACTGACGAACACGAATAGCCCGACCGTAGCCAGTGACCCCACGACGCCCAGCTCTTCGGCCAGTACCGAGAACACGAAGTCGGTGTGGGCTTCCGGCAGGTAGAACTGCTTCTGCACGCTGTTGCCAAGGCCGACGCCGAACCATTCACCGCGACCGAAGGCGATCAGCGCCTGGGTCAGCTGGTAGCCGGAACCGAATTGATCGGACCACGGGTCGGTGAAGGTAATCAGACGCGCCATCCGGTACGGCTGGGCCTGAACCAGAACGAACACTGCGGCAACTGCCAGGGCCACCATCAAACTGAAACGGAACAGGCCAACGCCGCCGAGGAACAGCATCGCGGCCGCCGCGCCCATCATCACGACCGTGGCGCCGAAGTCCGGCTCCATCAGCAGCAGGCCAGCCATCGGCAGCAAGACGATGAACGGCTTGAAGAAGCCCATCCAGCTCTCGCGCACTTCCTGCTGGCGTCGAATCAAATAACCGGCGAGGAAAATCACCACGAATACCTTGGCGATTTCCGACGGCTGCACGTTGAACATGCCGAAGCCGATCCAACGCATCGAACCGTTCACCTCACGCCCGATGCCGGGCACGATCACCGCAATCAACAGGCCGAATGCACCGATCAGCATCAGCCAGCCGAGACGCTGCCAAGTGGCGACGGGCACCATCATGGTCGCGACGCAAGCGACGAGGCCGAGCACCAGATAGATCAGGTGACGGGTCATCATGTACAGCGCGTTGCCCGACTGAACGGCGGCCACTTCCGACGACGCGGAAGTGATCATCACCAGGCCCAGGCCCAGCAACGCGAGGCAACCGGCGAGCATCGGGAAATCGACGTCAACGCCACGGCCGCTGATGATCGGCGACGGGTACGGCTTGATCACGCCAAAAATCATGACAAGTCCCCCACGGCCCGGGCGAACAGTTGTCCGCGCTCTTCGAAATTCTTGAACATGTCCAGGCTTGCGCAAGCAGGCGACAGCAATACGGCGTCCCCTTCCTGCGCGATATCAGCAGCACGTTGCACGGCTTCTTCCAATGTAGTGACGCGTACCAGAGGCACCGATTCGCCGAAGGTTGCGGCGAGCAAATCCGCATCGCGGCCCAGCAGGACAACGGCGCGGCAATGGGCGGCAACCGGGGCTTTCAACGGAGTGAAATCCGCGCCCTTGCCGTCGCCGCCGGCAATCAGCACCAGCTTGCCGTCGATGTCGGCGCCCAAGCCTTCGATCGCTGCCAGTGCAGCACCGACGTTGGTCGCTTTGGAGTCGTCGTAGTAATTCACGCCGTTGAGCTCACGCAGCCACTGGCAGCGATGAACCAGACCGGCAAATCTCTTGAGGCTGGCAAGCATGGCGTCAAACGGCAGACCCACCGCATGACCCAGCGCCAGTGCGGCCAGGGCGTTGGCCTGATTGTGGCCGCCACGGATTTTCAGCTCGCGGACCGGCATCAGGTTGTCGAACTGGAAGGCCAGATACTTTTCGCCGTTCTCTTCGCGCAAGCCGAAACCGTTCCTGTCGGGCTTGTTCAAGCCGAAGGTCCAGCACGGCACGCCTTCGCCGATCAACGGGCGGGTCAGCGCGTCCTGACGATTGACCACCACCTGCCGCGCGCCGCGGAAAATCCTGTGCTTGGCCAAGTGATAAGCCGGCAGCCCGGCGTAGCGATCCATGTGGTCTTCGCTGATGTTCAGCACGGTCGCCACTTCGGCGCCGAGTTGATCGGTGGTTTCCAGCTGGAAGCTCGACAGTTCCATGACATACAGCTCGACGTCGTCGCTGAGCAGATCCAGCGCCGGCGTGCCGAGATTGCCGCCGACCGCGACACGCTTGCCCGCTGCCGCAGCCATCTCGCCCACCAGCGTGGTGACCGTGCTCTTCGCGTTCGACCCGCTGATTGCCACGATGGGCGCCTTGGCGTTGCGGGCAAAGAGCTCGATATCGCCGGACAACTTCACGCCGCGCATGGCCGCTTGCTGCAGCGCCGGGGTCGCCAACGCCAGGCCAGGGCTGACATACAGCTCGTCGGCGCGGCACAGGAATTCAACGTCGAGCTCACCACAGCGCACTTCGACCTGCGGGTAGTCACGGCGCAAGGTCGCGAGTTCTGGCGGATGCTCCCGCGTATCGGCGACAGCAAACGACACACCCCGGTTCGCCAGGAAGCGAACCAGGGACATGCCGCTCTTGCCGAGGCCGACAACGATGCGGAAGTGGTCAGAAGCGATCAGTGACACTCGTTCTACCTCAGTTTCAACGTGGCAAGGCCGACCAACACCAGAATCACGGTGATGATCCAGAAACGGACAATCACGCGCGGCTCGGGCCAGCCCTTGAGTTCAAAGTGGTGATGGATGGGCGCCATGCGGAAAACGCGGCGGCCGGTCAATTTAAAGGATGCGACCTGAATGACGACTGACAGGGTTTCCATGACGAAGACGCCGCCCATGATGAACAGGACGATTTCCTGACGGACGATCACCGCGATGGTGCCCAGTGCCGCGCCCAATGCCAGTGCACCGACGTCGCCCATGAACACTTGAGCCGGATAGGTGTTGAACCAGAGGAAGCCCAGGCCCGCACCGATCAGCGCGCCACAGAACACAATCAGCTCGCCCGCGCCCGGCACATAAGGGATCAGCAGGTATTCCGCGAACTTCACGTTACCCGACAGGTAGCAGAAGATCCCCAGCGCGCCGCCGACCATCACGGTTGGCATGATCGCCAGGCCGTCCAGGCCATCGGTCAGGTTCACGGCGTTGCTGGAGCCGACGATCACGAAGTAGGTCAGCACGACGAAGCCGATGCCCAGCGGGATGCTGAAGTCTTTGAGCATCGGAATCAGCAGCGTGGTTTCAACAGGCGATTGCGCCGTCATATAAAGGAAGATCGCCGCGCCCAGGCCGAACACCGACTGCCAGAAGTATTTCCAGCGGCTCGGAAGACCGCGCGAGTTCTTTTCGATCACCTTGCGGTAGTCGTCGACCCAACCGATGGCGCCGAACAG
This sequence comes from Pseudomonas sp. W5-36, assembly GCF_046540455.1. Classification (NCBI taxonomy): domain Bacteria; kingdom Pseudomonadati; phylum Pseudomonadota; class Gammaproteobacteria; order Pseudomonadales; family Pseudomonadaceae; genus Pseudomonas; species Pseudomonas sp. W5-36. The sequence goes on along the minus strand of NZ_JAXCIQ010000003.1, from coordinate 260,385 downwards.
CAGCGTGACGATCAGCACGACCCACACATAACGGTTGCTCAGGTCAGCCCACAACAAGGTGGCGATGCCGATTGCAGACAGAATCAGCGCGCCACCCATGGTCGGCGTGCCGGACTTGGAGAGGTGCGATTGGGGTCCGTCGTTGCGCACGGATTGACCGATCTGCTTGCTCTGCAGGGCGCGGATCATCCACGGGCCCAGGCACAGGGAAAGTGACAGTGCAGTGAGCACGCCAAGGATCCCGCGCAGGGTCAGGTACTGAAAGACCGCGAAGCCTTTGTAGAACTGTTGCAGATACTCGGCCAGCAGCAGCAGCATTAATGTTTCTCCAGGCGTGTTCCGCATAAGGCCGCTACGACGTTTTCCATCGCAGCGCTGCGTGAACCTTTAATCAAAATGGTGGTGTTTTTATCGTGCTCGGCGCCGAGCGCTTCGATCAGCTCGGCCTGAGTTTCAAAATGGCGGGCATCCTGCCCGAAAGCCCTGACCGCATGGGCCATCAACGGACCGACGGCATACAGCGCGTCGACCTTGCCGACTGCGTATGCGCCGACGTCGCGATGGCCCTGCTCCGCCCAGGCGCCCAACTCGCCGATATCGCCCAGCACCAGCACCTTGCGGCCCGGGAACCCGGTGAGAATGTCGGTCGCGGCCGCCACGGACGTGGGGTTGGCGTTGTAGGTGTCATCAATGACGCGCATGCCGTTCGGCGCCAGTTGCGCCACAGTGCGACCCTTGACCGGCTGCACGTCGTTGAGCCCGGCCACGATGCCCGCGAGCGAAACGCCCAGCGCATGGGCAGCAGCAGCGGCGGCCAATGCGTTGGCAACGTTATGCGTGCCCAACAGATTCAATTGCACCGGCGCGGAGCCGGCCGGGGTGTTCAGCGTGAACGCCGGGCAACCGCGCGCGTCGATGCCCAGGTCGGTGGCGTGGAAGTCGGCGCGGCTGTTGCTGAGCGCGAAGCTCAAGACTTTGCGTGCGCCGGCGCGGGCCACCCAGATATCGAATGCCTTGTCGTCGAGGTTCAATACCGCGATACCGCGAGCGTCCAGGCCTTCGATGATCTCGCCCTTGGCTTCGACGATCTTTTCCGGACCGCCGAACTCGCCCACGTGGGCAGTCCCGGCGTTGGTCAGGACACAGACGTGGGGCTTGGTCAGGCTGACGGTGAAAGCGATCTCGCCCACACGGGACGCGCCCAGTTCAATCACAGCGGCATCGAATTCCGGCGCCAGCTCAAGCAGCGTCAACGGGACGCCCAATTCGTTGTTCAGATTGCCGCGCGTCGCAAGCACAGGACCGCGCGTGCGCAGAATGCTCGCGAGCATTTCTTTCACAGTGGTCTTGCCGCTGGAACCGGTGATCGCAGCGACCGGCTTGTCCATAAACGCATTGCGGTTCAGCGCGCCCAGTTGCGCCAGGGCTTTGCGGGTGTCGGTGACGATCAACTGCGGCAACGAACTGCCCGGGATCTCGCGCTCAACCAATGCGCCGACTGCGCCTTTGGCGGCGACTTGATCAAGGTAGTCGTGACCGTCAAACCGCGGGCCGGTCAGCGCCACGAACAACTGGCCGGGCGTGATCCCGCGGCTGTCGATGCTGACACCGGAGAAACTGCAATCATGGCCCACACGACGCGCGTCGAGCGGCACGAGCAATTCGCTGAACGAGAGCGGCTTAAGCATGTGCGGCCTCCCAGGCGTCGAGCGCTTTGGTGGCTTCTTCCAGATCGGAAAACGGCTGACGCTGTCCGTTGATTTCCTGGTAATCCTCGTGGCCCTTGCCGGCCAGCACGATCACATCGGCAGCGGACGCCTGGGCGATGATCTGCGCGATGGCCTGACCGCGCCCGGCAACGAAATCGACTGCGTTCGCCGAGACGAACCCAGCACGGATGTCATCGAAAATACGAGCAGGGTCTTCGCTGCGCGGGTTGTCGTCGGTGACCAGCACTTTGTCGGCCAGACGCTCGACCACTTCGGCCATCAGCGGACGCTTGCCACGATCGCGATCGCCGCCGCAGCCGAACAGGCAGGTCAGTTGACCTTTTGCGTGGGGGCGCAAAGCGGCAAGCACTTTTTCCAGCGCATCAGGGGTGTGGGCGTAATCGACCACCACCAGTGGACGCGAGCCACCGCCCAGACGCTGCATCCGGCCGGCAGGGCCTTCCAGCGTTGGCAGCACCTTCAAGATGTCGTCCAGCGGATAATCGAGACCCATCAACGCGCCGACTGCGGCCAGCACATTGCTCAGGTTGAAACGGCCCAGCAAGCTGCTGCGCAAGACATGACTGCCCTGGGGCGTCAGCAAGGTCGCGCGTACGCCGTCGTCATCGAAATGCGCATCGCGGCAGAACAGATAAGCGCTGCTGTCTTCCTGGCTGTAAGTGATCAGACGCGACGCGTGGGGCGCAGCCGCAAGCTCGCGCCCAAAGGCGTCGTCGAGATTGACCACACGGCAACGCAGGTCATTCCAGGCGAACAGCTTGGCCTTGGCGGCCGCGTAGGCTTCCATGGTGCCGTGGTAATCGAGATGGTCACGGGACAGATTGGTCATCACCGCCACGTCGAACGCCAGCGCGGTCACCCGGCCCTGATCCAGCCCATGGGACGAGACTTCCATGGCAACCGCTTTGGCCCCGGCCCTTTTCAGGTCATAGAGGGTCGATTGCACGGAGATCGGATCCGGCGTGGTGTGAATGCCGCTTTTCAGCTCGCTATAGAAGCCGGTGCCCAGCGTGCCGATGATGCCGCAGTGCTGCCCGAGCTTGTCCAGCGCCTGCGCCACCAACTGAGTCACGCTGGTTTTGCCGTTGGTGCCGGTCACGCCGATCAGGTTCAGATTGCGGCTCGGGTCGCCATAAAAGCGCCCGGCGAGGTCGGACAACTGTGCCGCCAGACCCTTGACCGGCATCATCGGGATGTCGGTGATCGGCAGCACCTTGGCGCCTTCGGCTTCATAAGCGATAGCCGCCGCGCCGTGTGCAATGGCGTCGGTAATGTGCTCACGGCCATCGACCTTGAGGCCCGGAATCGCCAGAAACAGATCGCCCGGACGCACCTTGCGGCTGTCCAGGGTCAGTTCGCGAATCAGCAGATCGCGGTTGCACTGGGCAAACAGCTTGCTCAAATTCAAAGACATCAGCCACGCCCTCCCTTGACTGGAGCGACGGCGGGCACAGCGTTAGCTTGTTGCTCGGGCGGAACCGGCGCGAGGTTGTCCGGACGCACGTTCATCAAGCGCAACGTGCCCGACATCACCTTGCTGAATACAGGCGCGGAAACCAGACCGCCGAAGTAACCGCCTTTGCTCGGCTCATCGATGACCACAACGACCGCGTAACGCGGGTTGCTCATCGGGCCGAAACCGGCGAACAGCGAACGGTACGAATTTTCGGCATAGCCTTTGGTGCCCACGGATGTCTTACGCGCGGTACCGGACTTGCCTGCCACGTGATACGACGGAACGCGCGCACGGTAAACGCCGCGCGGGTCTTCGATCACTTGCTGCAACATGCCCTGCACGGTCTTGGCCGTCGCTTCCGGAATGGCCTGAACCGACTCGGCTGGATTATCAGTTTTGAGAATGGTCAGCGGCACAATCTTGCCGTTGTTGGCCAGTGCCGCGTAGGCGTGCACCAACTGCAGCGCCGTCACCGAAAGGCCATAACCGTACGAAAGCGTTGCGGTTTCAGCCTTGCGCCACTCGCGGTAGTTCGGCAAGTTGCCGACGCGCTCGCCCGGGAAGCCGAGGCCGGTGTATTGGCCTAGGCCCACGCGCTGCATGGCATGGAAAATCGCTTCGCCACCGACGTCGAACGCCACCTTGCTCATGCCGACGTTACTGGAGTTGATCAGAATACCGGTCAGGTCGAGGATCGGGCCTTCGGTTTTGGTCACGTCACGGATGGTGTACTTACCGATCTGCAACGTACCCGGATACACCTCGACCTTGTCGCTCGGTTTCCAGCGGCCGCTTTCCAGCGCAGCAGTCATGGAGATCGGCTTCATGGTCGAACCGGGCTCGAACACGTCGATGATCGCGCGGTTACGCATCGCGGCCGGCACCATGGTGCGACGGTTGTTCGGGTTGTAGGTCGGCTGATTGACCATCGCCAGTACTTCGCCGGTTTTCACGTCCATGATCACCAGGCTGCCGGCCTTGGCGTCGTTTTCCTGAATGGCGTTACGCAGCTCGCGGGTTGCCAGGTATTGCAGGCGCAGATCAATAGACAAAGCCAAGGTCTTGCCGGCCTTGGCGTTTTTCTTCACTTGCAGGTCTTTGATCATCCTGCCGCGCCGGTCCTTGATGACCTGCCGCTTGCCGGGGACACCCGCGAGCCAGTCTTCATAGGCCAGCTCTACGCCTTCACGGCCGTGATCATCGAGGTCGGTGAAGCCGACCATGTGCGCGGTGACATCGCCCGCCGGGTAGAAACGGCGGAATTCTTCCTTGCCGTAAACGCCCGGGACTTTCAGATCGAGTACCGACTGACCCTGCTCCGGGGTCAGGCCACGGACCAGATAGATGAATTCTTTGCTCGCCTGCTCATTGAGGCGATCCGTCAGCGCCTTGGGGTCCTGCCCCAGTGCCTGCGCAAGCTGGACCCACTTGGTCTTGTCGGCCTGCATTTCGGACGGGTTGGCCCAAATGGTGGTGACCGGCGTACTGACAGCAAGGGGCTCACCGTTGCGGTCAGTGATCAAACCACGGTGGGCAGGAATCGAAACGGTACGCAGGCTGCGCGCATCACCCTGTTCGATAAGGAAGCGGTGGTCGATGACTTGCAGGTCGACGATGCGGTAGCAGATCGCGATGACCATGACCGACAGCAGGCCGACCACGACACGGAACCGCCACGGGTAAAGCGCCCCTTCGAGTTTCATCATGGCGACACCATCCGGATATCGGCGGCGTTCGGAATGCGCATTTTCAGCTGATCGGTGGCCAGGGCCTCGATACGGCTGTGGGCAGTCCAGGTGCTTTGCTCAAGAATCAGACGACCCCACTCGGCCTGCGCTTTGTCGCGCACGCTGAGTTCACCGTACAGGGAGTTGAGCAGCTGACGGTTCCAATGCGCGCTGTACGCCACACCGATCGCCGAAACCAGCACGGCGATGAATAGCATCAGCATGAAGAAGCTGCCGCCCGGCAGGGGCTTGAAGAAACCGCGGCTCATCGGAGTTTCTCCGCGATGCGCATGACGGCGCTGCGCGAACGCGGATTGGCGCGGGTTTCATCGTCGGACGCGAACTGCGCCTTGCCGACCAGCTTGATACGTGGCTCGAACGCCTGATGACGGATCGGCAGGTTGCGCGGCAGGTTGTCGGCTTCGCCCTTGACCAGCTTGCGCATGAACAATTTGACGATGCGGTCTTCCAGCGAGTGGAAGCTGATAACCACCAGACGGCCGCCCACTTCAAGGGCTTCCAGCGCAGCATCAAGCCCTGCTTCCAGATCGCCCAGTTCGTTGTTGACGTGGATGCGCAGGCCCTGGAACGCACGGGTCGCAGGGTTCTTGCCCTTTTCCCACGCCGGGTTGGCGACTTTCAGCACTTCGGCCAGATCGCCAGTGCGCTCGAACGGCTGAGTCTCGCGACGGGCCACGACGGCACCTGCCATGCGGCGGGAGAAACGTTCTTCGCCGTATTCTTTGAAAACGCGGGCGATTTCTTCGGCGGGCGCCGTATTGACGAACTCGGCTGCGCTGACGCCGCGGGACGGGTCCATGCGCATGTCGAGGGGGCCATCGTTCATGAAGCTGAAGCCGCGCTCAGGGTCGTCCAGTTGTGGCGACGACACACCGAGATCCAGAAGGATGCCGCTGACCTTGCCCGCCAACCCGCGTGCTTGAGCTTCGGCGCCCAGCTCGGCAAAGCTGCGCTGCACAATGACAAAGCGGCCGTCTTCGGCCGCCAGCGTTTGCCCGGTGGCAATCGCCTGGGGATCTTTATCGAATCCGAGAAGCCGACCCTCCGGCCCCAGGTTCTGCAATATGAGGCGGCTATGTCCGCCGCGCCCAAAGGTGCCATCCAGATAGCAGCCATCGGCGCGCACCGCGAGAGCCTCGACGGCTTCTTCGAGCAGTACGGTGATGTGGGTAAAGCCGCTATTCGTAGTCACAGAATCAAATCACGCAGTTCATCAGGCATAGCGCCCGGTTTTTGAATGGCCGCAAGGTCCGCATCAGCAAGTGCGTTCCAGGCGTCCTCATCCCACAGTTGAAACTTGTTGAGCTGGCCTACCAGCATCACTCGCTTATCGAGCTTGGCGTATTCACGCAAACGTGGCGGCACCAGGAAACGCCCGCTGCCGTCCAGCTCCAGATCCACCGCGTTCCCGATCAACAGCCGCTGCAGACGACGGTTTTCTTCACGGAAGGTGGCGAGCTCACGCAGCTTGGCCTCGATCAGCTCCCACTCGGGAAGCGGATAGATGCACAAGCACGGGTCGACGGTATCAATGGTGACGATCAGTTGCCCTGCGCTACGCGAATCCAACTCGTCACGGTACCGGCTCGGCATAGCGAGACGGCCCTTTGCGTCGAGATTGATTGCGTTTGCACCACGGAACACGGCGCGATCTCCAAATATTATCTTTTCGAGCCTAAAAAACCCACTTCACGCCACTTTCCGCCACTCGCGCACACTATAGGAATGCGCCCACCACACCGTCAAGGCGACTTCACGAGGAAAACCCTTATAGGACGGATATTTAGGAGCACTTACGAAGGAGATGTGGCGGATTTCGGATCGGTCCTACGGATATTTCCCAGGACGAACAAACGGATGGCGTTCGAAGTTAAAGTGATTTGTGAGGTTTAAGATTTTTTTGGTATTACCGGAGGGGATAAATCGTACAAACGAGGGGGAGAAAAGGAGGTGGAGAGTCGATCTGTAAGCCGGGTTCTGTCGAGGACAGTCATTCCTCTACGATGGCCATCACTGGACATCTTTAGCAACCTACCCGGTTCCAGCGCGGGCCACGCCTTGGAACCCTATTTGGTCTTGCTCCGAGTGGGGTTTACCTAGCCACGAACTGTTGCCAGCCGTGCGGTGCGCTCTTACCGCACCTTTTCACCCTTACCGGCACCGAAGTGCTTAGGCGGTTATTTTCTGTGGCACTTTCCGTAGGCTCGCGCCCCCCAGGCGTTACCTGGCACTCCGCCCTATGGAGCCCGGACTTTCCTCCCCCCTTCATTGCAGAACAATGAAAGGCAGCGACTGTCCAATCGACTCTCCGCCGCCAAGGTTAATGGGAGGACGGCTCAAGAACAAGCTTTAATCGGCTCTCGCGCCATTTGCAGCGCTGCCCGCGACATCCCGTCACACGCTTTTCTGTTTATCCAGCGCCACCTGATAAAGCAGGTTTTTGCGTACGCCGGTGATCTCTGCTGCCAGCGCAGCTGCACGCTTGAGCGGCATTTCCGCCAGCAGCAGATCCAGCACCCGCCGCGCTTCGGCGCCAATCACATCCTCGCCTTCGGGTTCGCTCCAACCTGCCACCAGCACAACGCACTCGCCCCGTTGCTGATTACTGTCGCCCTCAACGAAGGCACGCAGTTCGGACAGCGGCAGTCCTTTGAGGGTTTCGAATGTTTTCGTCAACTCTCGCCCGAGCAAGGCGGGACGGTCCGGACCGAAGATTTCCTCCATGTCCTGAAGGCATTCGAGAATGCGATGGGGCGCTTCATAGAAGATCAGCGTGCGCGGTTCTTCTTTGACGAGTTCCAGGCGCGCTTTGCGACCCACGGACTTGGCGGGCAAGAAGCCTTCGAAGATAAAGCGGTCTGACGGCAACCCTGCCGCAGACAATGCCGCGATCAAGGCGCAGGCGCCCGGGACCGGGATCACTTGAATACCGGCTGCGCGGGCCTGACGCACCAGATGGTAGCCAGGATCGGAAATCAGTGGCGTGCCGGCATCGGAAATCAACGCAACGTTATCGCCCGCCAGCAGACGCGTAATAAGGCGGCTGCCCTCCTCGCGCTCGTTGTGCTCATGACAGGCCGCCAACGGCGTCGGAATGCCAAAGTGCTGCATCAGCCGTAACGAGTGCCGGGTATCTTCTGCGGCAATCAGCGAAACATCGCGCAGCACCTTTAAGGCACGGGCGCTCATGTCATCCAGGTTGCCGATCGGCGTGGCCACCACATAAAGCGCGCCTGTAGTGGAATTCGAAACACCCGGAGCAGTCAAAGCGCACACCTCATGTTGTGTAAAAGCCTGCATTGTACAGGCTGCGGCGCACAAAACAGGACGCCGCACCCCGTGAGACCTGAAAACGCAGTTCGAGTGCCAGCATCAGGGCAGCGACCCCGCGAAAGACGTTTCAGCTTGGCTGACACGCCCGGAGACGACCCATATCGCCGCTTTAACGCCTTCAACGTCGCGCCCCGGCCAGTGCTTGGGTACACTTCCACGCTAATTTGCTCGAGTATCAGGAACATACACATGATCGCTTGCCTGCGGCTGTTCTCTGCCCTCTGCCTGGCTGCCCTTCTGGCTGCCTGTGCCGGTTCGCCCTCCTCCAGCCTTGGCGAATTGCCACGCACCCCCGATGCCAGCATCGAACAACTGCTCGAACAAGCCGCTGCGGCGAAGTCGCCGGATCAGGCAGCGTTGCTGAAACTGACGGCGGCCGATCTGGCAGCGCGCCAGAACAACCCGAGCCGCGCCGCGAGCATCCTTGAGCAGGTGCAGATGGACCAGCTCAAAACCGACAAACAAATCTACGCCAACACTCTGTCTGCCGAACTGGCACTGGGTCGCAGCCAGCCGAAAGCCGCGCTGACCGCACTCAACCACCCGAGCATGCAGCATCTGGGCGAAATGCCGGTTGACCTGCAAACCCGTGCTCACACCGTTCGCGCCCGGGCTTTTGAGGCAGATGGTCAGACCCTCGCCGCCGCGAGTGAGCGCGTGTTCATGGGCCCGCTGCTGCAAGGCGACGCACTGAACGCGAACAACGACGCCATCTGGACGCTGGTTGCCGCGCTGCCACCCGAGCAGCTGCAAAGCTCGGCCAACGATGACATGGGCGGCTGGCTGAGCCTGGCCCGCGCGGTCAAAGGTGCCGGCACGCTGGAGCAGCAACAGGCGGCCATCGACAACTGGAAAGCGCAGAACCCTCAGCACCCGGCGGCACGTCAGTTGCCGACTGCCCTCGCGCAATTGCGTGACCTGAAGAGCCAGCCTTTGACCAAAATTGCGTTGCTGCTGCCGCAAGACGGTCCGCTCGCTTCGGTATCCCGCGCGCTGCGTGACGGCTTCATGGCCGCGAACTATCAAGCTCAACAGGCCGGCGAGAAGCCACCTGCGATCGAAGTGTTCGACAGTTCCCGCGTGACGTCGATGGACGCCTTCTACGCACAAGCCAAAGCGGCCGGCGTGCAACTGGTGGTCGGTCCGCTGGAGAAGCCACTGGTTAAACAACTGAGCGCTCGCCCTCAATTGCCGATCACCACGCTGGCGCTGAACTACAGCGATTCCGGTACCCAGGGCCCTGCCGAGCTGTATCAGTTCGGTCTGGCGGCTGAAGACGAAGCTCGTGAAGTGGCGCGCCGCGCCTGGGCCGATGGCAAGCGCAGTGCGGTGGCCATGGTGCCAAAGGGCGAATGGGGTGATCGCGTGCTGGAGGCCTTCCGTCAAAGCTGGCAAGCCAAGGGCGGCACCCTGCTGGGTGCTGAACGCATTGATCAGCCGGTCGCACTCGCTCAACAGGTTGCCGATCTGTTCCAGCTGCGCAGCAGCGAAGGCCGTGCCCAGCGCGTCCAAAGCGCCACTGGCACGCAGATGGCTGCCCAGCCCTCCCGTCGCCAGGACGTAGACTTCATGTTCCTCGCCGCGACGCCTCAACAGGCGCAGCAGATCAAGCCGACCATGGTCTTCCAGTACGCTGGTGATGTTCCGGTCTACGCCACTTCGCACCTGTTCACCAACAGCGGCGACCCGGCGATGTACAACGACCTGAACGGCGTGCGCTTCTGCGAAACCCCGTGGTTGCTGAACGCTAACGACCCGCTGCGCCAGCAAGTGACCGCTCAATGGCCACAAGCCTCCGGCAGCCTTGGCCGTCTCTACGCCATGGGCATCGACGCGTATCGTTTGGCGCCACGACTGACTCAACTGAAAACCCTTCCTGACAGCCGCATCGATGGCCTGTCCGGCAGCCTGGCGATCGGTCAGGGCCAACGCATCGAGCGTCAGCTGCCGTGGGCAGAGTTCGTAGACGGCAAGGTCCAGCGCCTGCCGGACACCGCGCCTTGACCTCAGGCACCACCCGTCAAACAGCAGGGCGCGAGGCCGAAGCCTACGCCTTGCGTCACCTGCAACAGCATGGCTTGCAGCTGATTACCCGCAACTGGTCATGCAAACGCGGCGAGCTTGATCTGGTCATGCTCGACGGCGATACAGTAGTATTCGTCGAAGTTCGGTATCGTCGCCACGCCGGTTGGGGTGGCGCACTGGAAAGCGTCGATTTTCGCAAGCAGGAAAAGCTCACGCTGGCGGCTCAATCCTTTCTGCAAAGCGAGGTGCGCTGGGCCGATTCGCCGTGTCGCTTTGACGTTGTCGCGATCAATGGCGACCCCGGCACGTCGCCTCCGCTTAACTGGCTGACGAACGCTTTCGATTGCTGAAAACGCGATGATTCCGTCGGATTGCAGCGTAAGATCGGCCGCCTTCCCTTTCGTAGGACCGGCTTTAGCCGGGAAGCTTCTGGTATTGCGCTTTATCCCTTACCACCCAACGAACCACACTGGCTCTTTTTGCTCTTTGCTTTGCGGGCTGCACAGTTTTGTGCCGGGACGCCGATGACTTATCGGATGCCGCCCCGACCAGCCGCCCCTATTAAGGTTTTCATAGATGGACATGCAATCCCGAATCCGCCAGCTTTTTCAGGCCAGCATCGACACCAAGCAACAGGCGATGGATGTGGTTGCCCCCCACATCGAGCAAGCCAGCCAAGTGATGGTCAACGCCCTGCTCAACGAGGGCAAGATGCTCGCCTGCGGCAACGGCGGTTCGGCGGGTGATGCTCAGCACTTTTCCTCGGAGCTGCTCAACCGTTTCGAGCGCGAGCGACCGAGCCTGCCCGCTATCGCGCTGACCACCGACACCTCCACCATCACCTCGATTGCCAACGACTACAGCTACAACGAAATCTTCTCCAAACAGATTCGTGCGCTGGGTCAGCCGGGCGATGTGCTGCTGGCGATTTCCACCAGCGGCAATTCGGCGAACATTATTCAGGCCATCCAGGCCGCACATGATCGTGAAATGATTGTCGTAGCCTTGACCGGTCGCGATGGCGGCGACGTCGCGTCGCTGCTGTTGCCGGAGGACGTTGAAATCCGCGTCCCGGCAAAAGTCACCGCACGTATTCAGGAAGTCCACCTGCTGGCGATCCACTGCCTTTGCGACTTGATCGACAGCCAACTGTTCGGGAGTGAAGAATGATATCCAAACGTCTTAGCCTGCTGGCCCTGACGCTCTGCCTGGGCATCAGCGGATGCAGCTCGGTGATCAACGCCAGCCGTGAAGCGCCGATCGATGACGATCGCGGTACACGCACCTTCGGCAGCAAGATCGACGACTCGCTGATCGAGACCAAGGTCTCGGTGAACATCGCCAAGGCCAACCCTGATCTGGACAACGCCTCGCACATCGTCGTGACCAGCTTCAACGGCATCGTCCTGCTGGCCGGCCAGACACCGCGCGCCGACCTCAAGCAACTGGCCGAGCAAACCGCCAGCCAGGTGCAGAAGGTCAAGAAGGTGAACAACGAGCTCCAGGTCACCGGCCCGTCCTCGATGCTGGCGCGCAGCAATGACGCCTGGCTGACCAGCAAGATCAAAACCGAGATGCTGACCGACAGCACAATCCCGGGTTCGCGCATCAAGGTCGTGACTGAAAACGGCATCGTCTACCTGCTGGGCCTGCTGACCCAGGCAGAAGCCACCCGCGCCACCAACCTGGTGCAAGGCGTCGGCGGCGTACAGAAGATCGTGAAGCTGTTTGAGTACATCGACTGACGGTGTGGCAAGCGCCAATCAGCACTTACAAAAAAAGGCGATCCCTCGGGATCGCCTTTTTCGTTACTGCAGGCTCAACTTACTTGACCACTTTCAGACTCGGCCGGCCCGTAGGGCGTGGTGGCTCGTCGTTCGGTGGCGGCATGTCGTCTTCGACGTCCAGATCTTCGTCTTCATCCACAGCAGGCTCAAGGTCGAAGACCATGCCCTGGCCGTTCTCGCGGGCATAAATGCCCATGATGGCGGCAATCGGCACGTACAGGCTGTGGGGAACGCCACCGAAGCGGCCTTCAAAACTCACCGCGTCGTTGTCCATGTGCAGATGGCGCACGGCGCTCGGTGAAATGTTCAGGACGATCTGCCCGTCATTAGCAAAGCCTTGCGGGACTTGCACCGCTGGATACTCGGCGTTGACGAGTACGTGCGGTGTGCAATCGTTATCCACGATCCACTCATACAGCGCGCGGATCAGATAAGGGCGACTGGAGTTCATCAAACGGCTCCTAAGGCCTTAGCGCATGTCGCGTTCGGCACCAGACAGACTTGCCTGAAATGCCTCACGCGCAAATTGGCGCTCCATATAGTCAAGCAGCGGCTTGGCGGGCCGCGGCAATTCGATACCCAGAATCGGCAGGCGCCAGAGTATGGGCAATAGACAGCAGTCAACCAGACTTTGCTCGTCGCTCAGGAAAAAAGGCTTGTCCGCGAACAACGGCGACACGCCGGTCAGACTTTCGCGCAGTTCCTTGCGCGCCTGAACACGTGCAGCTTCTTTGCTGCGCGGGTCCAGAATCAGATCCACCAGACCGCACCAGTCGCGCTGAATCCGGTGGATCAGCAAGCGGCTGTTGGCACGCGCCACCGGATAGACCGGGAGCAGCGGCGGATGGGGATAACGTTCGTCCAGGTATTCCATCACCACCGTCGACTCGTACAACGCCAGGTCGCGATCGACCAGGGTTGGCACGCTGCCGTACGGATTCACCTCGATCAATTTGGGCGGATGACGGCCCTCGACAACTTCAATGATCTCGGCGCTGACACCTTTCTCGGCGAGCACAATGCGCACGCGATGGGAATAGTGGTCGGCGGGGTCGGAGTAACAGGCCAACCGATTGGTCACGCCCATGGCGGTCCTCCTCGCTTGTAGATATTCAAAAAGCAGAAATACGGATGCGCCGCGAGGGCGCTTTCGGCGACGTCCACGATGATCGGGTGTTCAACGCGGGCGACAAGATAGCTCATTTACTCAAGGTAGATTCTGCAATCTTCAGCCCGCCACTATACCTGCTCTTCCCTCATTACCTGAAACAGCTCAGCCGCAAGCGGCGCAGACCCGCGAATCAGACGTCCGCTCAGTGGATGTCTTTCCAGAATTCGCGCTTGAGCAGGTAGGCCAGGATGAACAACCCGGCGAGGTAAAGCAGCACGAAGGTGCCGATGCGCTGGTGCTGGAGCTTGTCTGGGTTGGCTGAGTAAGCGAGGAAGGTGACGAGGTTCTTGATCTTCTCGTTGAACTGTTCTTCGGTCAGCGTGCCGGTGTTGGCCATGGTCATCAGTTGATCGCAGGCTTGATCGGTCAACGGCGAGCCAGCAGGCCCATCGCTTTTTTTGTCGCCTTCGCCACGCGGTACCTGCTGGCAGCCGAGCCTCTGACGCCCCTGAAGCCCTTCCAGCACGTTGGGCATGGCCACGTCGGGGAGAACGCTGTTGTTCACGCCCCAGGGCCGCGTCGGGTCCTCGTAGAATGATCGCAGGTAGCCGTAGAGCCAGTCAGTTCCGCGTACCCGCGCCACAAGGGTCAGATCGGGCGGTGCTGCGCCAAACCAGTTCTTCGCATCCGCCGGCTGCATGCCGATGGTCATGTGATCGCCGATCTTCGCTCCGGCAGGCGCCAGCTTTTCCAGCATCAGCTCGTGGGAAATGCCCAAATCGTCCGCGACGCGTTCATAGCGCTGGAAACTGGCGCTGTGGCAACCCATGCAGTAATTGACGAACGTCTGCGCGCCATCCTGCAGGGCCCCTTTGTCGGACACGTCGATGTCGACGCTTTCCAGTTCCGCGCCATACTCACCGGCAAACGACAACGCCGGCAACAGGGCAATGAGCAAGACCAGGCACAGCGTTTTCATCAACCGGTCACCCTGTCCGGCACCGGCTTCGTCCGCTCCATCCGCGTGTAGAACGGCATCAGGATGAAGTAGGCGAAATACAGGAAGGTGCAGACCTGTGACAGCAACGCACGGCCGGGGCTCGGCGGCAGAACGCCCAGCACCCCGAGCGTCCCGAAGGACGCGCAAAACAGCAGCAGCCAGAGGCGGCTCAGCCAGCCCTTGTAGCGCATCGATTTGACCGGACTGCGGTCAACCCACGGCAGCACGAACAGCAAGGCGATGGCTGCGCCCATGGCCATGACGCCGAGGAGCTTGTCCGGGATGGCGCGCAAGATGGCGTAGAACGGCGTGAAGTACCAGACCGGCGCAATGTGCTCCGGGGTCTTGAGTGGGTTCGCTAGCTCGAAGTTGGCCTTCTCGAGAAAGTAGCCGCCCATCCCCGGGAAGAAAAATACCACCGAGCAGAAGATCAACAAAAACACCACGACGCCGAGCAGATCCTTGACCGTGTAGTACGGGTGGAAAGGAATGCCGTCCAGGGGGTTGCCGTTCTCGTCCTTGTACTTTTTGATGTCGATGCCATCGGGGTTGTTCGAGCCCACTTCACGCAGCGCCAGAATATGCAGCACCACAAGCCCGACGATCACGATCGGCAAGGCCACGACGTGCAGCGCGAAGAAGCGATTGAGTGTGATGCCTGAAACGAGGTAATCGCCACGAATCCACTGAGCGAGGTCGCCCCCGATGAGGGGAATCGCGCCGAACAGCGAAATGATCACCTGAGCGCCCCAGTACGACATCTGCCCCCACGGCAGCAGGTAGCCGGTAAACGCTTCCGCCATCAGCGCCAGATAAATCAGCATGCCGAAAACCCAGACCAACTCCCGCGGCTTCTGATATGAGCCGTACAGCAGCCCGCGAAACATGTGCAAGTAGATGACGATGAAGAACGCCGATGCGCCAGTCGAGTGCAGCAGTCGCAGGATTGAGCCGTATGCGACGTCACGCATGATGTACTCGATCGAGGCGAAGGCCCCCTCAGCTGTGGGCGTGTAACTCATCGTCAGCCAGATGCCCGTGAGGATCTGGTTGACCAGCACCAGCAACGCCAGCGAGCCGAAGAAATAGAAGAAGTTGAGGTTCTTGGGTACGTAATACTTGCTGAGGTGGTTCTCCCACATCGAAGTCGCGGGAAAGCGCGCATTGATCCAGTCCATGAGCCTGCTCATCACGCTTTCTCCTGATCCACACCAATGACGATGATTGAGTCCGACTCGTAGGAATGCGGGGGCACTGGCAGATTCAGCGGTGCAGGCTGCGCCTTGTAGACGCGTCCGGCAAGGTCGTACCTGGAGCCGTGACAAGGGCAGAAATATCCGCCGACCCAATCTTTGCCCAGGTCGACCGGGGCGACTTCGGGCCGAAACGTAGGCGAGCAGCCGAGATGGGTACAGATGCCGATCAACAGCAGGATGTCAGGCCGGATTGAACGGACAACTGGATCGACATAGGCAGGCTGGATGGAATCCTTTGAATCAGGGTCGGACAGCTCGCCGATAAGCTTGCTCAGACTGGACAGGATCTCGGGCGTGCGACGGACAATGAACACCGGCTGACCGCGCCATTGAGCGATCATCTGCTGGCCCGGCTCGATCTTGCTGATGTTGACTTTGACAGGCGCTCCCGCCGCCCTGGCTTTGGCACTGGGGAACCATGAACCCACAAATGGCACGGCGGCGCCTACCGCTCCTGCTGCGCCTACCACAGACGTGGCTGTCACGAGGAAGCGACGCCGGGCCGTGTTAACACCGTCATTGCCCATTGCGCCCTCTTCCGTCAGCATCCGAGATCTCCTTGATCAGGCCCTCGAAATCAATAAACGACAGCCATAAAAAAACGCCCAGCTTCGTATAGAAACTGAGCGTTCTTTTTGAACGGAAGCGAATTAACGCTTCGAGTACTGCGGACGCTTACGCGCTTTACGCAGACCGACTTTCTTACGTTCAACTTCGCGAGCATCGCGAGTGACAAAGCCTGCTTTGCGCAGAGCGCCGCGCAGGGTTTCGTCGTATTGCATCAGAGCGCGGGTGATACCGTGGCGGATTGCGCCAGCTTGACCACTCACACCACCGCCGATGACAGTGACGTAGATGTCGAATTTCTCGACAGTCTGAGTCAGTTCCAGCGGCTGACGAACTACCATGCGGGCAGTTTCGCGACCGAAGAACGAGTCCAGGGAACGGTTGTTGATGGAGATGTTACCGGTACCCGGACGCAGGAAAACGCGAGCGGTTGCGGTCTTGCGACGGCCAGTGCCGTAATTTTGAGTCGCCGACATAATGAACTATTCCGTTAAAACTTCAGTTCTTGGGGCTGCTGAGCAGTATGAGGGTGTGCAGCGCCCGCATAGACTTTCAGCTTACGATACATGTCGCGACCCAGCGGGTTCTTAGGCAGCATGCCTTTGACCGCGGTCTCGATCACGCGCTCAGGAGCTTTGGCGATCAGCTTTTCAAAGTTGATCGACTTGATCCCGCCCGGGAAACCGGAGTGAGAGTAGTAGATCTTGTCGGTGGTCTTGGCACCGGTCACACGGATCTGCTCGGCATTGATCACGACGATGTAGTCGCCAGTGTCAACGTGCGGAGTGTATTCCGGCTTGTGCTTGCCACGCAGACGGCTCGCGATTTCAGTGGCCAGACGACCCAGGGTCTGACCAGCAGCGTCGACGACGAACCAGTCGCGCTTTACTGTTTCCGGTTTAGCGGTAAAAGTTTTCATTCTTTATAGCCTCAAAGGCCGCCCTGAAAAATAGACGGCGGAGCATACTCATTAGTACGGTCTTTGACAAGTCAAAGGCCGCCGGGCACGAACGCTATAGGGGGCTCGGGTCAGCGCGTTCGATCGCAGCGGTTTCTTTTGTCGCCGGGCATCACTCCAGCGACAAAGAGGAGCGGAATTATGCAGATTGCGAAAAAAATTTCAACCTGCTTTTATGGCTCTTTTAAACAGGAGAGCCAAATGGACTACCGCCAACTGGGCAGAACCGACCTCAATGTCAGCGCAATCTGCCTCGGCACCATGACCTGGGGCGAGCAGAACAGCCAGTCCGAGGCCTTCGCGCAGATCGAACGTGCCAAGGCCGCCGGCATCAATTTCATCGACACCGCCGAGATGTATCCGGTCCCGCCGAAGAAAGAAACCTACGCCAGCACCGAGACCATCATCGGCAACTGGTTCAAGCAGAGCGGCGACCGCGCTGACTGGATCCTCGCCAGCAAGATCGCCGGTCCCGGCAACGGCATCGACTACATCCGTGACGGTCAGCTGAAATTCAACCGCGATCACATCGTCGCGGCGCTGGATGCCAGCCTCAAACGCCTGCAGACCGATTACCTCGATCTGTATCAACTGCACTGGCCTGAGCGCAGCACCAACTTCTTCGGCAAGCTGGGTTACAACCACAGCGAGGAGCACTTCACCCCGCTGCTGGAAGTGCTCGAAGCGCTGGACGAGCAGGTCAAGGCCGGCAAGATCCGCCACGTCGGTCTGTCAAACGAAACGCCGTGGGGCACCATGAAGTTTCTTGCTGAATCCGACGCCCATGGCCTGACGCGCCCGGTGTCTATTCAGAACCCCTACAACCTGCTCAACCGCAGCTTCGAGGTGGGTCTGGCGGAAGTGGCGATTCGCGAGCAGTGCGGCCTGCTGGCCTACTCGCCTATGGCGTTCGGCATGTTGTCCGGCAAATATGCCGACGGCGCTCGCCCTGCCAAGGGCCGTTTGAGCCTGTACAGCCGCTTCACGCGCTACTTCAATCCGCAATCGGAAGCGGCCTGCGCGCGCTACGTTGCGCTGGCGCGTGAGCACGGTCTTGATCCCGCGCAAATGGCACTGGCGTTCGTGACCAGCCGCAGCTTCGTGACCAGCAACATCATCGGTGCAACGACGCTCGAGCAGCTGGAAAGCAACTTGGCGAGCGCGGAACTGGTGCTGTCGGATGAAGTGCTGGCGGGCATTGAAGCGATTCACAAGGATCAGCCGAATCCTGCGCCTTGATCGATGATTAATTGTAGGAGCGCGCTTGCCCGCGTATAGCGTTTGATCAGTCACCGACGGCTTGGCTGACCTACCGCCATTTCGCGGGCAAGCGCGCTCCTACAGGCCTGTGTCGAGCTTCACAGAGACCGGGCAATGATCTCTTTCATGATTTCGTTGGTCCCGGCATAAATCCGCTGCACCCGCGCATCGGCCCAAGCCCGGGCGATCGGGTATTCCCACATGAAGCCGTAGCCGCCATGCAGCTGCACGCATTCGTCCAGCACCTTGCATTGCAGGTCAGTTGACCAGTATTTCGCCATGGCCGCCGTGGGCACATCCAGCTTCCCTTCCAGGTGCAACTCCAGGCACCGATCAATGAACGTACGACCAATCTGAACTTCAGTGGCGATTTCGGCCAGTTTGAAGCGGGTGTTCTGAAAATCGATGATGGCCTTGCCAAACGCCTTGCGCTCCCGCGTGTAGTCGAGCGTCCATTGCAAGGCCGCTTCGGCGGAGGCAATGGCGCCGATGGCGACCGTCAGGCGCTCCTGCGGGAGTTCCTGCATCAAATACGCGAAACCCATCCCGGCCTGACCCAGCAGGTTCTCCTTGGGCACTCTCACGTCCTGGAAGAACAATTCCGACGTGTCCTGCGCCTTCATGCCGACCTTTTCCAATCGCTTGCCCTTCGCAAAACCGGCCGTGCCCGCCTCCACGACAAACAGGCTGGTGCCCTTCGCGCCTGCACCGGGATCAGTCTTCGCGACGACAATCACCAGATCAGCGAGAAACCCGTTGGTGATGAAGGTTTTCGAACCATTGATGATGTACTCGTCGCCATCCAGCACTGCGGTGGTCTTGACCCCTTGCAGGTCGGACCCCGCGCCCGGTTCGGTCATCGCGATGGCGGTCACCAGCTCCCCCGACACCAGCTTGGGCAAATATTGGAGCTTCAGCGCCTCACTTCCGTAGTGGAGGATGTACGGCGCGACGATATCCGAATGCAGAGAGAACCCGATACCGGTCAGGCCGAGGCGAGAGATTTCCTCGATCACCACCGTGGTGTAGAGGAAGTCCGCGCCCATGCCGCCGTACTCTTCCGGCAGGTGCGAACACAACATGCCCTGCTCCCCCGCCCGGTTCCACAGCGTACGGTCGATGTGGCCCTGCTTCTCCCACTGGGCATGAAACGGCACCGCGTGCTGTTCGAAGAACTTGCGGACGCTGTTACGGAACAGTTCGTGTTCTGAGCTGAAGAGTGTTCTGGCGAGCATGGCTGCACCTGGCGCGAAGGATTGTCGGACAAAACGTCAGCAGAGCGTAGGCGCAGCCGGTTGACGGCGACACTGGACACATCCGACAAAAAATAAGACGATCACGCCGTTGCTTGACCACTTTCCCATATAAGAACAAAAGACTATGTCTATCCAACCCAACACGCCATTGCGGCGTGTCAGCATTCTTGCGATTGATGGCATTTTTGCGTCCACGCTCATGCAAGCCAAAGACTTCTTTCACCTCGCCAGCCTGCGCTACGGCAAGCAGTTGGGACAGGGCTTCAAGCCGGCCTTCGAAACCCGACTGGTCAGCCCGGACGGAAAGGAAGTTCGCAGTTTCAGCGACGTCGTGATCCCCGTAGACGGTGTGCTTGAACACAGCGACATCATCATCCTTCCTGCTTTCGTCGAAGACTTTGACACCCTGCGCGAGCGCTATCCGCAAATCCTGCCGTGGCTGCGCGAGCAACATGCGCGCGGCGCTGTGCTCTGCGGTGAGGCCAGCGGTGTGTTCTGGCTTGGGGATGCGGGGCTGCTCGACGGCAAGGAGGCGACCACCTACTGGCGGTTTTTCAACGAGTTCGCCGAGCGTTTTCCGAACGTGCTGCTGAATCAGGAAAAACACCTCACCGACGCCGATAACCTGTATTGCGCAGGCGGCACGATCTCAGCGTGTGATCTTTATATCTACCTGATCGAGCGCTTCTGCGGCGCCCATGTTGCGCAGACCGTCGCTCGCGACATTCTCTACGAAGTGCAACGCAGCTACGCACCGGGACGGATTGGGTTTGGCGGGCAAAAGCTGCACCAGGACGTGATCATCCTGCAGATCCAGCACTGGCTCGAAGAACACTTCGCCGACAAATTCCGTTTCGAGGATGTAGCCCGCGAGCACGGCATGAGCATCCGCAACTTCATGCGCCGCTTCCAGACCGCAACGGGCGACAAGCCGCTGCATTACCTGCAACGCCTGCGCATCGAAACCGCAAAGGGCTTGCTGTCAGGCTCACGCAAGAGCATCAAGACCATCAGCTACGAAGTGGGCTACGACGACGCCAGCTTCTTCGCGCGGCTGTTCCGTCAACACACCGACCTGTCGCCGAATCAGTACCGCCAGCAGTTCCAGCAGGCGGCCTGACAGCAGCTTCAAGCGGCAAGCTTTAAGCTGCAAGTGAGCGATATCTCCTCTTGCAGCTTTCCGCTTGAAGCTTGCAGCTCCCGCCTAGGGCTTATGCGCCCGCGACAGAAATTCGTGGGACTGCATTTCCAGCAAGCGGCTGAGCGTGCGCTGGAATTCGAAGTTCAGGCGACCGCCGGTGTACAGGTCTTTCAATTCGACTTCCGCCGAGATGATCAACTTGACGTTGCGGTCGTAGAACTCGTCGACCATGTTGATGAACCGACGCGCGATGTCGTCCGTGGTCACGCTCATCTGCTCCACGCCGCTGAGCAGCACCGCATGGAAGATCTTGCCGAGTTCGATGTAGTCGTTCTGGCTACGCGGGCCATCGCACAGCTCACGGAAGTCGAACCACGCCACGTCGTCGCAGGTACGGATCGCCTTGATCTGCCGATTCTCGATGATCAGCACATCGTTCTCGATGGCCTTGGTGCATTCCGGGGTCAACGCACGGAAGCTCTTGCGCAGGCTCTCCTCTGCCGCTTCGTTCAGCGGGAAGTGGAACAGCTCCGCTTGCTCAAGATGGCGCAGGCGATAGTCGACGCCGCTGTCGACGTTGACGATCTCGGTGTTCTGCTTGATCAGCGCAATCGCCGGCAGGAAGCGCGCACGCTGCAAACCGTCCTTGTACAGGCCGTCGGGAACGATGTTCGACGTCGCGACCAGGGTCACGCCGTTCTTGAACAGCTCTTCCATCAGTGTGCCGAGGATCATCGCGTCGGTGATGTCCGATACGAAGAATTCGTCGAAACAGATCACCCGCGCTTCCTCGGAAAACTGCTTGGCGATCAGGGTCAGCGGGTTCTTCTCGCCCTTGAGGTTTTTCATTTCCTCGTGCACACGCTTCATGAAGCGGTGGAAGTGCGTGCGCGTCTTGTCTTCAAACGGAAGCGCTTCGAAGAAGGTGTCGACCAGGTAGGTCTTGCCCCGGCCCACACCGCCCCAGAAATACAGCCCCTTCACAATCGGGGCTTCTTTCTTGCCGAACAGCTTGCCCAGCAATCCCGGCTTGCGGTCATGGGCGGCGACCAGATCGTCGTACAGACGCTGCAGATGGCGCACAGCATTCTCTTGCGCGGCGTCGTGGAAAAAGTCCGGACGCTTCAGGTCAGCTTGGTATCGTTCTAGAGGGGTCATAGTCGCTTGCAAGGGAGCAAAAACGGGCCGTCACTGTAGCGACGGCCCATTGGAATGGCAATTAATCCTGTTGTGGCGCGAGCGCCAGTTTCAGGCTCTCGATCGCGGCGTCACGGGCGGCGGCATCGGCGAACGCCGGGCTGTCGGCGACACAGGTGTCACTCAGCCACAAGGTGAAGGCATCGCCTTCGGGCCGAATGTCCAGCGCACCGCCCTGCTGCAGCTGTTTGGTCACGGCGCCGGCCGCCTTGCCGTCTGCGAAGTGGCGCGACAGCAGCAGTTGCTCGCCATCGGCCGCCAGCAACCGGAAACGGAAACTGCCGTCGTCTTCACGGAAACTGACGAAGCGCGGGCCTTTGCCGGCCTTCTTCTTGGTCGCCGTGACGGTTTGCGCGGCGGTGCGGAATGAACGCAGGCCGACCGCTTCACGCAGTTCGCCCAGAAACGGCGTGGCCACACGACGGGCCTTCTCGGCACCCGCTTGCAGGATGTCTTCCAGGTCGGCGGGGCGCTCGATCAGGCGATGGTAATGCTCGCGGGCTTCGCCCAACTCCGCGTCCAGCAACTGGAACAGGCGTTGCTTGGCGTCGCCCCAACCCAACCCCTGCAACAGGTCGGTGCGGAACTCGTCGCCTTGCTCTTTACTGGCGAATGCCTGGTACAGCGTGAACAGGTGCGACGTGTCCGGATCCTTGGCTTCGCCTGGCAGACGCGAGTCAGTGACGATGCGCGAGATCGCGTCCTTCATGTCTTTGGCGCTGGTGAACAGCGGGACGGTGTTGTCGTAGCTCTTCGACATCTTGCGACCGTCCAGGCCAGGCAGCGTCGCGACGCTTTCTTCGATCAGCGCTTCCGGCATTACAAAGAACTCTTTGCCGTTACCGAACAGGTGATTGAAGCGCTGACCGATGTCGCGCGCCATCTCGACGTGCTGGATCTGATCGCGGCCGACAGGCACTTGATGGGCGTTGAACATCAGGATGTCGGCGGCCATCAGCACGGGATAGCTGAACAGGCCCATGGTGATGCCGGCGTCCGGGTCTTCGCCGGCTTCGACGTTCTTGTCCACCGAGGCCTTGTAAGCGTGAGCGCGATTGAGCAGGCCCTTGCCGGCCACGCAGGTCAGCAGCCAGGTCAGTTCGGGAATTTCCGGAATGTCGGACTGGCGATAGAACGTCACGCGCTCGACGTCCAGCCCTGCCGCGAGCCAGGTCGCGGCGATTTCCAGACGCGAGCGCTGAATGCGCAGCGGGTCATCGCATTTGATCAGCGCGTGGTAGTCAGCCAGGAAGTAGAAAGAGTCGGCATCGCTTTGGCGGCTGGCCACGATGGCCGGGCGGATGGCGCCGGCGTAGTTGCCCAGGTGCGGTGTGCCGGTGGTGGTGATACCGGTCAGGATACGAGTGGTCATGGCTAGTCGCTTATTTTGGGTGCTGCGATCAATTCGAAAGGCGCGGCAGAATCAGATCCTTGAGATCGGTCAGCTTGCCGTGAAAAAAGTGCCCGCATTCTGCCACTTTCAGCAGCTCATGGGGGCGCTGAAGCGTGTCAGACCACGCGTACACACGTTGTGGGTCAACGACTTCATCGGTGTCCGGCTGAATAAGCGTCAGCAGACCCTTCTGCGGCAATGCTTCCACACTGGCGATGCGCATCACGGCTGGTGCGACCATGAACAGATGCTTCAGGGTTTCGCCCTTGGCCTCAAGACGCCCGCCCAGGGTAGCCGCCACGAAACCGCCGAAGGAAAATCCGAACAACGTCATGGGCAGGTCGGGATGTTTGTCGCGCAGCCAGTTCGCCGCCGCCTGTGCGTCGTCGACTTCGCCCTCCCCCATGTCCGAGCTGCCGGCGCTCGCGCCAACGCCACGATAGTTGAAGCGCAGGGTGATAAGACCGGCATCGCGCGCGGTGCGCTGCAGGGTCGAAATCACTTTATTGAGCATGGTGCCGCCCTGAACCGGGTTAGGATGGCATATCAGGGCGATGCCTCTGGCCTCGTCCAGATCGAGGTACAACGCTTCAAGTTGGCCCGCCGGGCCGTCGATGAATACAGGGGTCTCACGCATGAGCAAGAATGAACTCCGTGACCTTCAATTGGGTCGACTCGTCTAGCTGATTGTCTGTGGCTGGCAGGCTGGCGACACGTCGCCGCTATACAGCGCAGGTTCGAGCCGTTAACGTAAAGCAAAGCCGTTTATAGAGGAAGGACTCGTGGATTACTCGCTCTTAGTTTGGTTGCTGCCGACCATCGCCCTGGTGGTTGGTGTGATCATCGGTTTCTTCGTGGCGCGCGCGCTGCCCAATGCCGTGCCTAACGGGACTCAGCGCCAGCTGGATGACGTTCAGGAGCGTTTCGATACGTATCAGAACGAGGTGATCACTCACTTCAACAGCACCGCCAATCTGGTGCAGAAGCTGTCGCAAAGCTACCACGATGTTCAGGAGCATCTGGCCGAAGGCGCCAACCGCCTGGCCACCGACGACATCACCCGTCAACGCCTGCTGGCCGCGCTGCACCCGGACGCGCTCCATCCACACCGCGATCGCCTGACGCCACCGCGCACCGCGG
Source organism: Pseudomonas sp. W5-36 (assembly GCF_046540455.1). Classification (NCBI taxonomy): domain Bacteria; kingdom Pseudomonadati; phylum Pseudomonadota; class Gammaproteobacteria; order Pseudomonadales; family Pseudomonadaceae; genus Pseudomonas; species Pseudomonas sp. W5-36. Next base: position 236,027 of record NZ_JAXCIQ010000003.1, on the reverse strand, counting down.
CTGAACCGCCGAAGGACTACGCGCCCAAGTCGCCTGACTCCCCCGGCATGCTGGATGAGCATTACGGCTTGAAAAAATAACGCGACTCGAAACACCAAAAGCCCGCCGTTGCTAACCAACGGCGGGCTTTTTTGTGGGCAGTCGGTTGGCGGCGACGGGTAATGGAGGGAAACAAAAAACCCGCCATCATCGGCGGGTTTTTGTACAGCGAACAGCGTTTAGATCGCGCCGCGAGCTCGCAGCAGATCCAGCACTTGCTTGACGCTTTCTTCGACATTCAGCGACTGCGTGTCGATGACCAGGTCGGCGTCCAGCGGGACGTCATACGGGAAGGATTCACCCGGGATGTTGTCCTTGTCGGCAGCGTAGAGCCCTTGCGGGTCACGCTCGCGGCAGACTTGAGGCGACGCCTGTACGTACACGGTGATCAGTCGATCATCGCCGATCAGGGCCTTGGCATTCTGCCGACCGCCGGCGTCCGGCGCGACGAACGCCGCGAGGGTCAGCAGGCCGGCTTCGTTGAACTGACGCGCAACGTGGGCGGCACGACGCCAGTTCTCGGTGCGGCCGGCGCGATCCTGCGGCAAGCCCTTGTTGAGGTCGTGACGCAGGTTCTGGCCATCAAGGACGAACACCGCACGGCCCATGTCGAAAAGCTTGCGCTCCACGGCATATGCCAGCGTGCTCTTGCCTGCACCCGACAAACCGCTGAACAGCACGGTGGCCGGCTTCTGGCCGAAGCGCTGAGCGCGCTCTTCTGTCGAAACATGGGCCAGCGCGCCGTGATGACTCCCGCCGCCCGCAACCACCGGCTTGGCGATGATCATGCCGGCCGCCACGGTGCCGTTGGTCAAACGGTCGATGACGATGAACGCGCCCGTGGTGCGGTTGCTGTCGTAGCCGTCGAGGGCAATCGGTGCGTCCAGTGCGATCTTCACGCGGCCGATTTCATTCAGCTGCAGCGAACTGGCCGGGCCTTCTTCCAGCGTGTTCACGTCAACACGATGGGTGATGCTGGCAATCGAACCCGGCACGTAGGACGTGGCGCGTTTGATGTCGTATTTCTTGCCCGGCAGCATCGGCTCTTCGGCCATCCACACCAGCATGGCGTCGAAGGCGTCGGCCACCTGTGGGACATTGTCGGCATGCACCAGAAGGTCGCCACGGGAGATGTCGATTTCGTCTTCCATGGTCAGCGTCACCGCCTGACCCGGGCCCGCATGCTCCAGCTCACCTTCGAAGGTGACGATGGATTTCACGCGGCTGCTCTTGCCGGACGGCAGCACAACCACTTCGTCGCCCTTGTGCACGATGCCGCTCGCCAGGGTGCCGGCGAAACCGCGGAAGTTCAGGTTCGGACGGTTGACGTATTGCACCGGAAAACGCAGGTCAGTGAAATTGCGGTCGTTGGCGATCTCGACGGTTTCAAGAATCTCCATCAGCGACTTGCCGGTGTACCACGGCGAACGCTCGCTCCGGTTGACTACGTTGTCGCCCTTGAGGGCCGACATCGGCACGAATTCCATGGTGGTCGGCTTCAGCGCAATGCGGTCGGCGAACGCCAGGTAATCGGCCTTGATCTGCTCGAAGATGGTCTCGTCGAAGCCATTGAGGTCCATCTTGTTGATGGCGACCACAATGTGCTTGATGCCCAGCAACGAGGCGATGTAGCTATGGCGCTTGGTCTGGGTCTGCACGCCGTAGCGGGCGTCCACCAGAATGATCGCCAGGTCACAGGTGGACGCACCGGTGGCCATGTTGCGGGTGTACTGCTCATGGCCGGGGGTGTCGGCGATGATGAACTTGCGCTTGGCAGTGGAGAAGTAGCGGTAGGCGACATCGATGGTGATGCCCTGCTCGCGCTCGGCCTGCAGCCCGTCGACCAGCAGCGCCAGATCGACCTCATCGCCGGTGGTGCCGGATTTCTTCGAATCGCGGGTGATGGCTTCCAGGTGATCTTCGTAGATCATCTTGGAATCGTGCAGCAGACGCCCGATCAACGTGCTCTTGCCGTCGTCGACGTTGCCACAGGTCAGGAAACGCAGCATTTCCTTGCGTTCATGCTGGCCCAGATAGGCGAGGATGTCCTCGCTGATCAATTCAGATTGATGGCTCATTGGGTTCAAGCTCCAAGCTGTAAGCTTCAAGCGGCAAGCTCGTCGGCATACAGCTAGTCAAAATTCTTCCGGTTCAAGTGAGCTTCAGCGTTTCGGCTTGAAGCTTCCAACTTGCTGCTTGCAGCTTGCAGCTAGAAGTAGCCTTGGCGTTTCTTTTCTTCCATCGAGCCTGCGCCATCGTGGTCGATGACCCGGCCCTGGCGCTCGGAAGTTCGCGTCAGGAGCATTTCCTGAATGATGTCGGTGAGGCTGGTGGCCTCGGACTCGACAGCGCCCGTCAACGGGTAGTCGCCCAGTGTGCGGAAGCGGACCTTCTTCTTGACGATGCGCTTCTTGTCCTCGTCGGACAGGTGATTACGCAGGCGGTCGTCGTCGATCATGATCCAGGTGCCGTTCATCTCGATGACTTCGCGCTCGGCGGCGAAATACAGCGGGACGATCGGAATGCCTTCGAGGTAGATGTACTGCCAGATGTCCAGCTCGGTCCAGTTGGAAAGCGGGAACACGCGGATCGACTCGCCTTTGTTGACGTTGCCGTTGTACACGTTCCACAACTCGGGACGCTGGTTTTTCGGGTCCCAGCGGTGCTTGGTGTCGCGGAAGGAATACACGCGCTCTTTGGCGCGGGATTTCTCTTCGTCACGACGGGCACCGCCGAACGCGGCATCAAAGCCGTGCTTGTCCAGAGCCTGCTTGAGGCCTTGGGTTTTCATGATATCGGTGTGCTTCGAGCTGCCGTGGGTCAGCGGGTTGATACCCTGCGCGACGCCGTCCGGGTTCACGTGCACGATCAGATCCAGGCCCATCTCCTCGACCATCTTGTCGCGGAAGCGGTACATCTCCTGGAATTTCCAGCGTGTGTCGACGTGCATCACCGGGAACGGCAGCTTGCCCGGAAAGAAGGCCTTGCGCGCCAGATGCAGCATCACGGCAGAGTCTTTACCGACGGAGTACAGCATCACCGGGTTATCGAACTCGGCAGCGACCTCGCGGATAATGTGGATGCTTTCCGCCTCCAGCTGTTTCAGATGCGTCAGTTTGTCGACCATGGTTACTCACGGATAACGTACGTGTGTGGAGAGCCTGCGGGCTCTATCGAGCGAGGCACTTTATCATGGCGCCTGCTTCTATTCAGCGGCGTGGATAGATCGAAACGATCTATCCATATAGCTCAGGCTTTGGACCTCAGGACGGTTTAGATCGGGTTCGGACAATCGATAAACAGATGTTCAAGGGCAAAGCGCCGCGCCAGATAATCGCCCAGGGCCTGCACACCATACCGCTCCGTGGCGTGATGGCCGGCGGCGATGAAGCTGATACCGTTTTCCCGGGCGCTGTGAAAGGTCTGCTCGGACGCCTCCCCGCTCAAATACAGGTCCACGCCGGCCAGAACGGCCTGATCGATGTAGCCCTGCCCGCCTCCGGTGCACCAGCCGACCCGGCGGATCATCCCTTCACCCTCGATCAGCAGCGGCTCGCGTCCCAATGCAGTCTGCACGCGGTGGGCGAAATCCCGTGGCGTGATCGCCTCGCTGAGTGAGCCGACCAGCCCGACGATGCGTGGATTGTCCGGGTCCAGCGGGCCTTCGACGGTGATCTCCAGTTGCTGGGCCAACTGAACGTTGTTGCCCACGTCGGCGTGAAGGTCGAGGGGCAAGTGATAGGACAGCAGGCTGATGTCGTGCTTGAGCAGCGTTTTCAGCCGACGCTGTTTCATGCCGGTGATGCAGGGATTCTCGCCTTTCCAGAAATAGCCGTGATGCACCAGCACCAGATCGGCATTGGCCTCCACCGCCGCGTCCAGCAGCGCCTGACTCGCGGTGACGCCGGAGACGATTCGCCTGACCTGCGGCCGACCCTCGACCTGCAGGCCGTTCGGGCAATAATCCTGAATCCGCGCGCTACCGAGATAGCGGTCCGCTTCTTCCACCAGGGTGCTCAGGGCAACGGCCATAAAACTCTCCTAAATATGCAGTCCAGACCGTGTCGGTCCTCGTATAATGCCGGCCATTATGGCGCAGCTAGGCGCTTCTACCTTCAGGACTCCGCTCAATGTTCAAAGCGCTGCGTTTTCTCGGCTGGCCCTTGCTCGCTGGTGTGCTTATCGCTTTACTGATAATCCAGCGCTATCCCCAGTGGGTCGGGCTTCCAAGCCAGGACGTGAACCTGCAACAAGCGCCCCAGCAGACCTTTGTGCAACAGGGCCCGGTATCGTACGCGGACGCCGTCAGCAACGCCGCCCCCGCCGTGGCGAATCTGTACACGACCAAGATGGTCAACAACAGCAATAAACCCAACCATCCGCTGTTCGACGACCCGCAGTTTCGTCGTTTCTTCGGCGACAACCTGCCTAAACAAAAGCGCATGCAGTCGAGCCTGGGATCGGCCGTAATCATGAGTCCGGAAGGCTATCTGCTGACCAACAACCACGTCACCTCCGGTGCAGACCAGATTGTCGTGGCGCTCAAGGACGGCCGCGAGACGATCGCCAAAGTCGTCGGCAGCGATCCGGAAACCGACCTTGCGGTCCTGAAGATCGACCTCAAGAACCTGCCGTCCATTACCCTCGGCCGTTCCGACGCCATCCGCATCGGCGACGTTGCGTTGGCCATCGGTAACCCGTTCGGCGTCGGCCAGACCGTGACCATGGGCATCATCAGTGCCACCGGGCGCAATCAGCTGGGCCTCAACACCTACGAAGATTTCATTCAGACCGACGCCGCGATCAACCCCGGCAACTCGGGCGGCGCACTGGTGGACGCCAATGGCAACCTGACCGGGATCAACACGGCGATCTTCTCCAAGTCCGGTGGCTCCCAAGGCATCGGTTTTGCGATTCCGACCAAGCTGGCTCTGGAGGTGATGAAGTCGATCATTGAGCACGGTCAGGTGATTCGCGGCTGGTTGGGGATTGAGGTACAGCCGCTGACGGAGGAACTGTCGGAATCCTTTGGCCTTAAGGACCGCCCAGGGATCGTGGTCGCCGGGATTTTCCGCGATGGGCCGGCGCAGAAGGCCGGATTGCAGCTGGGTGATGTGATTTTGAGCATCAACGGCGAGCCAGCGGGCGACGGGCGCCGCTCCATGAATCAGGTGGCGCGCACCAAGCCGAGCGACAAGATCGCCATTGAGGTCATGCGCAACGGCAAGGAACTGAAGCTGAGCGCCGAGGTGGGCGTGCGTCCACCGCAGACAACGGCGCCTGCGGCGGAGGATTGATCGGTTGCGATGAAGCAGCCGTCAACTCAGCTCGAGAGGTCCCCCAAGGCATCCACCAGCGCCTGATTCTGTTCAGGCGTGCCGATGGTGATGCGCAGGAATTGCGCGATGCGCGCCTGTTTGAAGTGGCGCACGATCACGCCCTGCTCCCGCACCTTTGCCGCCAGACCCGCTGCGTCATGCTGAGGGTGGCGGGCAAAGATGAAATTCGCGGCCGATGGCAGCACCTCAAAACCCTTGCCTTCCAGCTGTTCGACGAGCGCTTCACGGCTGGCGATCACGCGCTGGCAGGTGCTCTCGAAATACGCGCGATCCTCGAAGGCCGCTGCTGCGCCGACAATGGCCATACGGTCCAGGGGATACGAGTTGAAGCTGTTCTTGACCCGTTCCAGCGCCTCGATGAGGTCCGGATGCCCCACTGCGAGGCCCACCCGCAGCCCAGCGAGGGAGCGCGATTTGGACAGTGTCTGAGTGACCAGCAGGTTCGGATAGCGATCCACCAGGCTGATCGCGGTGTCGCCGCCGAAGTCGACGTACGCCTCGTCGACGATCACCACTGAATCCGGGCTGTTCTTGAGGATCTGCTCGACGGCATCGAGGGCCAACAGGCAGCCGGTGGGTGCGTTCGGGTTCGGGAAAATGATGCCGCCATTGGGACGCGCGTAATCTTCGGCACGAATCTGAAACTGTTCGTCAAGCGGCACGGCTTCGTAGTCGACGCCATACAGGCCGCAGTACACCGGATAGAAGCTGTAGCTGATGTCCGGGAACAGCAGCGGTTTGTCCTGTCGGAAGAACGCGTTATAGGCGTGGGCGAGCACCTCGTCCGAACCGTTGCCGAGGAACACCCGACTGGCGTCGACGCCGTAATAACGCGCCACCGCGTGCTTCAGCAAATCGCTGTTGGGATCGGGATACAGACGCAGTTCATCACTGACCGCCGCACGCATGGCATCGATCGCCTTGGGCGACGGGCCATAGGGGTTTTCGTTGGTGTTGAGCTTCACCAGTTTGGTCAGCTTGGGCTGCTCGCCCGGCACATAAGGCACCAGGTCGTTGACGAAGGGACTCCAGAATTTGCTCATGCTCAGTTGCCCTCTTGTTCGGTGTCGACGATGCGGTATTCGGCGCTGCGGGCGTGGGCGGTCAACGACTCGCCGCGTGCCAGCACCGAAGCCGTTTTGCCCAGTTCGGACGCGCCCTGCTCCGAGCAGAAAATGATCGATGAGCGTTTCTGAAAATCGTACACGCCCAGCGGCGACGAGAACCGTGCGGTGCCCGAAGTGGGCAACACGTGGTTGGGACCGGCGCAGTAGTCGCCCAGCGCTTCAGAGGTGTGGCGGCCCATGAAGATCGCGCCGGCGTGGCGGATCTGCGGCAGCCAGGCCTGTGGATCAGCCACCGACAACTCCAGGTGCTCCGGCGCAATCCGGTTGGCGACTTCAATGGCCTGAGTCATGTCGGCCACTTTGATCAAGGCGCCGCGGCCATTGATCGAGGTCTGAATGATTTCCGCGCGCTCCATCGTCGGCATCAGTTTGGCGATGCTGGCCGCGACCCGGTCAAGGAATTCGGCATCCGGGCTGACCAGAATCGCCTGGGCGTCCTCGTCGTGCTCGGCCTGGGAGAACAGGTCCATGGCGATCCAGTCCGGATCGGTCTGACCGTCGCACACCACCAGAATCTCCGAAGGCCCGGCGATCATGTCGATGCCCACCTGACCGAAAACATGACGCTTGGCGGTGGCCACATAGATGTTGCCCGGGCCGACGACCTTGTCCACCTGCGGCACGCTTTCAGTGCCATAGGCCAGCGCCGCAACCGCCTGCGCGCCACCGATGGTGAACACGCGATCGACGCCGGCGATGCAGGCCGCCGCCAGTACCAGCTCGTTGAGCTCACCGCGCGGGGTCGGCACGACCATGACCACTTCGCCCACGCCAGCAACTTTGGCCGGAATGGCGTTCATCAACACTGACGACGGGTAAGAGGCTTTACCGCCCGGCACGTACAGGCCGGCGCGGTCCAGCGGGGTGACCTTCTGGCCCAGCACGGTGCCGTCGGCCTCGGTGTAGCTCCAGGAGTCCTGCTTCTGCCGCTCGTGGTAACTGCGCACGCGGTCGGCCGCTTTTTCAAGGGCCTGGCGCTGGGCGGGCGTGATGCGGGTCAGTGCCAGCTCAAGACGCTCGCGCGGCAGAATCAGGTCCGCCATCGACGCCACGTCCAGCCCGTCGAAACGACGGGTGTATTCCACCAACGCCGCATCGCCGCGCTCGCGCACGTTCTTGATGATGTCCAGCACACGCTCATTGACCGAGTCGTCAGACACACTTTCCCAGCTCAGCAGATGATCCAGATGACGGGAGAAGTCCGGATCGGCGGCGTTGAGTCGGCGAATAGCGTTGGGAGTGGTCATAGCGTGGGCCTCAATGATGGCGATTTCTCAGGTGGCGATTTCAGTTGCAAGGATAGGCAGATGCCTAAGCTAGCAAGCCATCCGCGCGGGCACCTGAGAAATTTGGCTATGACACGGATAGCTGGGCGTGATCCTGTTGAGGGTCACGCGATTCAGTCAACCGCGGTGTCGCGACTCCACGGCTGTGCGCAGGGTGTCGATCAACGACTGGATACGGGCGTGCTGCATTTTCATGGATGCCTTGTTCACCACCAGACGGGAGCTGATGTGGGCAATCATGTCCTGGGGTTCGAGGCCGTTGGCACGCAGCGTGTTGCCGGTGTCGACGACGTCGATGATCTTGTCGGCCAGGCCCACGAGCGGCGCGAGTTCCATGGAGCCGTACAGCTTTATGATATCGACCTGACGGCCCTGTTCGGCGTAATAGCGCTTGGCAACATTGACGAACTTGGTCGCCACACGCAGCCGACCCTTGGGTTCGACGGCGCCGACTGCACCTGCAGTCATCAGCTTGCACTGGGCGATTTGCAGGTCGAGGGGCTCATAAAGCCCCTGACCGCCGTATTCCATCAACACGTCCTTGCCCGCGACGCCGAGATCCGCAGCGCCATGCTCGACATAGGTCGGCACGTCGGTGGCACGCACGATCAGCAAGCGCACGTCGGCCTGGGTCGTGGGGATGATCAGCTTGCGGCTCTTGTCCGGATTCTCGGTCGGCACGATGCCCGCCGCAGCGAGCAGCGGCAAGGTGTCGTCGAGGATACGGCCCTTGGACAGTGCGATGGTCAACATGGGAAACGTCAGTCCTTATCAGCAGCGCGTGCCGGGTCGCAACTGGCGCCCGACAACCTCCGGCTCAAAAAGCCGAAGTGAAACGAATCAGAAAGTCTTGGCCCTTGGGCCAGACACGTCGCCCGAGTCGATCAAATCGACCCGGGCAAACGCGCAGCAGCTGACTAGCCCGGAACGCGACGGATCTTCGCGCCCAGCATCTGCAGTTTTTCTTCGATGCACTCGTAACCACGGTCGATGTGGTAGATGCGGTCGATCAGCGTGTCGCCTTCGGCAACCAGCGCCGAAATGACCAGGCTCGCCGAGGCACGCAGGTCGGTCGCCATCACAGGCGCGCCCTTGAGCTTGGTGCAACCGGTGACAATCGCGGTGTTGCCTTCGACCTGAATCTGCGCGCCCATGCGGTGCATTTCATACACGTGCATGAAGCGGTTTTCGAAGATGGTCTCGATGACCGTTCCGGTACCCTCGGCAATGGCATTCAGCGAGATGAACTGCGCCTGCATGTCGGTCGGAAACGCCGGATACGGCGCAGTGCGCACGTTGACCGCTTTCGGACGTTTGCCGTGCATGTTCAACTCGATCCAGTTGCTGCCCGTGGTGATCTCGGCACCGGCTTCACGCAGCTTCTCGAGAACCGCTTCGAGAATCGTCGGATCGGTGTCCTTGAGCTTCACACGGCCGCCGGTTGCCGCCGCCGCCACCAGATAGGTGCCGGTTTCGATACGGTCGGGCATCACGCGATAGGTCGCCGAACCGAGACGTTTAACGCCATCGATGGTGATGGTGTCGGTGCCGGCGCCAGAGACTTTACCGCCCATGGCGTTGATGAAGTTCGCCAGGTCGACGACTTCAGGTTCACGCGCGGCGTTTTGCAGGACGCTGCGGCCGTTGGCCAGTGCAGCGGCCATCATGATGTTCTCGGTACCGGTGACGCTGACGGTGTCGAAGAAGAAGTGCGCGCCACGCAGGCCGCCTTCCGGCGCCTTGGCCTTGATGTAACCGCCTTCGACGTCGATGATCGCGCCCATGGCTTCAAGACCACGGATGTGCAGATCGACAGGACGCGAACCGATGGCGCAACCGCCAGGCAGTGCCACTTCGGCTTCACCGAATCGGGCAACCATCGGACCCAGCACGAGGATCGACGCACGCATGGTTTTCACCAGTTCGTACGGAGCGACCAGGGTCTTGATGGTGCGCGGATCGATTTCGACGCTGAGCTTCTCGTCGATGATCGGCTCGATCCCCATGCGACCGAACAGCTCGATCATGGTGGTGATGTCGTGCAGGTGCGGCAGGTTGGCGACGGTCACAGGACCATCAGCCAGCAGCGTGGCTGCGAGAATCGGCAGAGCGGAGTTTTTCGCCCCGGAGATGCGGATTTCGCCATCAAGACGAATGCCGCCAGTAATAATCAGTTTATCCATTGGAATCTCGACGCCGTTTTGGCTCAGGTGCGCTCGGCCCAGGCAGCGCGGCTGAAAAATTTCATGGTGACCGCGTGGATGCTGCCATCGGCGATCCATGGGTTCAAATGCGTGTAGATCTGCTGCTGGCGCTTGACCGGGCTCAGTGCGGCCAGTTCGTCGCCGATCACGTTCAGCTGGAAATTACAGCCTTCGCCTTCAACTTCGACCTGGATATCTGGCAACTTAGCTTCCAGGAAGCTTTTAACTTCTACGGCCTGCATGCTTAACCTCTATCGGCGCCCTACGCGCGCGGGTCGGCCATCATACAAAAAAGCCCTCTCGTTGCGAACCCTACTTTGCAAGGGGCGGACGAGGGGCTTGATCGATGAAAGCAATTAATGGTGCTGCAACAGCTCGGTGAGCTCAGAGACTTTGGCGATTTCCTGCATGTCTTCTGGCAACGCCCGGACGGTGAGTAACTTGCCCGCCGCCTGAGCATCGCGCATGAATGCGAGGAGCAATGAAAGGCCGACACTGCTGGATTTTTCCACGCCGGAGCAGTCCAGCGTCAAAGCCGCTTCGGTGCTGGCCTTAATGAGCGCCGCGCCCTGCTCGCGCAAGGCGGGCCCGGTCCGATAGTCGACCACGCCGGAGAGCATCAGCTCTCCGCCGCCAGCGGCAGTAACGGACGCTTGACTCATTTGACGACCTTGTCGCTGGAGGCTTCCGAGGTCTCTTTGGCCTTGGCGACTTCGCCAGCCCAACCGTCGATGGTTTTGTCCAGGTTGTTACCGTTGCGCTGCATGGCGTCAGCGAACTGATCGCGGAACAGCTTGCCGATGTTGATGCCGTTGATGATCACGTTACGCACTTTCCACTCACCGCCGATTTTAACGAGGGTGTAGGAAACAGGGTAAACCGCGCCGTTGTTGCCCTTGACCGACATGTCAACGGAAGTGCGATCAGCACCTTCCTGCTTGGCAGGAGAAACAGTGATGCCCTGGTTGTTGTACTCAAGCAGTGCGTTGCCATAGAACTGGATCAGACTGCGCTTGAAGTTTTCCTGGAACCGCTGCATCTGCGCCGGGGTGGCGTTGCGCGAATACTTCACGGTCATGATGCTTTTGGAAATGCCATCGGCGTCAATGACCGGGCCGACGATGCCATTGAGTGCATCGTAGAACGCTTGCGGATTGGACTTGTAGGTTTCCTTGTTGGCGGACAGGTCAGCCAGCAATTGCTTGGTGGTGCGATCAACCAGGTCGTGGGCGGAAGCATCGGACGCCGCTGCATTAGCAAACAATGGCAGGGCGGCCAGCAGCACCAGAAGGCCACGGCGCAGAATCGAGATCATGAAAAAACTCCTCATTTGGCGTCTTTGCCCACTGAATTGAGCAGGAATTTACCGATCAGGTCTTCGAGTACCAACGAGGACTGGGTGTCATGGATGGTGCCGCCGTCTTTCAACAGCTGGTCATCACCACCGACACTGATGCCGATGTATTTTTCACCCAGCAGGCCCGCGGTCAGAATGGAAGCGGTGGAATCCGAAGGCAGGTTATTGACCCGTTTGTTCACTTCCATCGTCACACGACCGGTGAAGGTATCGTGATCCAGATCGATTGCAGTGACCTTGCCAATGTTCACACCGGCCATGGTCACTTTCGCTCTGACAGTCAAACCGGCGATATTGTCGAAATTTGCGTAAAGTTTATAAGTGTCGGTGTTGGCGCTGGCACTCAGACCGCTGACGCGCAGGGCGAGCAGGAGCAAAGCCAGGATACCGGCCAGCAGAAACAGGCCTACACCGGTTTCGAGGGTGCGGTTTTGCATCAGAAGTCTCCAAACATCAAGGCGGTCATAATAAAGTCCAGGCCCAGTACGGCCAATGACGCGTAGACCACGGTCTTGGTCGTGGCGCGACTGATCCCTTCGGACGTCGGCTCGCAGTCATAGCCCTGAAACACGGCAATCCAGGTGACGACAAAAGCGAACACGACGCTCTTGATGACACCGTTGAGTACATCATCGGTAAACGAAACGCTGTTCTGCATGTTGGCCCAGAAGGAGCCTTCGTAAACGCCCAGCCAGTCGACCGCCACCCACGAACCACCCCAGATGCCAACCACGCTGAAGATCAGCGCCAGCACCGGCAGCGAGATGAAGCCTGCCCAGAGACGCGGCGCGACGATGTATTTGAGAGGGTCAACGCCAATCATCTCGAGGCTGGAAAGCTGCTCGGTGGATTTCATGTTGCCGATTTCAGCGGTGAGCGCAGAGCCTGCACGACCGGCGAACAATAGAGCGGTAACGACCGGACCGAGTTCACGCAGCAGCGTCAGGGCAACCATCTGCCCCACCGCCTGCTCGGAGCCGTACTTGGCGAGAATGCTGAAGCCTTGCAGCGCCAGCACCATGCCGATGAACACGCCGGACACGACAATAATGGCCAGAGACATGACGCCTACCGAGTGCAGCTGACGCAGCAGCAGCTGAAAGCCGCCGCCGATTCCGCCACGCCCGAGCAACGCATGAACCAGAAAAATCCCTGAACGACCCAGCACTGCAACTATATCGATCGCCGAACGCCCCATCAGGCGTACGCGATCCATTAAAGACTTTCTGCGCATCAGCGCTTCCCCAAAAGATCGTCGCGATAATCCGGTGTCGGATAATGGAAAGGCACCGGCCCGTCGGGATCGCCCGTCATGAACTGACGTATACGAGGGTTATCCGACTCCATCAGTTCCTGCGGTGTGCCCTGCCCCAGCACCTGACCGTCACCGACGACATAGAGATAGTCGGCGATGCTCGCGGTCTCGGCGAGGTCGTGGGACACCACGATACTGGTGATACCCAGCGCGTCATTCAGCAGCCTGATCAGCCGAACCAGCACGCCCATGGCGATAGGGTCCTGGCCCACGAAGGGTTCGTCGTACATGAGGATCTGGGGATCCAGCGCGATGGCACGCGCCAGCGCAACACGACGCTTCATGCCACCCGACAGCTCGTCGGGCATCAGATCAACGGCCCCACGAAGCCCGACCGCCTGCAGCTTCAGCAGGACGATGTCGCGGATCATGTCTTCAGGCAGCTTGGTGTGAACCCGCAGCGGAAACGCCACATTTTCGAAAACGTCGAGGTCGGTGAACAGTGCGCCGCTCTGAAAGAGCACGCCCATCTGCTTGCGCGCGTCGAAAAGATCGCTGCGCGATAGCTTGGGCAAATTCTGGCCATTGACCCAGACTTCGCCAGCGCTGGGACGCAGTTGTGCTCCCATCAATCGCAGCAGGGTGGTTTTACCACTGCCGGACGGCCCCATGATGCCGGTGACTTTGCCCCGGGGGATGCTGATGTCCACATTATTGAAGATGCTGCGCGCACCGCGCTTGAAGGAAACGCCCTTCAGCTCGACCGCGTAGGCGTTATCGGCACTCATCTAAACTCCTTGCGATGCAACCTGTCTCTCAGATGCCGCGTTCTTGACGAACGACACACTTTTGGAGGGGCCGAACAAGCGGCGGACTATACCACCGCTCTCGCACGCCGCCCAAGCTTCAACGTGTCAAGTCGCAAACAAAGAAGGGTATTAAGGACGGTGTGGAATTTTCGTACCCATCGCCAGCCTTTATCACGCAGTTGCTGAAGGACGTGTCCTTTCATTAAACAAACAGCAACGATGAAGCGTGAGGCTTTTGAACATTGCCGCTATAATCCCCGGCTTTTGACCAAGCGACCCCTTCCGATATGTCCAATGCGCGCAATCTGATTGAATCGGCACAGAGCACCATCCGCCTTGAAATAGAAGCCGTGGAAGGTCTGCTTGCGCATATCAATGCCGATTTCGTCAGCGCATGCGACATGATTCTGGGCAGTCAGGGCCGCGTGGTCGTGGTCGGCATGGGCAAGTCGGGCCATATCGGCAAGAAGATCGCCGCGACCCTCGCCAGCACCGGCACTCCCTCGTTTTTCGTGCACCCGGCCGAGGCCAGCCACGGCGACATGGGCATGATCACCAGTGCCGACATCATTCTGGCCCTGTCCAACTCGGGCACGACGGCCGAGATCGTCACGTTGCTGCCGCTGATCAAGCGTCTGGGCATCAAGATGATCAGCCTTACTGGCAACCCGGACTCAACGCTGGCCAAAGCCGCCGACGTCAACCTCAATGCGCGGGTCGAAAAAGAAGCCTGCCCGCTGAATCTGGCGCCCACCTCCTCCACCACGGCGGCGCTGGTCATGGGCGACGCTCTGGCCGTTGCACTGCTGGACGCCAGAGGCTTCACCGCCGAAGACTTCGCCTTTTCCCACCCGGGCGGTGCGCTGGGTCGTCGGCTGCTGTTGAAGGTCGAGCATGTGATGCACACTGGCGCCAACCTGCCGCAGGTTGCGCGGGGCACGCCGCTTCGCGATTCGCTGATGGAAATGACCCGCAAGGGGCTGGGCATGACCGCCATCCTCGAGAGCGACGGACGCCTTGCCGGTATCTTCACGGACGGTGACTTGCGTCGCACGCTGGATCGCCCGATCGACATACGCCTGGCCACCATTGATGAAGTGATGACCGTCCATGGCAAGACTGTACGGCCGGAAATGCTCGCGGCCGAAGCTTTGAAAATCATGGAAGACAACAAGATCGGCGCACTTATTGTGGTCGACGAGAACGACCGCCCGGTTGGCGCGTTCAACCTTCAAGACCTGCTTCGCGCAGGCGTCATGTAAATGAGCGCCGATATGAATGACCTGATGCAACGCGGCAAGAACATCAAACTGGCGATCTTCGACGTCGATGGCGTACTCACCGATGGGCGCCTGTATTTCCTCGAAGACGGCAGCGAGTTCAAGACGTTCAACACCCTCGACGGCCAGGGCATCAAGATGCTCATCAACTCGGGCGTGACCACTGCCATCATCAGCGGGCGCAAGACCCCCGTGGTTGAGCGGCGAGCGAAGAACCTCGGCATCGCGCACCTTTATCAGGGCCGCGAAGACAAACTCGTGGTCCTCGACGAGCTTTTGCAGCAACTGAATCTAAGCTACGAGCAGGTCGCGTATCTGGGTGACGATCTGCCTGATCTGCCGGTCATTCGCCGGGTCGGCCTGGGCATGGCCGTTGCCAATGCTGCCAGCTTTGTCCGCGAGCATGCCGATGGCATTACCCAGGCACGTGGCGGCGAAGGCGCTGCCCGCGAATTCTGCGAGTTGATCCTGAAGGCTCAGGGCAACCTCGAAGCGGCTCATGCCGCCTACCTATAGAAGTGCATTTATGCTGAGCAAAAAGTTTCGTACGTTTCTGCTGTTCGGTGTGCTGGCATTGCTGCTGGCAGCGGTCGGCTACTGGAACATCAGTCCGGAAAGCTTCCTCGATCAACCCAAGGCTGCCGTGGATGAAAGCGCTGTCGATTATTACGCGACCAACGCCCACAGCATTCAGTACCTGCCCGACGGAACCATGCAGTACGACATGACCGCCGACAAGGTCGAGCACTTGAAAGCCACCGACGTCACCCTGATGACCACGCCGGTGCTGCAGATGTATCGAGGTTCGACCTTCCCGTGGCACGTACAGAGCGTTCGCGCCGAAGTGTCGCCGGGGGGTGATCACGTCGAGCTGATCGACTCGGTGCGCATCAACCGCACCGATGAAAAGAATCGCACCACCATCATCACCAGCAGCCGCATGACTGTATTCCCGCAGAAGCAATATGCGGAGACTGCCCAACCCGTTAGAATCGACGGCCTTGGCGGTGTAACGACCGGCACGGGTATGAAAGCGTATCTGAAAGAAAGCAGGATGAACCTGCTATCCAACGTAAGAGGACAGTATGAGGCTCGTTAAAACCCTTCCTTTTTTGCTCGGCCTGGGCGCAGCACTGGGAAGCGCGAGCGCCTGGTCTCTGCCGACGGATCGCGATCAACCCATCCACATCCAGTCGGATGACGCGCAACTGGACGACAAGCAAGGCATCGCCACTTACAAAGGCAATGTCATCATCACCCAGGGCACGATGAAGATCACCGGCAACACCGTGACCATCACCCGGACACCGCAAGGCGACGTGGACGTGTTCACGTCCGTGGGCAACCTGGCCTATTACGAGCAGAAGCCATCGGTGGACAAACCGATCGTTCAGGCTTGGGGCGTCACCATCCAGTACTTCGCGGCCCAGAACCGCATCGTGCTGATCGACAAGGCCAAAGTAGTCAACGACGGCAACACGTCCGAAGGCGAGAAAATCGTCTATGACACCGTCAAGCAGGTCGTGAACGCCGGCCGTGCCAACGGCACCAAGGTCACCGCACCACGCCCTCGCATCGACATGGTCATCCAGCCGAAAAAGAAAACCGACCAGCAGAAGGCCCAGTAATGGCAACGCTGAAAGCCCAACATCTGGCCAAGGCCTATAAAAGCCGCCAGGTCGTACGTGACGTCAGCCTGTCCATCGAGAGCGGTCAGATTGTCGGCCTGCTCGGCCCCAACGGCGCCGGCAAGACCACCTGCTTCTACATGATCGTCGGCCTGGTTCAGGCCGATCAGGGTCGCGTCCTGATCGACGACCAGGACGTCAGCCACCAGCCGATGCACGGCCGCGCACGCGCCGGTATTGGCTACCTGCCACAGGAAGCGTCGATTTTCCGCAAGCTCTCCGTCTCGGACAACATCATGGCGATTCTGGAGACCCGCAAGGAGCTCGATCGCACTGCCCGTCGCAAGGAGCTGGAAAGCCTGCTGCAGGAATTCCACATCACTCACATTCGCGACAACCTGGGCATGAGCCTGTCGGGCGGTGAACGTCGCCGCGTGGAAATCGCACGCGCCCTCGCCACTTCGCCGAAATTCATTCTGCTCGACGAACCTTTTGCCGGTGTTGACCCTATTTCCGTAGGCGACATCAAGCAGATCATTCACCACCTCAAGGCCAAAGGGATCGGCGTGCTGATCACCGACCACAACGTGCGTGAAACGCTGGATATCTGCGAAACCGCCTACATCGTCAACGATGGGCAGCTAATTGCCGAAGGCGACGCCGAATCCATCCTGGCCAACCAATTGGTCAAGGAAGTTTATCTGGGTCACGAGTTCCGCCTGTAACCGCAGTGATGACACGAGGTTGTGCGGTACGCCGCAACGCGCGCTATCGCCGACCTCGTTTTTTAATTGTCATCACACTCTAGGCAAACCCTCCAGCTTCAGGCATATAATTTGCTTAAGTTGGCGCCCTCGGCGCCCTGGTAGTAAATGGCGCGCAGTGCGCCGGCGAATAAGGTGTTAAGCCCTGCCATGAAACCTTCGCTAGTCTTGAGAATGGGCCAGCAGCTGACGATGACACCTCAGCTGCAACAGGCAATCCGCTTGCTTCAGTTGTCGACGCTGGATCTCCAACAGGAGATTCAGGAGGCGCTGGAGTCGAACCCGATGCTGGAACGGCAGGAGGAAGGCGACGATTTCGACAACGCCGACCCCTTGGCGGATAACGTAGAGCAAAAGCCCAACGCTGATGTTCAGGAGCCCACCTACCAGGAATCGGCGCCTACCGTCGACAATCTGGATGAGGGCGACTGGAACGAGCGCATCCCCAACGAGTTGCCTGTCGACACCGCGTGGGAAGACGTCTATCAGACCAGCGCCAGCAGCCTGCCCAGCAATGACGATGACGAGTGGGATTTCACCACCCGCACCTCCGTTGGCGAAAGCCTGCAAAGCCACCTGCTCTGGCAGCTCAACCTCGCGCCGATGTCGGACACCGATCGCCTGATCGCCGTGACGCTGATCGACTGCATCAACAACCAGGGTTACCTCGACGAAACACTGGAAGAATTGCTCGACGCTTTCGATCCTGAGCTCGATATCGAGCTGGACGAAATCGAAGCCGTTCTGCACCGCATCCAGCAGTTCGAGCCTGCGGGCATCGGCGCTCGCAACCTGAGCGAATGCCTGCTGCTGCAGCTCCGTCAGTTGCCGGCCAAAACCAGGTGGCTGGCGGAAGCGCAGAAACTGGTCAGCGACTACATCGATCTGTTGGGCAGCCGCGACTACGCGCAACTGATGCGCCGCATGAAGCTCAAGGAAGACGACCTGCGGCAAGTCATTGAACTGGTCCAGAGCCTCAACCCGCGCCCCGGCTCGCAGATCGAGTCCAGCGAAGCCGAATACGTTGTGCCTGACGTCATCGTGCGCAAGGACAACGAGCGCTGGCTGGTGGAGCTGAACCAGGAATCCGTGCCGCGCCTGCGGGTCAATCCGCAGTACGCGGGGTTCGTGCGTCGTGCCGATACCAGCGCCGACAATACGTTCATGCGCAATCAGCTGCAGGAAGCGCGCTGGTTCATCAAGAGCCTGCAAAGCCGTAACGAGACGCTGATGAAGGTGGCAACGCAAATCGTTGAACACCAGCGCGGCTTCCTTGAGTACGGCGACGAGGCCATGAAGCCGCTGGTTCTGCATGACATCGCTGAGGCGGTCGGCATGCACGAATCGACGATTTCCCGGGTCACCACGCAGAAATTCATGCACACCCCACGCGGGATCTACGAACTCAAATATTTCTTTTCCAGCCACGTCAGCACCTCGGAAGGCGGCGAATGCTCGTCCACGGCGATTCGCGCGATCATCAAAAAACTGGTCGCTGCGGAAAATCAGAAAAAGCCGTTGAGTGACAGCAAGATCGCTGGTTTACTGGAAGCACAAGGCATTCAAGTGGCCCGTCGCACAGTCGCCAAGTACCGAGAATCCCTTGGGATCTCGCCGTCCAGCGAACGCAAGCGACTGATGTAAAGGTCACACGTCAAAGTGTTCCAGTGGCAGGCATTACGCCTGCCTCTTAATGCACTGGCAACGAAGGAGAAGCTGTATGCAAGTCAACATCAGTGGACACCAGCTGGAAGTGACCGAACCTCTGCGTACCTACATCGGCGAGAAGCTCGCCCGACTGGAACGCCACTTTGACAAGATCACGAATGTGCAGGTCACGATGGAGGTCGAGAAGCTCAAGCAGAAGATCGAAGCCACCTTGCACGTTCCTGGCGCTGAAGTGGTTGCCAACGCCGAACACGACGACATGTATGCAGCCATTGACCTGCTTGCCGACAAGCTTGACCGCCAACTCAAAAAACATAAGGAAAAACAGCAAAGTCTGCTGCAAGGCGCGACTGCTCGCTGACACTCCCCACTCATGATCCGACTTGAAAATATTCTGACCCCTGGCCGTTCACTCGTGAACGTGCCAGGCGGCAGCAAAAAAGCCGTACTCCAAAACATCGCCAGCATGATCGGCAAGCAAGTGCCCGATCTTGATGAACAGGTGGTGTTTGAAAGCCTTATTGCCCGTGAAAAACTCGGCTCCACCGGTTTCGGTAATGGCATCGCCATTCCCCACTGCCGCCTGAAGGGCTGTACAACGCCTGTCAGCGCCGTGCTGCATCTCGAGAAACCCATCGATTTCGACGCCATCGACGGCGCGCCGGTTGACCTGCTGTTTGTGCTGCTGGTCCCGGAAGCGGCCACCGATGCTCACCTGGAACTGCTGCGCCAGATCGCCAGCATGCTCGACCGTGACGATGTGCGTAAGCGCCTGCGCGCCGCCAAAACCGACGAAGAGCTTTACAGCGTCGTGCTCGACGTCCAGAACGGTCACTGATCATGCGCATGATCATCGTCAGCGGCCGCTCCGGCTCCGGCAAGAGCACGGCCCTCGACGTCCTTGAAGACAGCGGTTTCTACTGCGTCGACAATTTGCCCGCCGGCCTGCTCCCGGAGCTGGCGGAGCGCGCACTGATCAACACCGAACTGGCCGAGCCTTTACTGGCGGTCTCGATTGACGCGCGCAACCTGCCCAGTCACCTGACCCGATTCCCACGCATGCTCGCCGAGGTACGCGCCCGCCACATCCAGTGCGACGTGCTGTTCCTCGATGCAGATGAACCTACCCTGCTCAAGCGTTTTTCCGAGACCCGTCGCCGTCATCCGTTGAGCACGGCAACGCGCTCGCTGGCCGAAGCCATTCGTGACGAGAAGACCCTGCTCGGCCCGATCATCGATCTGGCTGATCTGACGGTCGACACTACGCACCTGAATCTCTATCAGCTGCGCGACATTCTCAAATTGCGCCTGCTGAACAAACCCGAACCGGGCACTGCCTTCCTCATCGAATCCTTCGGCTTCAAGCGTGGCATGCCCGTGGACGCCGACCTGGTGTTCGACGTGCGCTGCCTGCCCAACCCGTACTGGAAACCCGAACTGCGCGAGCAGTCGGGCCTCGACAAGCCGGTTGCCGAGTACCTCGCAGCACAACCCGACGTCGAAGAAATGTTCCAGGACATCTTCTCGTATCTCAATAAGTGGTTGCCGCGCTTTGCCGCCAGCAATCGCGCCTACGTCACTATTGCCATTGGCTGCACCGGCGGACACCACCGCTCCGTCTACCTGACCGAACGTCTGGGTCAGGTCCTGCAGCAATCGCTCAAGAATGTTCAGGTCCGCCACCGCGACCTAAGCTGAAAGGACCTCCATCGCGATGCCCGCTCTAGAAATCACCATCATCAACAAGCTGGGTCTGCACGCCCGGGCCGCCGCCAAGTTCGTGGGTGTTGCCGGCAAGTACCCGTGTCAGATCAGGGTCGGCCGCACCCCGGAAACCATGGTCGATGGCAAAAGCATCATGGCCGTCATGATGCTGGCTGCCGGTAAGGGCACCCTGATCCACCTGGCCACCGAAGGTGAAGAAGCCGATGCGGCGCTGGCGGGGCTGGTGGAACTGATCAACAACAAGTTTGACGAAGGCGAATAAGCCTACCGCCGCACGACGCCTCCATTTCCCCGTCAGAGATGATCGATGCCACTGACAGCCAAGCCTCCATTCTCACGAGGGATCAGATCCGGTTCCGAGAAGATGCTGATGCTGGGCAGCGCCGTGGCGGTGGCCGCCATACTCGCCATCGTGACCTGGTTGCTGTTTCGGGAGCTGGGGACGGCCAACGAAGCCGCTGTGCGCTCGGCAAACAATGTGGTGCAGTTGATCGACGCTGACGTGCAGCGCAATGCCGAGCTGTATGACACCTCCCTATTGGGCCTGATCGCGGCCTGGCGACGGCCCGATGTCATGACGATCTCTCCGGAATTGCGTCAGCTGGTGCTCTTCGACCGGGCCACGGCGGCGCCCTTCAAGGGCGATGTGGTGCTGCTGGATGACACCGGGCGCATCGTCGCCGACTCCACCTCGCTGACGCCTCGGCTGGACAACTTCTCAGACCGGCCAGGCTTTCAGAAACACCGGGGCAGCGGCTCACTGGCGCTGGTGGTCGACGGGCCCTTCCTTTCGCGCTGGGGCTTCAAGGACCTGTGCATCAGTTTCAGTCGCCGTCTCCCCTCCGCCAACGGCCAGTTCGTCGGCATTGCCAGTGCATCAATGCGCCTGTCGTACTTCGATCAACTGTTTCGCACGCTGGACATCGGTCCCACCAGCACCGTCAACCTGCTCAGCGCGGATGGCGTGATGCTCGCCCGGCAACCCGACGACAACAACCGGACCTTCATCGGCCAGAACTTCAGCATGCGGCCCAACTTCAAACGCATTCTGAGGGAGGTCAACGGCAGCTTTGCGGCGATATCCGAACTCGACGGTGCTGAGCGGCTTTACACCTTCTCACGGGTGGGTGACTTGCCATTGATCGTCGTGGTCGCTCAATCCCGGGACGACGTCTACGCGCTGTGGAAACGCAACGCGCTGCTGGTGGCAAGCGCGACCGGTTTGCTGTGCCTCGGGATCCTCTCGCTGTCCTGGCTGTTGGGCCGCCAACTGCGCCTGCGCCAGAACGCCGAGCGTGAACTGGCCGGGCTGGCGGCCACAGATGGGCTGACCGGCCTGGCCAACCGGCGCAGGCTGGATCAGGTGCTCAAGCAGGAATGGGCGCGGGGCATGCGTTCGGAAAGGCCTTTGGCACTCCTGATGATTGATGTGGATCACTTCAAGGCCTTCAACGATCGACACGGGCATCATGGCGGCGACGTCGCATTACGCAGCGTTGCCCAGACCCTGACCGCCAGCATCCGCAGGCCGGGTGACCTCGCCGCGCGCTATGGCGGTGAGGAGTTCATGGTGGTGCTCCCGGAAACCGACAAGGCAGGTGCCTGTGTGATCGCGGAAAAGCTGCGTCTGGCGATAGAAGCACTTCCGCCTTTCGCCGAGGACACAGTGCCCATCACCGTCAGCATCGGCGTGGCCACGCACCTGCCGGCGACCCACGATCTGCCCGAGCCGCTGTTTCACGCCGCGGACCGGGCCCTGTACCGGGCCAAGAAACAAGGCAGGAACCGCGTGGAATTCGAACCCTATGTAGCGCCCTCTGCCGAATCGCAGGCATAAAAAAACGCCAGACTGGCTGGCGTTTTTCGACGTTACCGCGAATTACTTGTTGGCAGCACGAACGGTGTCACGCAGGGCTTTAACCTTGTCGTGGTTCGCTTGCACACCCTGCAGCTGACGCTGGATCAGGGTAGTGACGTTAACTGGCAAGTTCTTCTCGGTAGCTTCCTGGGCAGCCTTTTTGTAAGCCTTCAGCGCGTGGTCTTCACCGCTTTCGACTTCGTTCAGGACCGCTTCGTCGTTCTTGCCGCTCAACGCGCTTTTCAGGTTGACCCACAGGCGGTGTGCGCCGCCAGCGATGCTGGAGGAATCTTCTGGATCGCCGCCCAGTGCACGTACTTCAGCTTGAAGCTCGGCAACCGACGTCTTGCAGCCAGAAGAACGGGAGAGCAGGTAGGCCTTGATTTCCGGGTTCTTGGCGTCTTCAGCAGCAGTGTGAAAACCTTTCTCACCGTCAATGCTGGTCTCGATCAAGTCATTCAGGATAGAGATGGCTTCTTTGTTGATATCCGACATTTTGCGGTTCCTTTTTGGCAGGTTTATCAAAGGTCTGTTTAACGAAACACTCGATAGAAGGAATATTGCACTGTGCGTGCCAGCTTTTGCCGATAATAAATAGCGTTATTTTTCAATAGCTTAGGAATATCAAGGGACAGTTCATCCGCGCTTTCTGCATGATCTGTGTGTTTGCGTAGTTGCAGAATGCACGTATCGTCTGAGTTCACTCGAACGGATAAGCGGCTTTTGGATGAACCCGGAAAAACTCAAACTGTTGGTGACTCGCGAAATACCGTTCGGCAAGTATCAGGGGAGACTGCTGGCGGACCTGCCGGGCGATTACCTGAACTGGTTTGCTCGAAAGGGTTTCCCGGCAGGCGAGTTGGGCAGCCTGCTGGCACTGATGCACGAGATTGATCACAACGGCCTGTCGGCGCTGCTGGATCCTCTGCGCACCCGCCCTCGCGAACCGCTGCGGCCGGGCCCGTCGAAAACACCCATACGCTTCAACTAAACATCCATTGATAAAAGCGAGCCGCCGGATGAACAGCACTGCATACGCAATAACGGAATGGGCGGATGAACAGGCTCGGGACGAAGCGTTCTGGCAGCAGGTCGCGGCGCAGTACGACGTCGAACCGGGGCCGGTGAATTTCGAATACGGCTATTTCGGCCGCATGACCCGCGCAGCACTCAAGGATTACGAGCAGAACCTGGCGTACGTCAATCGCAGCAACTCGGTCTACGTGCGGCAGAAGTTCGATACCGAAGACAGCGAGATCATCCGCGCCGACCTCGCCGATCTGCTGAACGTGCCGGCCCGCGAAGTGGCCCTCACCCGCTCCGCGTCGGAGTCGGTGCAAGCGCTGATTCGCAACTACAACGGCCTTGTGGCAGGCGATCAGGTGCTGATCAGCGACCTGGATTACAACAGCGTCCAGACCGGCATGCGCTGGCTGGCGAAGAACCGTGGCGTTGAGGTGATCGAAGTCACTCACCAGCATCCCGCGAGCCACGAAGGGCTGCTGCAGACCTACCGCGAGGCGTTTGCTGCACACCCACGGCTCAAACTGGTGGCGCTGACGTACGTCACCCACCGAACCGGGCTGGTGATGCCGGTGAAGGCCATCGCCGAGCTGGCCAAGGCTCACGGCATCGAAGTCATTCTGGATGGCGCCCATGCCCTGGGCCTGCTGGATTTCGAGCTTGCTGACCTTGGCGTGTCGTTCGCCGGCTTCAACCTGCAGAAATGGATAGGCGCGCCGCTGAGCCTGGGCTTTATTTACGTGAAGCAGGAACGCCTGAGCGCCATCGACCCCGACATGGCAGACGAGCGCTACGGTGCGGACGACATCCTCGGCCGCGTGCCCTACGGGACGCCGAACATCCCCGCCCTGATGACCCTGCCCAAAGTGTTCGCCGAGCATCGCGCCATGGGGGGCGCACCGGCCAAGGGTGCACGTTTGGCGTATCTGCGAGACCTGTGGGTCACTCAGGCGCGCAGTATCGAAGGCATCGAGGTGCTGACGCCGGACGACCCGCGACTGTATTGCGGGATCACGTCATTTCGGTTCATCCGTCACGCAGATCAGGAACTCATGGTCAAGCGCCTGCTCGATGAACACGGCATTTTTGCAGTAACGCGGGAAGGCTCGGCCTGCGGGACGTGCATTCGCATCACGCCGGGATTCACCACGTCGGCAAAGGACGTTGAACAGCTGGTCGCGGCACTTCGCGCATTGGCGTGAGCCCTGCTCTATAGGCTGCACCGGGATCAACGCCCCTGACAGGATCGTGGAAAAAAGACGGCGCCTTCATGACGAAGGCGCCGTAAATCCATCGAGAAACGAACTACAAAGGAGCGGCAAAGATAAGCGCTCCCGCCGCTGCCTGTGCGGTACATATGTATTGCGTGTAAACGACGCAAAAAAAAAACGGCGTTCCCGACCAAGGAACACCGTAAAAAAGCCATGCAACAACGACTTCTGCAGCAACGCCCCGCGGGACGCTATAAACGGATCATGCTCAGCAGTAGACCAGCCCCCAGTTGAACGGGGGCTGTCCAAACGTGCGCCTGAACCGGCGAATCCAGACTCAGTCGAACAACGCGATGGCTTCGGCAGTGGCGTCGGTAATCCGCTGCCAGTCGCCGTTCTTCACCCACGCGTTATCGATCATCCAGGTGCCGCCGACGCACATCACGTTGGGCAGCGCCATGTAGTTTTTCAGGTTGGCCGCACTGACACCGCCGGTGGGGCAGAAACGCACTTCCGGGAATGGACCGCCCAGTGCCTTGATTGCACCGACACCGCCACTGATTTCCGCCGGAAACAGCTTGAAGCGACGATAACCCAGCGCGTAACCGATCATGATTTCCGACGCGCTGCTGATGCCTGGCAGCAGCGGCAATTCACTCAGTGCGGCAGCTTCCAGCAGATCCTGAGTGCTGCCCGGGGTGACGATGAACTGTGAACCCGCCTCCTCCGCCGCCTTGAGCATGTGGCGGTCGAGAATGGTGCCGGCGCCAACGCTCAGCTCAGGCCGCGCATCACGCAGCATGCGGATAGCTTTGAGGCCGAACTCCGAGCGCAGGGTGATTTCCAGCGCGTTCAGGCCACCCGCGGCCAGGGCATCGGCCAGCGGCAGGACATCCTGTTCGCGGGCGATGGTAATGACCGGCAGAATCTTTGCTTTCGCGCAGAGTGCGTCGATCTGGGCAATCTTGCTCGCCATGCTATTCAACGGCTGTTTCACTTGGGTATTTTCCATGGCGGCTGATCCTTTGCTTATGGGCACCAGTAGATCTCTAAGGACGGGTTGAGGAACGCGCGTACCGGCATTTCGGCAAGGTCATCGCCTGCCAGTGCCGAGCGCAATGTGTCGAGTTTGGCCTGACCGGAGACGGACAGGATGGTGGTCGCTGCGCACGCCAGCACCGGACGCGTCAGGGTCAGGCGCTGATGAGGAACGGTCGGTGCGAGCATGGGCAGGCAACGACGGTCGCTGTTGAGGTCCAGCGCTTCCTTCAGATGCGGGCTGTCGGGGAACAGCGACGCGGTATGCCCGTCGTCACCCATGCCCAGAATCAGCACGTCGATCTTCGGCAGCGCCTTGAGCGCCTCGTCCGTTGCAGCTGCGGCCTCATCCACTGTGGTGGTCGCACGGTACAGGCTGAAGAACCCAGCCTCGGCCGCCGGGCCCTGAAGCAGAAAACGCTTGAGCAGGCCTTCGTTGCTGTCGGCGTGCTCGGTCGGCACCCAGCGCTCGTCAGCCAGACTCACGCAGACTTTCGACCACTCGAGCGGCTTCTGCGCCAGCGCCTTGAAGAACGCCACCGGGCTTTTGCCGCCCGACACCACCAACGTGGCCGTGCCGTGAAGGTTGCTGGAAATTGCCGCCGTCAGACGTTCGGCCACCTGATCGGCCAGCGCGTTCGCCAGCACTTCAGGGTTATCGAATTCGTGGGCCTTCAGACCGGCCGGAAATTCAAGTTCACATATCGCCATACCAGGACCTCCCGTCACGCGTAATAAGAGCAATGGAGCTCATCGGCCCCCAGGAACCGGCCGGGTAAGGCTTGGGCGCATCGCCCGCCTTTTTCCAGCCAGCGATCAACTGGTCGCACCATTGCCAGGCGTATTCGATTTCGTCTTTGCGCACAAACAGGTTCTGATTGCCACGCATGACCTCCAGCAACAACCGCTCGTAGGCGTCCGGCACACGGGCGCTGCGGTAGGCGTCGGAGAAGCTCAGTTGCAAAGGGTTGCTGCGTAGCTGCATGCCTTTGTCCAGGCCCTGATCCTTGGTCATCACTTGCAGCGAGATGCCTTCATCGGGCTGCAGGCGGATGATCAGGCGGTTGCTGATCTGCAAGCGCTGCTCGGGCGCAAAGATGTAATGCGGCGGCTCTTTGAAGTGGATCACGATCTGCGACAGCTTCTGCGGCATGCGCTTGCCGGTCCGCAAATAGAACGGCACGCCCGACCAACGCCAGTTACGGATGTCGGCACGAATGGCGACGAACGTCTCAGTGTCGCTCTGGGTGTTGGAGTTTTCTTCCTCCAGATAACCCGGCACCGGCTTGCCGTCGCTGTAACCGGCGATGTATTGACCGCGCACCACCTGGGTGGCCAGACGCTCCGGCGTGAACGGCGCCAGTGCCTTGAGCACTTTCACCTTCTCGTCACGGATGCTGTCGGCCGACAGGTCGCTGGGCGGGTCCATCGCGATCAGGCACAGCAGCTGCAGCAGGTGATTCTGGATCATGTCGCGCAGTTGACCGGCCTGGTCGAAATAGCCCCAACGCCCTTCGATGCCGACCTTCTCTGCCACGGTGATTTCCACATGGGAGATGTGGTTCTGGTTCCACTGCGTCTCGAACAGGCTGTTGGCAAAACGCAGGGCAATGAGGTTCTGCACCGTGTCCTTGCCCAGGTAATGGTCGATCCGGTAGATGCGGGTTTCAGGCAGGAACCTGGCAACGGCGTCATTGACGCGACGGGACGACGCGAGGTCATGGCCGATGGGTTTTTCCAGCACCGCCCGGGTGCGATCGGTAAGGCCGACCAGCGCGAGGTTTTCGCAGATGGCGCCGTAGACCGACGCCGGGGTCGCGAAGTAGGCAATCATGGTCGGCGCGTCGCCCACGGCTTCGGCGAGCGCGACGTAATCTTCGCCCTTGAGGAAGTCCACGTGCAGGTAACTCAGGCGGGCCTGAAAACGCTCCACGTGCTCGGTCTCAAGCTGCGCCTCGGGGACGAAGCGACGCAGGCTTTTATCAATGTAGGCCAGGTGCTCCTCAGGAGTTCCCGGCTCACGGGCCAACGCAATAATTCGGGTCTCGGCATGCAGCAGTCCAGCTCGATCAAGCTGGTACAACGCAGGAAACAGTTTGCGTACCGCCAGGTCACCCAAGGCGCCAAACAACGCAAAAGTGCACGGTTCAACCGTAATCGAGAGCATAATGTTGGTTCTTTTATCAAGTTAAGCTACAAATACCTTTTTTAAAGGCGTTACTCAAGGCCGAATGTAGTAATAACCACAACATTCCCACTAGAACCACATTAGAGTGGTGATCACCACAGGCCCTCAGTACGATAGGCCACCTTTGCGACAGGCTAAAGGCCCAATTCCCACTCTTCAAATAAAGGCCTGTTCACCCGCCTGTCGACGTTTCATCAGAAGGACAAACAATGGACCGCGTACGCAATCTTCTGGAGCAGATCCAGAGTCGTCTGGAAGAGCTGAACAAGGCCGAGCGCAAGGTCGCCGAGGCGATTCTGAGCAATCCGCAGCAGGCCACCCGGTTCAGCATCGCTGCGCTGGCCCAGGCCGCCAAGGTCAGTGAGCCGACGGTCAACCGCTTCTGCCGCTCATTCGATGTCAGCGGCTACCCGGAGCTGAAACTGCAACTGGCCCAGAGCCTGGCCAGCGGCGCCGCCTACGTCAGCCGCGCGGTGGAAGCCGATGACAACCCGGAGGCCTACACCCGCAAGATTTTCGGCAGTGCCATCGCGTCCCTCGACAGCGTGTGCCAGGTGCTTGACCCCAACCTGATCAGCAAAGCGGTCGACTTGTTGATTCAGGCGCGGCAGATTCACTTCTTCGGCCTCGGGGCTTCGGCGCCGGTGGCACTGGACGCGCAGCATAAATTCTTCCGTTTCAATCTCGCCGTTACGGCCCACGCCGACGTGCTGGTGCAGCGCATGCTGGCCTCGGTGGCCCACACCGGCGAGCTGTTCGTGATCATTTCCTACACCGGACGCACCCGCGAGCTGGTGGAAGTGGCGCGCATCGCCCGTGAAAATGGCGCGTCGGTGCTGGGACTGACCGCTGCCGACTCGCCACTGGCAAAAGCCAGCACGCTGAGCCTGAACATTCCGCTGCCGGAAGATACCGACATCTATATGCCGATGACCTCGCGGATCGTCCAACTGACAGTGCTGGATGTGCTGGCGACCGGCATGACCCTGCGTCGGGGCGTCGATTTCCAGCCGCACCTGCGCAAGATCAAGGAAAGCCTGAACGCGAGCCGTTATCCGGCGGACGATGAATTGAACTGATCGACGGACGGGACCCTGTCAAGACAGGCGTCGGGACAGGTCAGTGAACCAGACTGGCCTGCAGGCTCAAACTGGCGTGCTGCCCGGGGGCCAGGCTCAGGCAATCATCCACACCTGACGCCGCCTCGACCCGCAAAAAACCCATGGCTTCATCGCCACCCACGCCCAGCAACGGTCGGTTGCCCGGGTGCCAGACCACCGTGCTGTCGCTGTCGCCGGTGTCGATGTTCAAACGCCGCTGCCAGGCGTCGTCCTGCAACTCAAGCATGCCGGCGTGCTCGAACACCCGCTGACAACTGCCCTGTACCCGCAGCTCGCCCCGCTGCTCGCAGGCGCTGCGGCTGAGTTCGTCATAGCCGTGCGCACCATCGAGCCCACGCAACGCGACGTCCGCCACATCGCTGATGCGCCAGTAGGCGTGCAAGCCATGGCCGAAGTGACAAGGCTCGCTGTCGTCGTGCCGCGTTTCAAGGCGCAGGTCCATCGCTTGGCCGAGCTCGGCGTAGAGATCCGCCTGCCAGTCCCACAGCTTGAGTTGCCAGCGCAATGTCACGCCCGCCTCGTGCTCGTGGCTTTCGACCAGCTTCCAGTCAAGCAGCCGACCCCAGCCATTGGCCGGCCAGCCGCTCTCGCCGGGATGACGCCCGACCCAGGGCCAACTGACCGGCACGCCGCCGCGGATCGCGCCGACCAGAGGCCAGTGCGCGGCGCACCACAGCCAGGGTCTCTGCCCGGCAGGTTCGAAATGCAAAAGCTGAGCGCCCTGCCGGCTAAACACGGCCTGACACTGCGCATGATTGATCACCAGCACATCACGCTGTTGGTAGCGTTCCCACTGAAAGGTCGGTTGCGGTCGCACCGAGGTGAAGAAACGCTGGAGAGGATGCTCGGTTGAGCCGGGATCCCTGAAGGGCATCGTTGTAGCGCTCCAGATAGCGGTCACTCGTCACGCGAGAAAAAATGCTCCGAATGCGAAGCCATTGCTGCGGAATAAATAGCGGAAAAAAAACGGGCAGCCAGGCTGCCCGTAAAGCACACACGACCCTTGATCGTTTGTGGAGCGCGGAGGAGCGTCCGCTTTAAGTTAGAACTTCGATTGAATCTTGATGCCGGCAACCAGCGCGTTCTGGACGTCGTCCACACCGCCCGGGCTCTTCACGTACTGCAGGTTGGGACGCACGGTCAGCCAGTCGGTGACGTGCACGCCGTAGTAGATTTCCGAGTTGTATTCGGTCTTCTGGATCGGCAGGTAGCCTGGGTTGTCGTAGTCTTCGATACCGTTGACGGCGTTGACCAGACGACGGTTGTCCTGGGCATCATCGTTCACGTGGATACGCGCGACGCCGATACCGATGTCATCCTTCGGACGTGCATCGAACGGGCCTTTGTAGACGAAGCCGACCTGCTGGTAGTTGTCGACGAAGTTGGTGGCTTTGTCATGCACCGTCGCGTTGGCGAAAATGCTCAGACCGCGGGATGCGTCGCCGTTGTGAGCGGTCAGCTGTTGCTGAGCCACGACCCACCAGCCGTGCTTGTCTTTGTGGGACTTGAAGTCACCGCCAGCGATTGCCTGAGGCTGACCGTTCTCGTTCTCGTAGAGATCGTCGGCGCTCGGGTTGCTCACGTAGTAGCCCAGACGGTATTCGCCGGGCAGCGAGTTGACGTTTGGCGACCACACCACTTCAACCGGTACGACGGTGCCTTTCGAGCCGCTGCCGCTGAGTTTGAAGCTGTTGCCGGTTTCGAGGTACGAAGGGTTCTGCTCGTAGACGCCGATCTGGGCGAACAACTCAGGCGTGATGTTGTACTTCACGCGTGCAGCCCACTGGCTGACAGGCCAGTTGTACCAGGTGTTGACGTAGTTACCGACCTGCGAGCCGCAGAACGAAAGGTTCTGGAAGTCGCAAGGGAAGCTGTTGAAGTCTTCGCCTTCGCCGAAACGGCCGACCTTGATGTCGAGCTTGCCGTCGAAGTACTTCTGCTTGACCCACATCTGGGTCAGACGCCAGGTCTGGCCACGGCCCCAGACTTCCTGGGAGGAACTGAGCGTGCCGGCACGCGGATCGCCGATACGGTCGTTGGAGATGTTGTTGCCACTACGCTCGGTGATCGCGAGCTTGAACTCTGCGTCGTGCCAGCCTAGGATTTTTTGCAGGTCCATCTGAACGCCAAACGCAAACTGGTCGCTGTAGCGGCCGGTCCGGTCGTCGTTATAACCACCGTTGAGGTTGGAGGCGGCTTCGCCCACGTACTCGATCGGGAAGTCGTAACCCTTGTCGTACAGCTCTTGACGCAGACCACCCCAGTCACCGGTCATGTGCTCGCTGGCTTTGAAGGGCTCCATTGCAAACGCCGTTCCGGAAACCGTCAACGCGCTCAGGACAGACAACCCACCGATCAGCTGAAACTGGTTAAGCGACTTGTTACGTACCTTTTTCATCCCTTGGATCCTCGTTTTATTGTTATTAGCTTTTGAACAGCGTTGTAACCACGTACATCGTGTGCATGACGGGTTTTGTACGGCAGACATCCACCCGTCACAGGTGCTCGTTTGTGCAGTGCTCCTGCACGTCGGGATCAGCTGCGGTTGAGCCGCGTGACATTTCCCATGCTCTCCACCGACTGACTCGGTGCCAGCACGCCCAGGCGCTCGCCGGTTTTCGCGTCGAACAGCAGAACCTTCGCCGGATCGAACTGCAGCGTCAAGGTCTCGCCCACAGCAGGTGCAATATCCGGCGCCAGACGGCAGCAGACCTTGCTCTCGTTGAGGGTAACGAATACCAGCGTATCCGGGCCAGTGGGCTCGGTCACCTGGACTTCAGCGCGAATCGTCGGCAGAAGACCTGCAGCATCACCGGACGCTAGCACGATCTGCTCGGGACGCAGGCCCAGAATCACCTCACGGTCCTCGAGACCGGCGTCGTTCATGCTCATCGGCAGCTCGCAGCGGGCCTGACCGCTGTCCAGCAGTGCGACGAGGCGACCGTCCTTGCGCTGCAGGCGCAGCGGGATGAAGTTCATTGGCGGCGAGCCGATGAAGCTCGCCACGAACAGGTTGGCCGGATCGTTGTAGATCTGCTTCGGCGTGCCGAACTGCTGAATGATGCCGTCCTTCATGACCGCCACTTTGTCGCCCAGGGTCATTGCTTCGATCTGGTCGTGGGTCACGTAAACCGTAGTGGTCTTAAGGCGCTGGTGCATCAGCTTCATTTCGGTCCGCATCTCAACGCGCAGTTTGGCGTCGAGGTTGGAGAGCGGCTCGTCGAACAGGTAGATCTTGGGAC
This sequence comes from Pseudomonas sp. W5-36, assembly GCF_046540455.1. Classification (NCBI taxonomy): domain Bacteria; kingdom Pseudomonadati; phylum Pseudomonadota; class Gammaproteobacteria; order Pseudomonadales; family Pseudomonadaceae; genus Pseudomonas; species Pseudomonas sp. W5-36. The sequence continues at coordinate 203,865 of NZ_JAXCIQ010000003.1, read as the reverse complement.
GACGGGCCAGCGCCCGGCCCATGGCCACACGTTGTTGCTGACCACCGGACAATTGCCCCGGTTTGCGGTTGAGCAGGTGTTCGATCTGCAGCAGCTTGGCGACCCGCGCCACTTCCGCATCGATGTCAGCCTGAGGCATCTTGCGAATCTTCAGCCCGAATTCGATGTTCTCGCGCACGCTCATGGTCGGGTACAGGGCGTAGGACTGGAACACCATCGCGATGTCGCGATCCTTCGGGCTCATGCCGCTGACGTCCTGATCACCGATCATGATCGCGCCGCCAGTAATGTTTTCCAGCCCGGCGATGCAGTTCATCAGGGTCGACTTACCGCAGCCCGAAGGGCCGACCAGAATCAGGAACTCGCCTTCTTTGATGGAGAGTTCGATGTTCTTCAGGGTGTCCGGCAGACCGGCCCCGTAAGTCTTGTTTACATTGCGTAGTTCAAGCGTTGCCATGATTACCCCTTGACTGCGCCGGCCGTCAGCCCGCGCACGAAATACTTGCCTGCGACCACGTAGACCAGCAGGGTCGGCAGACCGGCGATCATCGCCGCCGCCATATCAACGTTGTATTCCTTGGCGCCCGTACTGGTATTGACCAGGTTGTTCAGCGCGACCGTGATCGGCTGCGAATCACCACTGGAGAACACCACACCGAACAGGAAGTCGTTCCAGATCTGAGTGAATTGCCAGATCAGGCAGACCATGATGATCGGCGTCGACATCGGCAGAATGATCCGACGGAAGATGGTGAAGAAGCCGGCACCGTCAAGACGTGCAGCCTTCACCAGTGCTTCTGGGATGCTGACGTAGTAATTGCGGAAGAACAGTGTGGTGAACGCCAGACCGTAGACAACGTGAATGAACACCAGCCCCGTCGTGGTATTGGCCAGGCCCATCTTGCCGAGGGTGAAAGACGCAGGCAGCAGGACGGTCTGGAACGGCAGGAAGCAGCCGAACAGCAGCAGGCCGAAGAACAGCTGCGAACCGCGGAAACGCCACATCGACAGCACGTAGCCGTTCAGCGCACCAATGGTGGTGGAAATCAGCACCGCGGGAACGGTGATCAGGAACGAGTTCCAGAAATAACCTTTTACCGTCGCCCAGGCCTTGACCCAGCCGATGGCTGTTACTTCGGTCGGCCAGCTGAGCAGGTTGCCGCTGCCGATATCCTCCGGCGATTTGAAGCTGGTCAACAGCATGACCACCAGCGGCACCAGATAAAGCAATACGGCAACGATCAGCACCGCATAAATGGCGACGCGGCTCAGGCTGAGGGCGGGCTTGTTGGCGAGACTAGTCATTGCGCTTGGCCCTCAGCTCGGAATACAGATAAGGCACAAGGATGGCGAGAATCGCGCCCAGCATCAGAATCGCACTGGCCGAACCCATGCCCATCTGGCCACGGCTGAAGGTGAACGAGTACATGAACATTGCCGGCAGGTCGGATGAATAGCCCGGGCCACCGGCCGTCATGGCAGCGACCAGGTCGAAGCTCTTGATGGCGATGTGCGCCAGAATCATGACCGCACTGAAGAACACCGGACGCAGGCTTGGCAGCACAACCTTCCAGTAGATTTTCGGCATGCTCGCACCGTCGATCTGCGCGGCGCGGATGATCGACTGGTCGACGCCGCGAAGGCCCGCCAGGAACATCGCCATGATGAAGCCCGACGCCTGCCATACGGCAGCGATCACCAGGCAGTACACAACTCGGTCCGGATCGATCAGCCAGTCCAGGCGAAAGCCTTCCCAGCCCCAGTCACGCAACAGTTTGTCCAGGCCCATGCCCGGGTTGAGCAGCCATTTCCAGGCCGTACCGGTGACGATCATCGAGAGCGCCATCGGGTACAGATAAATGGTGCGGATAAAGCCTTCGCGGCGGATGCGCTGGTCCAGAAAGACCGCCAACAGCACGCCCACCACCATGCTGATACCGATGAACATGCCACCGAACACCGCGAGGTTTTTGCTCGCTACCCACCAGCGGTCGTTGTCGAACAACCGCGCGTATTGCGCCAGACCCACAAATTTGTAGGTCGGCAAAAAAGTCGAGTTGGTGAACGACAGAACGAACGTCCACAGGATATAGCCGTAGAAGCCCACCAATACGATGAACATGCTGGGCGCCAGCACCAGTTTGGGTAGCCAGCGCTGCAGTGCATCAAACGGCGAGGCTTTGCTGAACACAGCAACAGAACTCATGGTGAAAATCCAATAAAAAGTGAAAGCGGCCGCAAGTCGCAAGCCTCAAGCTGCAAGTCAGAAGCCAATCATCGATCAGCTTGAGACTTGCAGCTTGCCGCTAGTCGCTGGCCTTTATTTGGCAGACTTGATCGCAGCGCCCAGCTTCTTCGCCGCGTCGGCCGGATCGGCTTTCGGGTCGTTGATGAAGTTGGTCACGACGTCAAAGAAGGCACCCTGAACGGCCAGCGTAGTGGCCATGTTGTGCGCCATGCTTGGCTGCAGGCCGCCGGTTTTGGCGTCAGCCAGGAAGTCCTTGGCAGCGGTCTGGGCGCACGAGTCGAAACCGTACTTGCCCATGTCAGCCAGCATGTCGTTGCGAACAGGGATCGAGCCTTTGTTGATGCTGAAGACTTTCTGGAAGTTTTCACCCAACACGACCTTGGCGATGTCCTGCTGACCGGCAGCAGTGCCCGCGTCTTTCTGCTTGAACACTGCCAGGGAGTCGATGTTGTAGGTGAACGCCTTGTCGGTGCCCGGGAACGCTACGCACTCGTAGTCCTTGCCGGCGACTTTCTTGGCGGCGGTCCATTCACTCTTGGCCCAGTCACCCATGATCTGCATGCCGGCCTTGCCGTTGATGACTTTGGCGGCTTCCAGGTTCCAGTCCTGGCCTTTACCGTCGGCATCCATGTAGGTCGCGACTTTCTTCAGCTCAGTCAGCGACTTGACCATTTCAGGGCCCGTCAGCGCAGCGTTGTCGAGATCGACCAGTGCCTTCTTGTAACCATCGGCGCCCATGACAGACAGAACGACGGCTTCAAAAACAGTGCTGTCCTGCCAAGGCTGGCCACCGTGGGCCAGAGGGATGAAGCCGGCCGCTTTGAGCTTGTCGCCCGCTGCGTAGAATTCTTCGAGGGTGGTAGGGGCTTTTTCGATACCGGCTTTCTTGAAGACTTCCGGGTTGATCCACAGCCAGTTGACGCGGTGGATGTTCACCGGCACGGCCACGTAATCACCGTCGTACTTCACGGTATCGGAGACTTTCTTGTCCAGCAGGCTGTCCCATTTCTCCTCTTTGGAGACGGTTTTCAGCACGTCAGTATCAAGCAGGCCAGTGGAGGCCCATTCCTGAATGTCCGGGCCTTTGATCTGGGCAACGCCAGGCGGGTTGCCAGCAACGGCGCGGCTCTTGAGCACGGTCATAGCGGTTGCACCACCGCCGCCTGCGACAGCGCCGTCTTTCCAGGTGAAACCGTCTTTTTCAACTTGCGCGCGGAGCACATCAACAGCGGCTTTTTCGCCACCGGACGTCCACCAGTGCACCACTTCAACCGTGCCTTTGGCATCAGCCGCCATGGCGCTCAGAGGGAACAAGGAGGCGAGGGAAATAAGTGCAGCGAGACGGGAAATCGAATTCATATCTGACCTTTCTTGTTGTTATGCATGTGCAAGTCGTGGCGCTTGCGCTGCGTGGATTCTAACCAAGGGCCCGGAGCGGACGGTAACGAAGGGATGCGCGAATGTCACAAGGCTGTGACATTCAACAAAGGGACTGCATTACTCAACGCCACGCGGCAGATAGAGCGTCACCCGCAGGCCGCCCTCGCGCATGTTCTGCAACGTCACTTCGCCGCCGTGACTATGGGCGATATTGCGGGCGATGCCGAGCCCCAAGCCGTAGCCCTGTTGGTGTTTGCCGGCCAGCCGGAAGTGCGGTTCAAAGACCTGTTCCATTCGCTGCTCCGGCACACCCGGCCCCTCGTCTTCGACATGCAGGATGAACGCGTCAGCGTCGTCTTCAACGGACAGGTGCGCACGGTCGCCGTATTTGATGGCGTTATCGATGAGGTTGCCCATGCAGCGGCGCAGTGCCAGGGGTTTGCCGTAGTACATGGACATCGCCTTGCCCTGCAACGTGACCCGGCCCGCGCCGTCAGGGGCAAGATAGGGCTCGATCAGGCAATCCAGCGCGTGGTTCAGGTCGACCGGCTCGATGTTCTCGTGAATGTCGGTGTCCTTCACGCACTGCAATGCGCCTTTGACCAGCAGCTCCAGCTCATCCAGATCCCGGGTGAATTTGGCCTGCATCTGTTCGTCTTCGAGCAGCTCGACACGCAGTCTCAAGCGAGTGATCGGGGTGCGCAGGTCGTGGGAAATCGCACTGAATAATTGGCCGCGCTCGGTCAGGTAACGGCTGATCCGATCGCGCATGGTATTGAACGCGCGGGTCACTTCCACCACTTCACTGCCGCCGCCCTCCACCACCGGTTCGACGTCGGCCCCCAACGACAGATCCCGCGCAGCATGGGCCAGACGCTTGAGCGGGCCGCTCTGCCAGTGCACCAGCAGGCCGATGAAGACCAGCAGAAAGAGACTGGTCAGCGCGATGAACCAAACTTGCTGCGAGGGCAGACCTTCCGACTCGAGCATGGTGTAGGGCTCGGGCAGCAGCGAGGCGATGTACAGCCATTCGCCGGGCGACAGTTCGATCTGCGTGACCAGCACGGGCGGGTTCACCGGTTCGAGGGTCAGCGCGTAATGGGCCCACGAGCGTGGCAGCTCATCGAGCCTCAAGCCGCTGTTGAAAATACGCAGGTCTTCGGGACGCACAAAGCGCACGAGGATGTCCGGGTCGGCGCCGAGGTTCTGCCGCAGCACCTGACCGACCACATCGATAACCGCCGTCTTGCGCGCAGTAGGCTCAAGCACCTGCATTTCCAGCGGACGATCATTGAGCGATACGAAGAACCGCGTGCCGCCCATGCTGCGCAACTGATCGAGCACCAGCGGCCGAAACGCGACAGGCAACGAGCGAAAGTAGCTGACGCTTGCCGCCATGGAGAAACCCAGACTGCGGGCACTGGTGACCAGCCCTTCCATCTGCGTGGCGCGCAGTTGCGAGAGCCAGATCAGGCTGGACAGGGTTTGCGCCAGCAACACGGCGAGCAAGGTCAGCAACAACATGCGCCCAAGCAGCGAGCGCGGCACCGGCAGGCGGCGCTTCTTGTCGGTCACCATCAAGGACTAGTAACCGTTGCCGGCTTGCGGCAGCACATTGGCTGCCAGCAGGTAACCGCTGCCTCGTACGGTGCGGATCAATCGCGGTGCCTTGCCGGTGTCGCGCAAGCGCTGACGCAGACGACTCACCGCCATGTCGACGATGCGCTCCAGCGGCATCAGCTCACGGCCACGGGTGGCGTTGCCGATGGTGTCGCGATCAAGAATTTGTTGGGGGTTGTCGAGAAACAGCTTGAGCAGCGCGAAATCGGCGCCCGACAAAATCACCTCTTCGCCGTCGTTGTGGAACAGCCGGTGACTGACCATGTCCAGCCGCCATTCATCGAACACCAGCACTTCACCTCCGCTGCGCTCCTGGCCGAACTGGGCACGACGCAACAGGGCCTTGATCCGGGCCTGAAGTTCACGGGGGCTGAAGGGTTTGGCCATGTAGTCATCGGCGCCGAGTTCCAGACCGATGACGCGGTCGGCTTCGTCGGAGCTGGCGGTGAGCATGATGATGGGAATATGCGGCTGACGCGGATGTTGCCTGACCCAGCGACACAGGCTGAAGCCGTCTTCGTCGGGAAGCATGACGTCAAGGATCAGCAGGTCGCTGGCCTCTGCGTTAAATGCCTGTCGAAACTCGGCCCCATCGCCAACCGTGCGCACCTGAAAACCGGAACGGCTCAGGTAGGCTTGCAGCAACTCGCAAATCTCCTGGTCATCGTCGACCACCAGAATCGATTTACTGACAGCGTTCACATGGTCGTCCTTGTGAGCAATGGTTGGGTATGGCTGCTTCAAGCTTCAAGCTTCAAGCTTCGAACTCAAAGCGGCCAGCGTGACGTGCGCGGTCTTTGCTTGCCGCTTATAGCTTGCCGCTAGCGCTCGCCGCATATTGATCCAGCGCCACGCCTGCGCCCATCAGGCCGGGATATTCGGCCGTGACCAGCCAGACCGGCACGTCCTTGAAATAATCCTTCATCAAGCCCTTCTCGGCGAACGCCTTGTTGAAGCCGCTCTGCATGAAGAAGTCGACGAACCGCGGGATTACGCCCCCGGCAATATACACGCCGCCGCGTCCGCCGACAGTCAGTACGTTGTTGCCGGCCACGCGACCGAGGAACACGCAGAACTGCTCCAGCACTGCGCTGGCGACCGGATCGCCCTTGAGCGCCGCCGCGGTAATGGCCGCAGGCGACTTGAGTTCAGGCTCGATTTCGTCCAGTCCGCAGCTGACTTGATACAGCAGCAACAGCCCGGCGCCACTCAGAATCGTCTCGGCACTGACGTGCTCATGGGTCGCCATCAACCGCATCCACAGCAGGGCTTCGCGGGGCGTGCCGATCGGCAGATCAACGTGACCGCCCTCGCCCGGCACCGCAGTCCAACGCGCTTCGCCACTGCGGATCAGGGTGCCGACGCCGAGTCCGGTGCCAGGCCCGATAACCACCCGCGCGCCGCGAGGATCGCCCTTGCCATGACGCACGGTCAGGTACTCGTCGTCCTTCAGGCGGGTCATGCCCAGGGCCATGGCAGTGAAGTCGTTGACCAGGATCAGGTGGTCGATCTTCAGCTCGGCGCAGAACGCCTGCCGATTGATCTTCCAATGACTATTGGTGAAGTGGAAATCGTCGCCGGTCACCGGCCCGGCCACGGCCAGGCAAAGGGAGGTGACATCACCGCGCTGCAATTCCAGGTCCTGCAGATAGACCAGCAAGGCCTTTTCAGGACTGGCGTAATCGACCGTCGCGAACACCCGGATCGAATGCAACTGCTCGTCTTCCCAAATGGCAAACCGCGCATTTGTGCCGCCGATATCACCCACCATCGCCAATGTCACTTGAGCGTCTCCAGATTCGAAGTAAAGGCGCTGGCGCCCTTCTCTGCCGAGCTGAAGGCCATGCGCATGAAACCAAACAGTTCGCGCCCGCTGCCCACGTTATGGGACAAGCGACCGACTGCCGGCTCTCTGGCGGCCAATTCTGCCGGTTCGACCAGAACTTGCAACGTTCCTTTCACGCCATCGACACGAATGAGATCCCCATCACGCACCAACGCCAGCGGGCCGCCGTCAGAAGCTTCCGGGCAAACGTGAATCGCCGCCGGGATTTTCCCGGACGCGCCGGACATGCGCCCGTCCGTAATCAGCGCCACTTTGAAGCCACGGTCCTGCAGCACGCCCAGAAACGGCGTCATCTTGTGCAGTTCAGGCATACCGTTGGAACGCGGCCCCTGGAAGCGCATGACCGCGACAAAATCGCACTCCAGTTCGCCGGCCTTGAAGGCGTCGGCGAGGTCCTGCTGGTCTTCGAATACTTTGGCGGGGGCCTCGACGATCTGGTGCTCCAGGGCAACGGCGGAGACTTTCATCACGCCACGGCCAATATTGCCTTCCATGACCCGCAGACCGCCCTCGGCCGAAAACGGACGCGCGATCGGGCGCAGGACGTTTTCGTCCAGGCTTTCGACCGGGCCATCGCGCCACACCAGCTTGCCTTCTTCCAGGAAGGGCTCCTGGATGTAGCGACGCAGGCCACGGCCCATGACCGTGTTGACGTCTTCGTGCATCAGGCCCGCGTCGAGCAGCTCGCGGATCAGGAACGACATCCCGCCGGCGGCCTGGAAGTGGTTGATGTCGGCTTTGCCGTTCGGGTAGACGTGGGACAGGGTCGGCACGACTTCCGACAGATCGGCCATGTCCTGCCAGGTCAGCTGAATGCCCGCGCACTGGGCAATGGCCGGCATGTGCAGCGTGTGGTTGGTAGAACCGCCCGTCGCGTGCAGGGCAACAATCGAGTTGACCAGCGAACGTTCGTCCACAATCTCTCCGAGTGGGATGAAGTCGCCGCTTTGTTTGGTCAGACGCGTGACCTGGAACGCCGCCTCGCGTGTCAGGGCATCGCGTAGCGGTGTGTAAGGATTGACGAAAGAGGCGCCCGGAAGATGCAGACCCATGACTTCCATAATCAACTGGTTGGTGTTCGCCGTGCCGTAGAACGTGCAGGTACCCGGGCCGTGGTAGGACTTCATCTCCGAGTCCAGCAGCTCTTCGCGGGTCGCCTTGCCTTCGGCGTAGCGCTGACGCACGTCGGCTTTTTCCTTGTTGGAGATGCCCGACACCATCGGCCCGCCCGGCACAAAAATCGTCGGCAGGTGACCGAAACGCAGCGAGCCCATCAGCAAGCCCGGAACGATCTTGTCGCAGATGCCCAGCATCAGTGCGCCGTCGAACATGTTGTGGGACAACGCCACCGCCGTTGCCATCGCAATGACTTCTCGGCTGGCGATACTCAGTTCCATGCCCGGCTCGCCCTGGGTGACGCCATCACACATAGCCGGAACGCCACCGGCAAACTGCCCCACCGAGCCGATTTCACGCAGCGCTTTTTTAATCTGTTCGGGGAAGTGTTCGTACGGCTGATGCGCCGAGAGCATGTCGTTGTAGGAGGAGACAATGGCGATGTTGGCCGCATTCATCATGCGCAGGCTGTTCTTGTCTTCGGGACCACATGCCGCAACGCCGTGGGCGAAGTTGGCACATTGCAGCTTGCCGCGCATCGGCCCGTCGCTCGCCGCACCCCGGATCAATTGCAGGTAGCGTTGACGGGTTTCACGGCTGCGAGCAATCAGCCGTTCGGTTACCTCAAGGACGCGGGGATGCATGTCATGGACTCCAGGCTAGCGGATGGGGTCACCCGTTCAGGCGCTTTCACCAGGCTGCGATCAAATCCGGGCTCGGTCGGGAGCGGCGGCAAACACTTGATTTTGAGCCAGTTGTGACGGCCAGACGGGTTTCTATTTGTAGATAAAACAAAATACTGCCACTAAAAGGGGTTGTTTTCTATTTTTATGAGAATAATCTTGTAATTCCAACAACAAATTCTTGAGGACGGGTGTATGACTCTCCGCATCGCAATTAATGGCTTTGGCCGAATCGGCCGCAACGTCCTACGCGCACTCTATACCCAAGGCTACCGTCAGGACCTGCAAGTCGTCGCCATCAATGACCTGGGCGACAGCGAGATCAACGCCCATCTGCTGAAATTCGACACCGTGCACGGGCCGTTCGACGGCACCGTTGAGCACGATCAGGAAAGCCTGACCGTCAATGGTGACCGAATTGCGGTCAGCGCCATCCGCAACCCGGCCGAGCTGCCGTGGAAATCCCTGAATATCGACGTGGTGTTCGAATGCACCGGTCTGTTCACCGACCGCACCAAGGCCGCCGCGCATATCACCGCCGGCGCCAAAAAAGTCATTATCTCGGCTCCGGCCAAAGGCGCCGATGCGACGATCGTCTACGGCGTCAACCATGACGTGCTGCGCCAGTCCCATCAGGTCATTTCCAACGCCTCCTGCACCACCAACTGCCTGGCGCCGGTCGCCCAGGTGCTGAACCGTGAGCTGGGCATCGAGAGCGGTCTGATGACCACCATCCATGCCTACACCAACGACCAGAACCTGATCGACGTCTACCACACCGACCCGTACCGCGCGCGTTCGGCGACGCAGTCGATGATCCCGAGCAAGACGGGCGCTGCCGAAGCGGTCGGTCTGGTGCTGCCGGAGCTGGCGGGCAAGCTCACCGGCATGGCCGTGCGTGTGCCGGTGATCAACGTGTCGCTGGTCGACCTGACCATTCAGCTCAAGCGCGATGCGACGGCCGAAGAGGTCAACGCGATCATGAAAGAAGCGGCGCAGCATTCGAAAATCCTCGGTTACAACACCCTGCCGCTGGTTTCCCACGACTTCAATCACAACCCGCTGTCGTCCATCTTCGACGCGAACCACACCAAAGTCAGCGGTCGCCTGCTGAAGGTGCTGGCGTGGTACGACAACGAATGGGGCTTCTCCAACCGCATGCTGGATAACTGCCTGGCGTTGATGAACGCCGAGTAAGTAACAGTATCCCCCTATGTAGGAGCGAGCTTGCTCGCGAAGTCGGAATCCAATCCGCTGGAGAGTCAGCGGATTTACCCAGCTCTTCGCGATCAACTCCCTCCCTCAGTCATGACTACCGTCCCCGGACAACGCCCTTACAAACTGTGCAAATCCCCGCCTTGACCTGACCTCTAGATGATAAGCATTATCATCTGCTGAATTCTGGTCGGGTGCCCCCGTGACTCAGTCGCATTTCAACACTGTCTTTCTCGCCCGGCGAACCATGCTGCTGCGAACGCTTCAGCGTATGGTCCGCAGCCACAGCACCGCCGAAGACCTGCTTCAGGAAACCTACCTGCGTGTCACCCGCGCGCTCTCCGAGCGAGCCATCGAGCACCTCGAACCCTTCCTCTTCCAGACCGCGCGCAATCTGGCACTGGATCATCTGCGCGCCAGACGCATTCACGCGCGGACCATCGTCGATGATGCGCCGATCAGCGATATCCATGATGTCGTCGCCCCCGACGCCGCGCTGGAGGATGCCGCCCACGCCAACCGGTTGCTGGAAAGCCTCAGCGCGAGCCTGGAAACCCTGACGCCGCGGCAGCAGAAAATCTTCACCCTCAGCCGGCTCCACGGCGCGAGTTATCTGGAGATCGCCAAACAGCTGGGGGTGTCCACCAGCACCGTGCAAAAAGAACTGAAGCTGATCATGACGGTCTGCCTGAGTGTGGCCGCGCGTCTGGATCACTGAGCTTCGCCGGTCAGAATCGTCAGCTGGTGCCACAGAGTGACGCTACACTGCCGCCCAAACCGTGGACCCGAGGACGCTGCTTGACGGACGCCCAATCACCCCGCCGCGCTCAAGCCGATGCGGCACGCGCCGAGACGATGGATCAAGCCCTGACCTGGCTGATCGAACTGGACATTGCCGATGCCGAAACGCATAGGCGCTTTCTGGAATGGCTCGACGCCGATCCTTCCCACCGCGAAGTATTCGCCAGCGCCGAGGCCGTGTGGCATTCGCAACCGGTGTTCGATGCCGCAGCGCTGCTGGCCGCGCGGAAAAAAACATAGCGCCGGGTGATGTGCTGGCAAAGCAGCCCGCAGTTGCTCAATACCTGATGCTCTGGCACTCACCCAAATTATTTTTACGCGATAGCCGCTGCCCGTACGTCTAGTCATAGCCAATGCAACTGATTCCTATTTGAATCATCTCGCAACAACTATGACGACCCGCACGACAGGGAGCGCTATCCATGCTGTCCAGTTTCAACCCCGCACCGCCCGCCTCGCCCAGAGCCACACACGACGTCGGGCTTTCGCTGCTGACCATCGCCATTTTCGCCGCAAGCCTGCACAGCCCCACCATCGCTGCCGCCGAGCAGGGTCATGCCCTGGAACTGGAGCAGATTACGGTCAGTGCCACGCGTCAGGCGCAGTCGGTGGATTCGGTGCCCGGAACGGTGACGGTGCAGGACCGCACGGCACTGGATCGGCGCAACGTCAACAGCATTCGCGATCTGGTACGCGACGAGCCCGGTGTCTCCGTGGGCGGAGCCGGCCAGCGGGCGGGCACCAGCGGCTATAACATCCGCGGCATCGACGGCGACCGCATCCTGACCCAGGTGGATGGCGTGGAAGTGCCGGACAATTTCTTCCAGGGCCCTTTCGCCAACACCCATCGCAATTATGTTGATCCGGAGATCATCAAGCGCGTCGAAATCCTGCGCGGGCCTGCGTCGGCGTTGTATGGGAGCAGCGCCATTGGCGGCGCCGTGAGCTATTACACCCTCAATCCCGAGGACATCATCAAGCCAGGCAAGGATGTCGGCGCCCGCCTGAAGACCGGCTACAGTTCGGCGGACAACAGTTGGCTGACTTCGTCTACGGTTGCCGGCCGCGCGGGGGATGTCGACGGGTTGCTGCACGTCAGTCAGCGCAACGGCCACGAGACCGAGTCCTACGGTGAGCATGGCGGCACGGGGCTTTCACGCACGAAGGCGAACCCGGAAGACGCCCGCGCCACCAATGTGCTCGCCAAGCTGGGCTGGAACTACGGCGACAATGATCGTCTGGCGTTCACTTACGAGAAGTACAAGGACGACACCCATACCAATCAGAAAAGTGTGGTGGGCGGGCCTTTCTATGCCGGTCGTGGTTTTGGTTACTACGGCTCACGTGAAGGGAACGACGTTATCACCCGAGAGCGGTTTGGCCTGGAAAACAGCTTTGCGCTGGACAGCGTGTTTGCTGACAACGCCAAGTGGAGCCTGAACTACCAGATTGCCAAGACGGATCAAAATACCTTTGAAAGGTATCTGCCCTCTGACCCCAGAAGCGGGGCGGTTTTGCGAGATGTCTGGCGCACCCGCGACACCCATTACAAGGAACGCCAATGGATCCTCGACACACAGCTGGATAAGGCGTTCGACATCGGCGACACCCAGCACCTGCTAACGTACGGCACGACCCTCAAGCAACAGAAGATAACAGGGCTTCGGACAGGATCAGCCACCTGTGCGTCGGTCGTCGGAACCTGCCGCACCCTCGGTGCAGTCAGTGCCAGCGCGAACGACATCGTGGCACCCACCAACGACTTCCCGAACCCGACGATCACCACCTACGCGCTGTTCGCCCAGGATCAGATCAAATGGGGCGACTGGACCTTCATGCCCGGCGTCCGCTACGACTACACCACGCTCGAACCAGACGCCACGGATTCATTCCTCAAAAGCGTCAATCTGAAAAGCAAGAGCGAGTTCGACGACAGCACGAAAAAATGGCATCGCCTGTTACCCAAGCTGGGGCTGACGTATGCGCTCAACGACGCCTACACCTGGTACGGCCAGTACGGCGAGGGTTTCCGCACACCAAGCGCCAAGGCGCTGTATGGCCGGTTCGAGAACACCCGGGGCAATTACGTCGTGGAGCCCAATCCCGACTTGAAACCGGAGACGAGCAAGAGCTACGAAACCGGGCTGCGAGGTCACTTCGACGAAGGCACGTTTGATGTTGCTGCGTTCTACAACACATACCGCGACTTCATTAATGAGGACGCGGTGATTCCAGCCAACTCCACCACCACGACCTTCCAGTCCAACAACATCAAGCACGCCACGATCAAGGGCGTCGAGCTCAAGGGTCGTCTGAACCTGGACAGCTTCGGCGCACCCGAAGGCCTCTACACCCGAGGCTCGCTGGCCTATCTATACGGCCGCAACAATGACAACGGCCAGCCCATCAACAGCATCAACCCGCTGACCGGCGTATTCGGGCTGGGTTATGACCAGAACACCTACGGCGGCTTGCTGAACTGGACCCTGGTCAAGCGCAAAACGCGGGTCGACACCCGCAGCTACTACGCGCCGGATGGCGCCACCCGGTTCAAGACGCCGGGCTTCGGTCTCGTTGATCTGACGGGTTATTACAAAGTCACCAATGACGTCACGGTCAGCGGCGGCCTGTACAACGTCGCGGACAAAAAATACTGGCTGTGGGACGACGTGCGCGGCTACGACAACGTCGGCGACGCAGGCGCCACCGCCCCCGCCAACCTCGACCGCCTGACTCAGCCAGGACGCAATTTCGCCGTCAACGTGGTGTGGGACATCTGACCGATCCCCGTTGCAGGAGCGTGATTTTTTACGCGCCTGCGACGTTCGTTTGTTTTGTTATCAAGCGCCTCATTTAACAAGGAAGACCCCATGACCGATAACTCGATTCGTCGTTCGCAACGACTGAACCAGATCACCCATGCCCCCCATGAACAACTGGACAAGGCGGTGAAAGCCAACGCGCCGTTCGAAACACTGGCCAGTTACAGCCGATTCCTCAGCGCGCAGTACCTTTTTCAGGAAGAGCTGAAAACGCTGTACACGCACCCACAGTTGATCGCGCTGATTGCCGACCTGCCCGATCGATGCCGCGCCGAACAGGCCAAGGCTGATTTGCTTGATCTTCAGGCTGGCATCCCCGGCCCTGTCGCCGGCGCCGTCGAGGAGCCCAGCATTGCCGAGGCACTGGGCTGGCTGTTCGTCTCGGAGGGTTCGAAGCTGGGTGCTGCGTTTCTGATCAAACGCGCCATGGCCCTGGACCTTAGCGAGACCTTCGGCGCCCGCCATCTGGGAGAACCGTCGGGCGGTCGCGCCGAAGGCTGGAAGCGCTTTATCCGGGTCATTGACGATCTGCCGTTCAACGCTGAGCAGGAGCGCGCGATAGACCGCGGAGCAGTGGCGGCCTTCGAGCGTTTCAATGTGCTGCTGCAACACGCGTACGCTCCAGCGTCTGAAGCGGAACCCGCCTGACGCCGGGCCTTTTGCGCCCGGCACTGATAAGCTGAGCGCCTTTGCGGGACGTGAAAATCCCGCAACACCTGCTCACTCTGCATTACCGAGACCATGACCAGTACACCACCCGGCAGCAAACTGTCCCGCATCCTGTTTGGCATTCTCGCCTACGTGAGCCTGACGATCGGCATCATCGCGATTTTCATTCCGGGCCTGCCCACCACCGAATTCATTTTGCTGGCGGCATGGGCGGCGACGCGTAGCTCGCCGCGCCTGAGCGCGTGGCTCGAGAATCATCGGGTGTTCGGACCGATGCTGAGCAACTGGCGAAACGGCAAGATGATTGCGCGCAGGGCCAAGATCAGCGCCACGGTCACCATGCTGATTTGCACGGTGATGATGCTGGTAGTACTGAAACATAATTGGTGGATCTATTTCGCGGTGGCCGGCATGGTGCTGGTCAATCTGTGGATCTGGTCACGGCCTGAGCCTTCGCGCCTTCAGCCGGAAAAGTGAGATGTAGAACCGGCTTCAGCCGGGAAGAGGCCGGTTTGAACGCCCTCAATCCTGGGGCGTGACACCTGACGCCTCCCCGGCTAAAGCCGGTTCCACACACAGCGCGCAGCACATGAGCCTGAACCCGAGGCGGCCCTGTGGGTCTGTCCCTCTAGGTCCAATCACTTTCTCAGGAGCCACCGCCATGTTCGAGCCAGGTCATCTGCACATCGTCCACCCCGCTCTGCAACCACACGACGTCGGCTACGACCTTCATATCCGCTACGAGGTCAGCCAGACTGATTCGGGGCCGGGCATGCAATTCAGGCTGGAAGGTGACATCAGTGGCCAGAGTGTCAACGAAACCTTTGAGCTGCCGAAGGACAAGGCGTACAACTTCGCCAGCGAAGCTTCCCGCAGACTTGAGAAGCATGGGCTGCCGAGAACCACCGACCTGCACGCGATGCACGGGGAGTACGATCAGATGTTCGAAGAGATCCGTCACAAGCTCGACATGAAATCCGGCGACTCGGTTAAGCCAGAGCATCTGGAATAGCCCGCTCGCTTCCACGGTCTCGGGATGGGCAATGAGATTACTGGCATAATCGCCCCCCTCATTCCCGCGAACCCTTTCCCTCCCCATGCGCATTCACGTCACGTTCATTGACCGCGTCGGCATCACCCAGGAAGTGCTGGCCATCCTCGGCGCGCGCAACCTGAACCTCGATGCCGTGGAAATGGTACCGCCCAACGTCTATATCGATGCTCCGACGCTGAGCCATGACGTGCTTGAAGAACTCAAGGACCGGCTGTTCCGCGTGCGCGGTGTGGAAGCGATCACGGTGGTCGACATCCTTCCCGGCCAGCGCCGTCATCTGCAACTTGACGCCTTGCTGGCAGCGATGACCGACCCGGTGCTTGCCCTCGACAGCGCCGGCCATGTGCTGCTGGCAAACCCCGCACTGGTTGCGTTGTATGGCCGGGAGCCGGCGGGCGAATCGATTGGCGAGCTGTTTTCCGATGCGGGTCTGCAATCGGCGCTGCTGGAAAACGGCTTTCGTCTGCCGCTGCGGGAAGTCACGCTCAACGGCGAAGCGCTGCTGCTGGACGCTACCCCCATCACCGACGCGGGCGCGCTGCTGACCCTGTATCTGCCCAGCCGGATTGGCGAACGCCTGTCGGCACTGCACCACGATCACGCTGAAGGTTTCGACGCGCTGTTGGGGGATTCCGCGCCGATCCGCACCCTCAAGGCGAGGGCGCAACGGGTCGCTGCACTGGATGCGCCGCTGCTGATTCAGGGTGAAACCGGCACGGGCAAGGAACTGGTGGCGCGGGCCTGTCATGCAGTGAGCGCGCGCAACGGGGCGCCTTTTCTTGCGCTGAACTGCGCGGCGTTGCCGGAGAACCTCGCTGAGAGTGAACTGTTCGGCTATGCCCCCGGCGCCTTTACCGGTGCCCAGCGCGGCGGCAAACCCGGCCTGATGGAGCTCGCCAACAAAGGCACGGTGTTCCTCGACGAGATTGGCGAAATGTCGCCGTACCTGCAGGCCAAATTGCTGCGCTTCCTCAATGACGGCAGCTTTCGGCGGGTCGGCGGCGACAAGGAAGTGCAGGTCAACGTGCGTATCCTCAGCGCAACCCACCGTGACCTGGAGAAAATGGTCGCCGAGGGCACCTTCCGCGAAGACCTGTTCTATCGCCTGAATGTGCTCAATCTGGACGTACCGCCGTTGCGTGAACGGGGTCAGGACATCCTGATGCTGGCACGCTATTTCATGGAGCAGGCCTGCACGCAGATTCAGCGACCGGTCTGCCGACTTGCGCCAACCACGTACCCAGCCCTGCTTGGCAATCGCTGGCCGGGCAACGTTCGCCAGTTGCAGAACGTGATCTTCCGCGCTGCCGCCATCTGTGACAGCTCGCTGGTCGACATCGGCGACCTGGACATCGCCGGTACGTCGGTGGCGAGGGACCGTGATGGCGAAGTCGAAAGCCTCGAAGGGGCGGTCGAGGATTTCGAAAAGTCGCTGCTGGAAAAGCTCTACAGCCAGTATCCCTCGACGCGCCAGTTGGCCGCGCGGCTGCAGACGTCACACACCGCGATCGCCCATCGGCTGCGCAAGTACGGGATCCCGGGCAAAAGCTAAAGAGCCCAAAGATGTTGGGAGTGAGCTTGCTCACGAAGGCGAAATTCCAACCGCTGGAGATTTAGCACGTGGACGGGCCTCTTCGCGAGCAAGCTCGCTCCCGCAAGACTCCGTACGTCCATAACATCAAGCGCATCACCTCCGTAACGATATCGCAACACTGTATTGAAAACATTCCAGAGCTTATACGCAGCGCCCTATAACTCCGCTGCGGCGGAATCCCGCTCTTGCCTCAAAGCTCCGTATCGATTTCGTTCCAGCAAGTTTCGAATTCCAAGCCACTTGAACCGCCACCGCCCAACGTTTACGCGCCCTTCTCGACCTTGGCCGCAAACTTGCTATGCACTCCTCCCATCACGCCCGGGCATAACGGGCGATTTACCATCTGGGGAGATTCCATGAGCGAGTTGCGTTTTACCGAAGACCACGAGTGGCTGCGCGCCGAAACTGACGGCAGCGTCACGGTCGGTATCACCGCCTTTGCGCAGGACGCACTGGGTGACGTGGTTTTCGTGCAACTGCCGGAGCTGCAGTCCTACGACAAAGGCGCCGAAGCGGCCACCGTCGAATCGGTCAAAGCCGCCAGCGGCGTGTACATGCCCCTCGATGGCGAAGTCGTCGAAACCAATCCCGCGCTGGATGCCAACCCTGAACTGGTCAACGAAGACCCGCTCGGCCAAGGCTGGTTCTTTCGCTTTATTCCTTCCAATCCCGATGCTGTCGGCCAACTGATGACCCAAGACGCCTATGATCGTCTGATCAAAGCCAACGCCGAAGCCTGAGGAGCGCGCAATGACTGACCGTATTGAATTGAGCACCGCCAACGAGTTCATCGCCCGCCACATCGGCCCGCGTGCCGCTGACGAAAAAGCCATGCTCACCACCCTGGGCTATGACTCCCTCGACGCACTGACCGCCAGCGTCATCCCTGAATCCATCAAGGGCACCAGCGTTCTCGGCTTGTCCGCCGGGCAAAGCGAAGCCGACGCGCTCGCCGACATCAAAGCCATCGCCGGCAAGAACCAGCTGTTCAAAACTTACATCGGCCAGGGTTACTACAACACCCATACCCCGGCGCCGATCCTGCGCAACCTGCTGGAAAACCCGGCCTGGTACACCGCTTACACACCGTATCAGCCGGAGATTTCCCAAGGCCGTCTGGAGTCACTGCTGAACTTCCAGACCCTGATCAGCGACCTGACCGGCCTGCCGATCGCCAACGCCTCGCTGCTCGACGAAGCCACTGCCGCTGCCGAGGCCATGACCTTCTGCAAACGCCTGAGCAAGAACAAGAGCAGCAACAAGTTCTTCGCCTCCGCCCATTGCCACCCGCAAACCCTCGACGTGCTGCAAACCCGCGCCGAGCCGCTGGGCATTGAAGTGGTCGTTGCGGACGAAGCTCAACTGACCGACGTCAGCGAGTTCTTCGGCGCGCTGCTGCAATACCCTGCCAGCAACGGCGACGTCTTCGACTACCGCGAACTGGTCGAGCGCTTCCACACCGCCAACGCCCTGGTCGCCGTGGCCGCCGACCTGCTGGCCCTGACCCTGCTCACCCCACCGGGCGAGTTTGGCGCTGACGTGGCCATCGGCAGCGCGCAACGCTTCGGCGTGCCGCTGGGTTTCGGGGGTCCGCACGCGGCCTACTTCTCCACCCGCGACGCCTACAAGCGCGACATGCCCGGCCGACTGGTGGGTGTGTCCATCGACCGCTTCGGCAAGACCGCCCTGCGTCTGGCCATGCAAACCCGCGAGCAACACATCCGTCGCGAGAAGGCCACCAGCAACATCTGCACCGCGCAGGTGCTGCTCGCCAACATCGCCAGCATGTACGCCGTCTACCACGGCCCGCGCGGCCTGACCCGCATCGCCATCCGTGTGCATCACCTGACCGCGATTTTTGCCGAGGGCTTGAATCAGCTGGGCTTGAAGGCCGAGCAGTCGTTCTTCTTCGACAGCATCACCCTGAACACCGGCGCCAAAACGGCCGACCTGCACGCCAAGGCCCGCGCACACGAAATCAACCTGCGTGAAGTAGACGCCGAGCGCCTGGGCGTTTCCCTGGACGAAACCACGAAGCAAGCCGACGTCGAAGTGCTGTGGTCTCTCTTCGCTGCCGAAGGCCAGGCCCTGCCTGACTTCGCCGCGCTGGCGGACAGCGTGGAAGCGCGCCTGCCTGCCGAGCTGAAGCGCCAGTCGGCGATCCTCAGCCATCCGGTGTTCAACCGCTACCACTCTGAAACCGAGCTGATGCGCTACCTGCGTCGCCTGGCGGACAAGGACCTGGCGCTGGACCGCACGATGATCCCGCTGGGCTCGTGCACCATGAAACTCAACGCCGCCAGCGAAATGATTCCGGTGACCTGGGCCGAGTTCGGCAACCTGCACCCGTTCGCCCCGGCCCAGCAGAGCGCCGGATACCAGCAATTGACCGACGAACTGGAAGCGATGCTCTGCGCCGCCACCGGTTATGACGCGATCTCCCTGCAGCCGAACGCTGGCTCCCAGGGCGAGTACGCCGGTCTGCTGGCGATCCGTGCTTACCACCAGAGCCGTGGCGACGAGCGTCGCGACATCTGCCTGATTCCATCATCGGCCCACGGCACCAACCCGGCGACCGCCAACATGGCCGGGATGCGCGTGGTCGTGACCGCTTGCGACGCCCGCGGCAACGTCGACATCGAAGACCTGCGCGCCAAGGCCATCGAGCACCGCGAGCACCTCGCTGCACTGATGATCACCTACCCGTCGACCCACGGCGTGTTCGAAGAAGGCATCCGCGAAATCTGCGGCATCGTGCATGACAACGGCGGCCAGGTGTACATCGACGGCGCGAACATGAACGCCATGGTCGGCCTGTGCGCACCGGGCAAGTTTGGCGGTGACGTGTCCCACCTCAATCTGCACAAAACCTTCTGCATCCCCCACGGCGGCGGCGGCCCGGGCGTTGGCCCGATCGGCGTGAAATCCCACCTGGCGGCGTTCATGCCGGGTCACGCCCGAATGGACCGCAAGCAAGGCGCGGTCTGCGCGGCGCCGTTCGGCAGCGCGAGCATCTTGCCGATCACCTGGATGTACATCCGCATGATGGGCGGTGAAGGCCTCAAGCGCGCCTCGCAACTGGCGATCCTGAATGCCAACTACATTTCCCGTCGCCTGGAAGAGCACTACCCCGTGCTGTACACCGGCAGCAACGGCCTGGTCGCCCATGAATGCATTCTCGACCTGCGCCCGCTGAAGGAAACCAGCGGCATCAGCGTGGATGACGTCGCCAAACGCCTGATCGACTTCGGTTTCCACGCCCCGACCATGTCTTTCCCGGTCGCGGGCACGTTGATGATCGAGCCGACCGAGAGCGAGTCGAAGGAAGAGCTGGATCGATTCTGCGACGCGATGATCAAGATCCGCGAAGAAATCCGCGCGGTCGAAAGCGGCGTGCTGGACAAGGACGACAACCCGCTGAAAAACGCGCCCCACACCGCCGCTGAACTGGTGGGCGAATGGAGCCATCCGTACAGCCGCGAGCAGGCCGTGTACCCGGTGGCGTCGTTGATCGAAGGCAAATACTGGCCACCGGTGGGCCGTGTCGACAACGTGTTCGGCGACCGCAACCTGGTCTGCGCCTGCCCGTCGATCGAAGACTACGCTTAACCAAGCCACGAGCTTCAAGCCGCAAGCTACAAGTGAAAGCCGATCAGCTTTTACTTGCGGCTTGTAGCTTGCTGCTTGTTACTGCTTCACTTCCCGGAACCCCATCATGTCGCTGAGCGTATTTGACCTGTTCAAGATCGGCATTGGTCCCTCAAGCTCCCACACGGTGGGCCCGATGCGGGCGGCGGCGCGGTTTGCCGAAGGCTTGCAGCGCGATGGCCTGCTGGAAACCATCATCTGCGTCAAAGTCGAGCTTTACGGCTCACTGGGTGCCACCGGCAAAGGCCACGGCAGCGACAAGGCTGTGTTGCTGGGCCTTGAAGGTGAGCATCCCGACACCGTCGATACCGAAACCGTCGCGGCTCGCCTGCAGCAGATCCGCAGCACTGAACGCCTGAAACTGCTCGGCCGGCACAGCATCGAATTCATCGAAAAGCATCACCTGGCGATGATTCGCAAACCCTTGGCCTTCCACCCCAACGGCATGATTTTCCGTGCCTTCGATGCCTTCGGCCTACAGGTGCGCAGCCGCGAGTACTACTCCGTCGGCGGAGGGTTCGTGGTCGATGAGCAAGCCGCTGGCGCAGACCGCATCGTGGAAGACCAGACGCAGCTGCTATATCCCTTCAAAACCGCACGGGATCTGATGGCGCACTGCACCGCGAGCGGCCTTTCGATCAGCCAGGTCATGCTGGCCAACGAAGCCGCGTGGCGCCCCGAGGCCGAAACCCGTCAGGGCCTGCTGCACATCTGGCAGGTCATGCAGGACTGCGTCGAAGCGGGTTGCCGCAACGAAGGCATCTTGCCGGGCGGCCTGAAGGTCAAGCGGCGTGCGGCAGCACTGCATCGTCAACTGTGCAAAAACCCGGAAGCCGCGCTGCGTGATGCCTTGTCGGTGCTCGACTGGGTCAATCTGTACGCGCTGGCGGTCAACGAAGAAAACGCTAACGGCGGCCGTGTGGTGACCGCGCCCACCAACGGTGCAGCCGGGATTATCCCGGCGGTGCTGCATTACTACATGCGCTTCATCACCGGGGCCAACGAAGACGGCGTCGTGCGTTTCCTGCTCACGGCGGCGGCGATCGGCATTCTCTACAAAGAGAACGCGTCGATCTCCGGCGCCGAAGTCGGCTGTCAGGGCGAAGTCGGCGTGGCCTGCTCCATGGCCGCCGGCGCACTGTGCGAAGTATTGGGCGGCAACGTTCAACAAGTGGAAAACGCCGCTGAAATCGGCATGGAGCACAATCTCGGCCTGACCTGCGACCCCATCGGCGGCCTGGTTCAAGTGCCGTGCATCGAGCGCAATGCAATGGGTTCGGTGAAGGCCATCAACGCAGTGCGCATGGCCTTGCGCGGCGACGGCCAGCATTTTGTCTCGCTGGATAAAGTGATCCGCACCATGCGCCAGACCGGCGCCGACATGAAAAGCAAATACAAGGAAACAGCCCGTGGCGGGCTGGCCGTGAACATCATCGAATGCTGACATCAGCCCCCATTCATAGGGTTCCCTGCCCTTCGCGGGTACCCCGGAACCGCTTTCAAGGAGTGACCCCATGACCACCGAATTGCTGAAGACCCCGCTCAACGCCCTGCACCGTGAACTCGGCGCGAAAATGGTCGAGTTCGCCGGCTACGACATGCCCGTTCAGTACCCCGCCGGCGTCATGAAAGAACACCTGCATACCCGAGATCAGGCCGGCCTGTTCGACGTTTCGCACATGGGTCAGATCCTCTTGAGCGGCGCGAACGCAGCGAAGGCGCTGGAAACCCTGGTGCCGGTGGACATCATCGACCTGCCGGTCGGCATGCAGCGCTACGCCATGTTCACCAACGAAAACGGCGGCATTCTCGACGACTTGATGGTCGCCAATCTGGGTAACGATCAGCTCATGCTGGTGGTTAACGCCGCCTGCAAGAACCAAGACCTGGCGCACCTGCAGCAGCACATTGGCAGCCAGTGCGATATCACGCCGCTGTTCGACGAACGTGCATTGCTCGCGCTGCAAGGTCCGCAGGCCGTTACCGCACTGGCGCGGCTGGCCCCGGAAGTCGCGAAAATGACCTTCATGCAGTACACCTCGACCAAGATCGACGGCATTGACTGCTACGTCAGCCGCTCGGGCTACACCGGTGAAGACGGTTACGAGATTTCGGTACCGGCGGACCACGCAGAATCCCTCGCGCGTCGTCTGCTCGCGGAGCCGGAAGTGGCGCCGATAGGCCTGGGCGCGCGGGACTCGCTGCGACTGGAGGCCGGCCTTTGCCTCTACGGCCACGACATGAATACCGAAACCACGCCGATCGAAGCCAGCCTGCTGTGGGCGATGTCCAAGGTGCGTCGCGCCGACGGTGCGCGTGCCGGCGGTTTCCCCGGTGCCGACTCGATCTTCGCCCAGCACCAAAGCGGTGCGGCGCGCAAACGTGTAGGCCTGTTGCCACAAGAGCGTACGCCGGTGCGTGAAGGCGCTGAAATCGTCGACGCCGAGGGGACGACCATCGGGACGGTCTGCAGCGGCGGCTTTGGCCCGACCCTGAGCGCGCCGTTGGCAATGGGTTATGTCGACGCCCGTTTCACCGCGCTGGAAACCCCTGTCTGGGCCATCGTCCGCGGCAAGAAAGTCCCCATGCACGTGACGAAAATGCCTTTCGTTCCGGCACGTTACTTCCGCGGCTAAGTAACATCGTCAAAAAATGCGGCACCGCAACAGTGCATTAAACTGTGCGGATGCCGCAGCCCGGCGCCAGCGTTAAGTGCATTAAAACTGTCAAAATATTGAACTTCGACAACCCTCTAAACATTAAAAACTATCGATCTTGCGAACGTGGTTAATGTTTTTAAAAACCCGGAAACCCCTATGAATGCTGGCCCAAACGGGGCTTGTTTTTTCGCCGAGAGTTAGCGTAGAGTTTCTCGACTGTGTTTGCATGGGTCGCTGGGATCGTGACCCGGGCAGTAGCGCCAAAAGCAATGCTACATCCCGTTCTACGTTTCTTCTTCCTGCAACCAGCCCCAGTACTCTTTCGTGTGAAGGAGACTGTCATTAATTTAATGCTTCAAGGAATAAGAAAATGTCTACACGTCAGAGCGGCACCGTTAAGTGGTTTAACGATGAAAAGGGTTTCGGTTTTATCACCCCTGAAAGCGGTCCGGATCTGTTCGTCCACTTCCGCGCTATTCAAGGCAACGGCTTCAAAAGCCTGAAAGAAGGCCAGAAAGTGACGTTCGTCGCGGTGCAGGGCCAAAAAGGCATGCAGGCTGACGAAGTACAAGCCGAGGCCTGATCAGCCGACGCAAAGAGCCCCTGATGGCCAACATCAGGGGCTTTTTTGTGCCTGCGATTCCGTAAACTGCCCGCCTCCGATTAAACGAGCGCCGCCAAGATCCGACACGTTTTACGCCCCCAGGGCGAATTTCCTCCCGTGGGATTGGGCCGGCGCATGGCTGCGATCAGCTACGACGCACTGCTGTGTGTGGCACTCATGATAGTCACCGCCTTTCTCTACAAACTGGTCTGGATGGGGATTGTCGGCGAAACCAGACTGCGCCAGCTCTCCGAGTCGGGCGCGCTCGACGCCGACCCGTTGCTATCCTCGATTCTGCTGATCACGCTGTTCGGCTTCTTTGCCCATTTCTGGACACGCGCGGGCCAAACCCTCGGCATGCAGGTCTGGGGAATACGCGTGCAGAACGCCGACGGAACGGCCATCGGCCTGTGGCAGGCGCTGCTGCGCTTCATCGTAGCCATCGCATCGTGGCTGTGCGTCGGGCTAGGCTTCTTCTGGAGCCTGTTCGACAAACAGAAACGCTGCTGGCATGACCTGTATTCCGAGACGCAATTGGTGCGAGTGCCCAGAATCAGAAAATGAACCTCGGTAAGCCGCCCACAAAAAAGCCGACCCTGGGGTCGGCTTTTCATACTCAGCAGGTATCAGCCCGCGCGACGCAGCAACCAGATGCCCGCCAGGGCGCACACACCCGCCGGCACCAGCACGGCGAAGAGTGGCGAGAAACCGAATACGAGGCTCGACGGGCCCAGCAGATCCTGAGCGATTCGGAAGGTGAAGCCCACCAGCACGCCCGTGAACACACGCTGCCCCAGCGTCACCGAGCGCAACGGCCCGAAGATGAAGGAGATCGCCATCAGCACCAGCGCCACCGTCACAAGCGGCTGAAGAATCTTGGTGTAGAACGCCAGCCAGTAACGACCGTTGTTCAGCCCCTGATCGGCGAGATAACGCGCATAGCCGTAAAGCCCGGTCATCGACAGCGATTCAGGCGGCAGCACCACCGTGCTCAGCAGCTGCGGGCTCAACGCAACGTTCCAGCGTTCTTCAGGAGCGGTGACCACTTCGGTGCGACCGTCGTGGAAGACCGTCGTGGTGACGTCTTTCAGCAACCAGTAATCGGTCTTGAAGTTGGCCTGCTTGGCGAAGCTCGACGTCAGCATGTGGCGCTGGTCGTCGAAATGGTAACGGGTGACGCCATACAAAAGGCCGTTCGGCTGCACCGTGTTGATGTGGATGAACTCCTCACCCTGACGGTGCCACAGGCCGTGCCTGGCGCTCTGCGCGTCGCCGGTGCCTTGAGCCAGCGAACGTGCGGCCTGGGCCGAGGCTTCAGTCACCGGCGCGACGTATTCGCCGATCAACAACCCGGCCACCATCAACACGAGCATGGGCTTCATGACCGCCCAGACGATACGGCCGATCGACACACCGGCGGCCCGCATGATGGTCAGTTCGCTGCTGCTGGCCAGTGCGCCGAGACCGATCAGGCAACCGATCAGCGCGGCCATCGGCAGCATGTCGTAGAGCCGGCGCGGCGCGGTCATCAACACGAAACTGCCAGCGTCCCAGAAGGTGTAGGTGTCGCTGATGTCAGCCATCTCGTCGATGAAGGCAAACAGCGAGGCCAGTCCGAGGATGATCCCCAGTACCGCAAGGATCGCCATGAACACGCTTTTGCCGATGTAGCGATCGAGCTTAACCATGAGCCACCCCCGACACGCTGCGGCGACTCGCAAGCTTCAGGCGCAGAGGCTCCCAGTAGAGCAACGCCAGTCCGATGGAGAGGAACAGTGCATGCACCCACCACAGGCCGAGGCCCATCGGGATCTTGCCCTTCTCCAGCGCACCGCGCGCAGCAATCAGGATAGTGAGATAAGCCATATAAAGAAGAATCGCCGGAAGAAGCTTGAGGAAGCGGCCCTGACGCGGGTTGACCCGAGCCAGGGGCACCGCCATCAGCGTAACGATGAACACCAGAATCGGCAGTGAGACCCGCCATTGCAGCTCGGCACGGTTGCGCAGGCTGTCTTCGCCGGTCAGCAGTTCGCTGGTGGAGATGGCGTCGCGGTCGGTGACCTCATCGCTGATGTCCGGCTTGGGCAGCAAGGCGCCGTAGGTGTCGTATTTGATGGCGCGGTAATCGGCCTGACCGGGGTTGCCGTCGTAGCGATAGCCATTGTCCAGAATCAGGTAGCGCGTGCCATCGGGCTTGATTTCCTGCCGGCCTTTTTCCGCCACCAGCACGGTGATGCCGTGGTCTTTCTTCTCGTCGAGTTTCTTTTCGGAGATGAACACGCCGCCCAAGTTGATGCGGTCGTCGCTCATGGTTTCGGTGTAGGTCACGCGGCTGCCGTCACGCAGCAGCTGGAAGCGACCCGGCACGAGTGTGTCGAATTCGGTCATCGCGTCCTGCTTGTTGATCAGCAGCTGGAACTGGGTCGCGCCCTGGGGGGCGAGGCTGAAGCTGAGCCAGGCCACCAGCAGTGACACCAGCGCAGCCGGCGCTAGGGTGATCAGCAACAGACGTTGCTGGCTCATGCCGGTGGCGGCCAGTACGGTCATTTCGCTTTCGAGGTACAACCGGCCGTACGCCAGAAGAATCCCCAGGAATAACCCCAGCGGGAGGATCAGCTGCAGGAAGCCCGGCAGACGGAAACCCATGATCAGAAACAGCACACCCGGATCGAGTGCACCCGATGCAGCCTGGGCCAGGTATTTGATGAAGCGGCCACTCATGATGATTACCAGCAGCACAGCACTGACAGCGCTCAGGGTAACCAGCACTTCTCGGGACAGGTAACGGAAGACAATCAAACCAGACACTCCAGGGTTGTCACGCTAAGGCGGCATGACAATGAAATGGATCAGCCATGATGCGCGCGACGGCGAACCACCAAAAAAATATGCGGCATTATCCTGTGATTGGGTGTGTCTGTCACTGCGCGCGCGGGATACTTCTGTAACCGGCACACCGGCGCACCCGGACGGGGTTGTCATCCATTGGCTCGCAGGGTCAAACTGCGGGCCTTGCCGCAGGCATGCCGGTGTAAATACCTCTGCGCCGCTGCCGAGCCGTGTGCTCAAGTGCGATAACTCACAGTTTATTCGGGGACCCCGACATGGAATTGGTTGTTAAAAGCGTCAGTGCAGAAACCTTGAAGACCGCCACACTGGTGGTCGCCGTCGGTGAAGGCCGCACGCTGAGCGACACCGCGAGCACCCTCGACACCCTGAGCGGTGGCGCCATCAGCGCTGTCCTCAAGCGCGGCGACCTGTCGGGCAAGATCGGCCAGAGCCTGTTGCTGCACAGCCTGCCCAACCTGAAAGCCGAACGCGTACTGCTGGTCGGTTCGGGTAAAGAGCCGGAATTGAACGATCGCCAGTTCCGCAAAATCATCAGCGGCGCGCTCGGCACCCTGAAAAGCCTGGGTGGCGTTGATGCCGGCTTCGACCTTGACCAGTTGAACGTCAAGAATCGCGATGTTTATGGCAAGAACCGCCTGCTGGTCGAAACCCTGGCCGATGGCGAATACGTCTTCGATCGCTTCAAGAGCCAGAAAGTCGATCCTCGCGCCCTGAAAAAAATCACCCTGCTGACCGCCAAAGCCAACGTCGCCGACGTTGAACGTGCGGCCAAACACGCACAGGCCATCGCTGCCGGCATGGCGGTGACCCGCGACCTGGGCAACATGCCGCCGAACATCTGCCACCCGACCTATCTGGGCGAGCAGGCCAAGGCGATGGGCAAAGCCAACAAGGGCCTCAAGGTCGAGATCTTCGATGAAAAAGACATCGAAAAGCTGGGCATGGGCTCGTTCCTGGCGGTCGGCCAAGGCAGCGCTCAGCCGCCACGCCTGATCGTCATGCAGTACTCCAACGGCAAGAAAAGCGAAAAGCCTTTCGTGCTCGTCGGCAAGGGCATCACCTTTGACACCGGCGGGATCAGCCTCAAGCCGGGCCTGGGCATGGACGAAATGAAGTTCGACATGTGCGGCGCGGCGAGCGTGTTCGGCACGTTGAACGCCGTACTCGAACTGCAACTGCCGATCAACCTGGTGTGCATCGTCGCGGCGGCTGAAAACATGCCGAGCGGCAACGCGACCCGCCCGGGTGACATCGTCAAGACCATGAGCGGCCAGACCGTCGAGATCCTCAACACCGACGCTGAAGGCCGTCTGGTGCTGTGCGACGCGCTGACCTACGCCGAACGCTTCAAGCCACAGGCCGTTATCGACATCGCCACGCTGACCGGTGCTTGCGTCGTCGCGCTGGGCGGTCACACCTCGGGCTTGCTGGGTAACAGCGACGCCTTGATCAGCCAAGTGCTGGAAGCCGGCAAACGCGCCGACGACCGTGCCTGGCAGCTGCCGTTGTTCGATGAGTACCAGGAGCAGCTGGACAGCCCGTTTGCCGACATCGCCAACATCGGCGGCCCGAAGGCCGGCACCATTACCGCGGCCTGCTTCCTCTCGCGCTTCGCCAAAGCCTACGAGTGGGCGCACCTGGACATCGCCGGCACGGCATGGCTGAGCGGCGGCAAGGACAAGGGCGCAACGGGCCGTCCGGTTCCGCTGCTGACCCAATACCTGATCGACCGCGCTGGCGTTTAAGCCGCTGCAAACGCGCCGGCCTCCGCGGTCGGCGCGTTCAGCGTTCTGGAATCACCCATGACCCAAGTCGATTTCTACATTCTGCCGAGTGCCGACCCTGTCGCGCGCCTGGACTTCGCCTGCAAACTCACCGACAAGGCCTGGCGCCTCGGCCATCGGGTGTATCTGCATTGCAGCGATGCCGGGCAACGCGAGGAGCTGGACGCCCGACTGTGGCGCTTCCGGGGCGAAGCGTTCGTGCCCCATGGCTCGGTCGAGGACGATCAGGACGCTCCGGTGGCGCTGGGTATCGGAAGCGACCCCGGCCAACATCAGGATCTGCTGGTCAATCTTGACCTGCGCATCCCGGAATTCTTCAAACGATTCGCGCGTGTCGCCGAGATCGTTGTCGAGGATCCAGCCATCCGCCTCGCGGCACGCGAGAGTTTTCGCTTCTACCGCGAACAGGGCTATCCTCTGCAAGATCACCGGCTGCAGCGTCTTTGAGCACACGATGGATAATTCAAAACACCTGAAAGATTCAGCGCACCTGCTGGATGACCTCGAATCGATTCGCCAGCTGTTGGGCGATGATCCGGCCCAGCCTCCCCTGCTGACCGAGTCCGTGCACAGCGACGAGCAGATCCCGCTGCTGTTTGACGTGGTCACCGGCCAGGTCGTGACGCTCGATGAGCACGATGCCAACCTCAATGACATTCCCCTGCTCACGCCCGAGCCGGTCGCGGCGGTTACACCTGCCGCACCTGCGGCCAACACGTCGACCTCCAAGGCGCCGAACGCTGACGCGCTGCTGCACCTGGATGGGGAACTGCGTGCCGCTGCGCAGTTGATCATGCAAGACGTGATCGACGACTTCGCCCCACACATCGAGAACGAAATCAAACGCCGTCTGGATGCGCGGATGGAACGGCTGTTGAGTCAATACAACAGCTGAACCTGTCCTCTTTCCGACCCGGGATCGCGGGTAAGCGCAGTCCTACAGGTGCCCGCGACGATTCCGGGCATCACCGCTCGTAGCACCCGACCTAGCGCTTGTAGCTTGACGCCGCCTTGAAAAGCTATACTCGTCGGCTTTTCCGACTCAAAGCAGATCAGGTTCCCGCCTCGCATGGACAAGACCTACCAGCCGCACGCCATCGAAACTTCCTGGTACCAGACCTGGGAGTCCGAAAACTATTTCGCTCCGCAAGGCGCGGGCGACTCGTACACCATCATGATTCCGCCGCCGAACGTCACCGGCAGCCTGCACATGGGCCACGGTTTCAATAACGCGATCATGGACGCCCTGATCCGCTTCCGCCGCATGCAGGGTCGCAACACCCTGTGGCAGCCGGGCACCGACCACGCCGGTATCGCCACGCAGATGCTGGTGGAGCGCCAACTCGAAGCCTTGGGTCAAAGCCGTCACGATCTGGGTCGCGACAAATTTCTCGAAAAAGTCTGGGAATGGAAGGATCAGTCCGGTGGCAACATCAGCCGCCAGATCCGTCGCCTGGGCTCGTCGGTCGACTGGAGCCGCGAGCGCTTCACGATGGACGACGGCTTGTCCGAAGCCGTTAAGGAAGCCTTCGTGCGCCTGCACGAAGACGGCCTGATCTACCGTGGCAAGCGGCTGGTCAACTGGGACACCAAGCTGCACACCGCAATCTCCGACCTCGAAGTGGAAAACCACGACGAGAAAGGCCACCTGTGGAACCTACGCTACCCGTTGGCCGATGGCGCGAAGACCGCTGAAGGTCTGGACTATCTGATCGTCGCGACGACCCGCCCGGAAACCATGCTCGGTGATGCGGCCGTTGCGGTGAACCCGAACGATGAGCGCTACGAGGCGCTGATCGGCCAGTTCGTTGAGCTGCCGCTGGTAGGCCGTCGCATCCCGATCATCGCGGACGACTATTGCGACCCTGAGTTCGGCACCGGCTGCGTGAAGATCACCCCGGCCCACGACTTCAACGACTACGAAGTCGGCAAGCGACACAACCTGCCGCTGCTGAACATCTTCGACAAGAACGCTGCCGTTCTGCCCGCTGCCCAGGTATTCAACCTCGACGGCACGCTGAACGACACCGTCGATGGCACCCTCCCCGCCGAATACGCCGGCCTCGACCGCTTCGAGGCGCGCAAGCAGATCGTGGCTGCGTTCGACGCTGCCGGCCTGTTGGTCAGCGTTGACGACCACGCCTTGAAAGTACCGAAGGGCGACCGCTCCGGGACCATCATCGAGCCGTGGCTGACGGATCAGTGGTACGTGTCGACCAAGCCGCTGGCCGAACCTGCCATCGCCGCCGTTGAAGATGGCCGCATCGCCTTCGTGCCCAAGCAATACGAAAATATGTATTTCTCCTGGATGCGCGACATCCAGGACTGGTGCATCAGCCGTCAGCTCTGGTGGGGTCACCGCATTCCGGCCTGGTACGACGAGTCCGGCAAGGTCTACGTCGGCCGCGACGAAGCCGAAGTCCGCGCCAAGCACAACCTCGGTCCTGATGTTGCCCTGCAGCAGGACAACGACGTGCTCGACACCTGGTTCAGTTCCGGCCTGTGGACGTTCTCCACCCTGGGCTGGCCGGAGCAGACCGATTTCCTGAAAACCTTCCACCCGACCGACGTGCTGGTTACCGGTTTCGACATCATTTTCTTCTGGGTCGCCCGGATGATCATGCTCACCATGCACTTGGTGAAGAATGAAGACGGCACGGCGCAGGTGCCGTTCAAGACCGTGTACGTTCACGGTCTGGTGCGAGATGGCCAAGGCCAGAAGATGTCCAAGTCCAAGGGCAACGTCCTTGATCCCCTGGACATCATCGACGGCATCGAGCTTGAAGCCCTGGTGCAGAAACGCACCTCCGGCATGATGCAGCCCAAGCTGGCCAAGAAGATCGAGAAGCAGACCCGCGACGAATTCGCCGACGGCATCGCCAGCTACGGCACCGATGCCCTGCGCTTCACCTTCTGCTCGCTGGCTTCCACGGGCCGTGACATCAAGTTCGACATGGGCCGCGTCGAAGGCTATCGCAACTTCTGCAACAAAATCTGGAACGCCGCGCGCTACGTCCTCGACAAGGGCGAGGACTGCGGTCAGAACGGCGAGGCGTTCGAGCTCTCGCTGCCGGATCGCTGGATCATCTCGCAGCTGCAACGCACTGAAGCCGAAGTAACCCGCCAGCTGGATCAGTTCCGTTTCGACCTCGCGGCGCAGGCGCTGTACGAGTTCATCTGGAACCAGTATTGCGACTGGTACCTGGAGCTGTCCAAGCCGGTTCTGTGGGACGAGACGGCGCCGATCGAGCGTCAGCGCGGCACCCGTCGCACGTTGGTGCGCGTGCTGGAAGTCGCACTGCGTCTGGCGCATCCGTTCATGCCCTTCATCACCGAAGAAATCTGGCAGCGCCTCGCGCCGCTGGCGGGCGTTGAAGGCAAGACCATCATGCTGCAACCGTGGCCGGTGGCGAATGAAGCGCGCATCGACGTCGCAGCAGAAGGCGACATCGAGTGGCTCAAGAGCCTGATGCTCGGCGTGCGCAATATCCGTGGCGAAATGAACATCGGCCCGGGCAAGCCGCTGCAGCTGTTCCTCAAGAACGTCAGCGCCGAAGACCAACGCCGCCTGAACGAGAACGAGCACCTGCTGAAGAAGCTGGCCAAGCTTGAATCGTTCACCGTGCTGGAAGCCGGCGCTGAGGCACCCCTGTCGGCGACCGCACTGGTCGGTGAGATGGAAGTGCTGGTGCCGATGGCCGGCCTGATCGACAAGGACGCCGAACTGGCGCGTCTGGACAAGGAAATCCAGCGTCTGCAGGGTGAAGTGCAGCGGGTGGGCGGCAAGCTGTCCAATGCCGCGTTCGTCGACAAGGCGCCGCCTGAGGTGATCGCCAAGGAACGCGCGAAGATGGCCGAAGCGGAACAGGCGCTGGGCAAACTGGCAGAGCAGCACGCGCGGATCGCGAGCCTGTAATCCGATCAAATCAGCCGGCCTGAATTGCAGGCCGGTTGACGACCATGACCCCTGTAGGGGGGGGGGGGGGGGGGGGGGGGGGGGGGGGGGGGGGGCACCCCCCCCCCCCCGCGCCCCCACACCCGCCCCCCCCCCCCCCCCCCCCCCCCCCCTACAGGGGTTGTGCTTTCATGAGAATGCATCACCGATGACCAGCCCCGACGCCCCCAAACCGCCACGCAATCCCCCGCGCAAGAAAGCCAAACCTGCTCAACAGGCCAAGCCTTCCACGCCACGCGAGAAAGCCACTCTGCACCCGCGCAACCGCCATCAAGGCCATTACGACTTTCCGCGCCTGATCAAAAGCAGCCCCGAACTGGGCACATTTGTGATCCTCAACCCCTATGGCAAAGAAAGCATCGATTTTGCCAACCCGGCAGCCGTGAGGATGTTCAACCGCGCCTTGCTTAAAGCGTTCTACGGCATTGCCCATTGGGATATTCCGGCGGACTACCTTTGCCCGCCAATCCCGGGACGGGCGGACTACCTGCACTTTCTCGCGGATCTGCTGGCGGAACGCAACGACGGGGTCATCCCGCGCGGGGCGTCCGTCACTGCGCTGGACATTGGCACCGGCGCCAACTGCATCTACCCGCTGATCGGTCAAGGCGAGTATGGCTGGTCGTTCCTGGGCTCGGACATCGACAAGGTCGCCCTTGCCTCGGCAACGACCATCGTCAAAGCCAACGGCTTGAGCAAGAGCATCAGCTTTCGGCATCAGACTGACCAAAAGCACATCCTGACCCACTTGCTGCAGCCCGATGAGCACTTCGACATCAGCGTGTGTAACCCGCCCTTCCACGCTTCCGCTGAGGAGGCGTTGAGCGGCAGCCAGCGCAAATGGCGAGCCCTTGGCAAGGCAGACCCCAAACGCAAATTGCCGGTGCTGAATTTCGGCGGTCAGGCGGCGGAGTTGTGGTGCGAAGGGGGCGAGGCGCGCTTTGTGACGCAGTTGATCAGCGAAAGTGCGCACGTCGCGAAACAGGTGCTGTGGTTCAGCACGCTGGTATCCAAAGCGTCGAATCTGCCGCTGATTCAGAGCGCGCTGAAAAAAGCCGGTGCGGTTGAAAGCCAGACGGTCGAAATGGGGCAAGGGCAGAAACAGAGTCGCTTCGTTGCCTGGACCTTCCAGGACAAGCCGCAGCAAGCCGCCTGGCGGGCAACGCGTTGGGTTTCACCGCGCTAGGTCGCCGACGACCGAAGCGATAACCGAATCGCAGGCACAAAAAAACCGTGTCCGGATCGCTCCGTCACACGGTTTCCTCAACCAAGCAGCGTTTTCGCTTACTTGTTGACCGAGTCAGTCAGTACTTTGGCTGGTACGAACTTGACCACTTTCTTGGCGGCGATTTCGATGGCTGCGCCAGTCGAAGGGTTGCGGCCAGTGCGTGCTGGACGCTCGGTGACTTTCAGTTTGCCGATGCCTGGCAGAGTGATTTCACTACCGTTTTCCAGTTGGTCAGCGACGATTTGACCCAATTGGTCGAGAGCGTTGCGCGCGGTGGTTTTCGGCGCGTCGATTGCTTCTGCGATATCGGCGATCAATTGGTCTTTAGTCAGAGCCATGGTGGTGTTCCTTCCCTATCAAATTCGAATGGTTTGCAGAGTGTGGTACAGACGCGAAATGTAGATACTGTAAACGGCCTTTGGTTCGGCCGAACGCCCACAAACTGCACGCCTGGCGCGCTTGGGCGCTCAGGACCGGGCAAAACTAGCACAGCGCAACGCAAATATCCGCCCCTACCTACCCATTTGGTCAGCTTTATCGCCCGAGAGGCGTAAAAAAGTCATATTAATGGGCTCAGGTCAGCGTTTTCGGCCCTTCCAGAGCGTTCCGCCCCCCGTCTGCGGTACACTTGCCGACTTTCGCACGGGCCTGGTCTGGTCCCGTTCAGTTCCACTTCAGCCGCCGAGAATTCCATGCCGATCCGTCACGCCATCGTCCACCTGATCGACAAAAAACCTGACGGCACGCCCGCCGTGCTCCATGCCCGGGACTCGGAACTCGCCGAATCGCAGGCCATCGAGAACATGCTGGCGGACCTTAACGAGAGCTATAACGCCAAACAGGGCAAGGCCTGGGGTTTATTCCATGCCGAATCCGGCGCGCACCCGTTCAGTGGCTGGCTGAAGGTATACCTGGATCAAGGCAAGGATTTCACCCAGTTCAGCCGCATCGCGGTCGAGCATCTGCAGAAGCTGATGGAAGAGTCGAACCTGTCGGTCGGCGGCCACGTACTGTTTGCGCATTATCAACAAGGCATGACCGAGTACCTGGCAATCGCGTTGCTGCACCACAGCGAAGGCGTGGCGGTAAACGAGGCGCTGGACGTGACGCCGTCGCGGCATCTGGACCTGGGTCAACTGCACCTTGCGGCCCGTATCAATATTTCCGAGTGGCAGAACAACAAAGCGTCCAAGCAGTACATCTCGTTCATCAAAGGCAAGAACGGCAAGAAGGTTTCCGAGTACTTCCGCGACTTCATCGGCTGCCAGGAAGGCGTCGACGGACCGGGCGAGACCCGCACCCTGCTCAAGGCTTTCAGTGATTTTGTCGAGAGCGAAGACCTCCCGGAAGAATCGACCCGCGAGAAAACCAAGGCGCTGGTCGACTACGCGAGCAGCCAGAGCAAAATGGGCGAGCCCATCGCCCTGGAAGAGTTGTCGGGCCTGATCGACGAGGATCGCCCGCGGGCTTTCTACGATCACATCCGCAACAAGGATTACGGCCTGTCGCCCGAGATCCCGGCCGATAAGCGCACGCTCAATCAGTTCCGTCGCTTCACTGGCCGCGCCGAAGGTCTGTCGATCAGCTTTGAAGCGCACCTGCTGGGCGACAAGATTGAGTACGACGAAGAGAAAGGCACGCTGATCATCAAAGGGCTGCCCACTCAGTTGACCGATCAGCTCAAACGCCGCTGACCCCTGCCGAGGAGCCGAGACCCACATGTTCGTTCGTACCCTGAAGAAGTGCTTGCTCGTCATGCTGGTGGTGGTCGTCTACCAGAACTGGGGCAAAATCGAAAACCTGGTTCACCCCTCCTCCGCGTTGTCGGAGCAGGCGCAGGCCAATGCGAAGGTGACGTTGTACGCCACGGACTGGTGTGGCTACTGCAAACAGACCCGGCGCTTTCTCGACAGCCAGGGCATTCGCTACACCGAGTACGATATCGAGAAAGACGCCGCAGGGCGCAAAGCCTATGAAGCACTGGGTGGCCGCGGCATTCCCCTGATCGACGTGAATGGCACGTTGATCAGGGGGTTTAGCGAAGAGCAGATTCTGGCTGCGCTCAATTAGAGGATGTCTAAAGTCACGGGTAAAGACCGACCACTTGGTCTGCCTGTCGGTATTCAAAGCGTTGCGCAGCCGGTGCCGTAAAGCTCAGTCGTAATATGGGCACGCTCTTGTTGGTCGCGGCCATTTTTCTCTGAAAACTTTGTGCAATTGTCAGGCCGTTAGCTTTTTGAGCATCATAGAAGAAAGCTACGATCCACCGACGGGTCTTCTCGTTCAAATTAGCAATCCCGGCTGATGTAGGACCTCCGTTATGAAGCATTACCTCGTTCCATCCGGCCTGTCCGGCGAAACCGTTGTGTGAAGCGATCATGTTAGCCCAGCCATATTGGCTATCAGCATTCCAGGAACACTGCGCATAGTTAACTTGCCCCGCAGAACGAAAGTAAGCATCCCTCTGCGCAGAGGTTCTGTAACCAAGGCGGTTATCGCAACTCCCCCAAGAGTTATATACATCAGGGCTTCCCAACCCGGTCCCCTCAAAATTGCAACCAAAATAATTCCTGCTCATAACTCTCGTTGTCCATGCATCGAATGGATAAACACATTTAACCATTGTATTAGTCAAGCCTGTATGGGTGGGGTAAGTAATACCGGGGACGGCACTGCCTAATACATCTGCCGGGCTGAGCACGATAAATCCGGCAGGCTTATAAAATTGCGTAGTGGTTAAGTCATGCCTTATCCAAGAGTACGACGTTGCCTGGAGTTGGGCCGCCAGCGAACTGGATTCCCACGGATTGAAATTTCCGTCATCGGTTGTCCGCAGTAAAACACCTGTACAGAAGTAATATCCACGCGTCTTTCCCGTTCCATATTCCGTACACGACGTCGTATTTTCGTTGTAGTTTTTGTTAATTAACGCCGTGATTCCTGGCCCATCGCTCAGGGCCGTCTGAACAGACGCCCGGGGCTCCGAGAAGGTTCTGCCGCGGCCGTCCGGGGGAGCGGGATAATCATTGCTGACCTGAGAAGTGCAGCCGACTAAAAGGGAAAGCGCGAGGGCGGGAACAGCAGTCATCCATCTCATGTGATTCTCCGAAACATCGGTAACTATGGAGCAACTCGAAAATCGAGGCGTGACGCTCGGGAATACGCGCGGTCACTGAATGCATAAATGGCAACGTTTCCAGCACCATCAACCAGGCTTTCCGCCCGCATCTTTTTTCTTGGTGACTCCGCGGCGTCTTACTTCACTGCTCACAGCGTCATCATAGATACCCGACATCTGACTCAATAGATTGTATGGCGATAGAAGCAATCGCGAGTTGCTATATCCTTTCTGAAGTAGATGAATTGTACCGTGCAACGGTTCCGAAGGGCCTTAGTCTATTTTGCGATTTAGACGGAAGCTGCATATTGCGACAATTGACGGAAGCTTCTGCATTCGAAATAACAATCGAGCCTTACAATTTCCGATAGCGATTAAAACACTGAATCTGCAACCCCCCGTGGGGACAGCCTCTCAACGCACGGCCTTACTTGTTTTGACAAAAGCGTCATACACCTCTTAATTCTAAACAGGGCCTGCTCCGGTGAGACGGACTGCATGCATATCTCGGTCTGTCGACTAAGGACGCATGCCCGCGCTCCACTACCTGGACTGCCAATTCGCCAAAAGGATTCCGGCCATGATCCGTCAATTGAAGATTCGCTATTTATTAATGCTCACGCTGATACTGAGCGCTTGCTCCAATCAGCCCCTTCCCCCGATGGAGCCACCACCGCCTGCGCCATCAACAACACAGGCGCCGGCCTATGCTCCCCGCGCACAGTTGCAGAAACCCGAGCAAGTTCTCGCCGACGTTAATAAAAACTACAAAGAAACCATCACGGATTGCCGTGAATACGGCACCAACAAACCACGTGGCCATTATTATTGCAGCGGCGTAACGTTGCGGACCGTGGACGACGGTAATTTCAATCCCTGGATGTACAGCTCAAACGCCCTGGCGATAGGCGCGACTTCTTATTCATGGCTACGCAGAGGCGTGATTCAGACCCGGTTGTACCATCCTGCAGGGTTTATCCTGCGCAACCGCATTGATGCCATTGCATACGGTCTGCCGGGGCTGGAATCCGGCTTTATCTGTCTGTATCCCTATGACGCGTCGACGTCGACCGCCAACGGCCATAAGGGCTGCGGCTACCGGGGCAAGCAGTACCCGCCCAGCGCACCAGCGAAGCCTGACGATGATAATTCTGCTTACGCGTGGGGTTCTTGCGAAGGGATGAACATCACCACCGCAACCCAATGGGATCAACATTTTCAAAGCGTTGGCCTGCAGACATACAGGCAGTGTTCCTGGAACATCGACAGTCAGCACGGCTGGAACAACATGATTGCCTCCAGAGACGACTTCCCTCAGCTCCAGTCGATCTGGAACGAAATACTGCTCAACAATTTGGGCGATGGCGGGCAGATGCCAAAGTACATCGCCGCCTATTTTTATGACGTGAGCAAGGCGGGAGGGCTGGCCGCCGCCCGAAACTTTCAGGTGAAGATGAATAACGCCGGCTACAACGTGCCAATCCTGCGGCTGAACTTCGCCAATGCCGGCGGGGATATCTTCAGCTACAGCGCTGCGGACCCGGCCGTTGCACAGTAGCTGACCGACCCCGGCTCATGAATGACGAGCCGGGGTCTGTTTTCAGGCGGCTTTAATCTGAAAACCAACGCGCGGGAAGTGCACATGCACGGTACCCGCGCGTTCGTCTTCACGACGCAGGATGATCTCTTCGCGCCCGCTGAACACCAACTCTCCCGCCACCGCGTCAACGCCGTAATCCACGGCAGACACGGTGACCTGCTGGCCGACGGTAAAACCGTTGGGGTCGCTGAAATCTTCGTCAGGCACCGACGCCGGGGTAGCCGCACGCGCGATTTCAACGGCATCGCCCGAACTCAACTCGCTCGGCGCACCATGGCCGAATCCAATAACGCGCTCGTACCAGCTCAACACCGCCGGGTAGGCGTCCACGAGCGGGGATGTGACAGGCGTTTGCTTCAGGAACCACAGGGTGTGGGCCACCGAGAAATCGGCAATCGAGGGCGCGCCCAAGAGGAAATCACCGTTGCGCTCCAGCTGGGTTTCCAGACGCGCCATCAGCGTCGGCCATTGATGCTGAGCCACTTCCAGCGGCACGCGATTGGCGCTGCCGCCATCGAACAGCGTGGCGCGGTCGGCAACGAATGCCTTCACAGCCTCAGGCGGGACTTTGGCGAAACGCACAGCGAGGGAGGCCGGCTGAAACACCAGGCTGACAGCGTGCAGGAACAGCACCGAATCCGCCCAGGCCGCGAGGCTGGCCGCCGTGAACTCCTGACCTTCGGGATAAAAGGTCGGCGAAGACTTTTCCTGCTCCAGCCGGCGCGCGATCAACGCGGTGTCGCAGTAGATATCGGCGCCCACTTGCAGAACCGGGGTCTTGCGATAGCCGCCGGTGAGGGGCATGAGGTCGGGCT
Source organism: Pseudomonas sp. W5-36 (assembly GCF_046540455.1). Lineage (NCBI taxonomy): Bacteria > Pseudomonadati > Pseudomonadota > Gammaproteobacteria > Pseudomonadales > Pseudomonadaceae > Pseudomonas > Pseudomonas sp. W5-36. The sequence goes on along the minus strand of NZ_JAXCIQ010000003.1, from coordinate 164,555 downwards.
TTGGCATGATCGATGGGATGTTGACCGAGCGCCATGACAGGCCTTTGAAGCCCAGCATCAACCGGGCTTTTTCGGCGAACAGGGACGTCGGGTAATGGTGCAGGATAAGTTCTGACATTGCGCTCGAGGCCTCTTCTAGGGAGCGCTGAGCCTAATGCCTCTATGCGGGTGCGTCGAGTGACGACACTGCCAATTTAGACACTCGCGATAACCGTAGTCAGCGTTATCGCAAGATGATCCAAGGAACTACTCACCGATAGGACTGGAGACGCCTAGGCTTTGGTTATCACCATGGAAGGAATAACCAAATGAAAATCCTCATAACAGCCCTGATCGTCAGCTCACTGGTTACAGGCTGCCAATCCGCCACTCCGCAAAGCCCTGCACGCCTTGAGACGCACGCGTCTTATGCGGCGCAAGGAAAACAATCGTCTGAGGCTTTGGTGGCCTCTCTTAACCGCCAGTACAACGACATCAACGAGGACTGCAGAGAAATCGGCACCGATCTTCGTCGTGGTCATTACTACTGCAGTGGATTAATCGTAAGGGGGACTACAGACGGCGACTACTTGCCCTGGACACATAGTCCGAATTCGATGAATCGAGGCGCGACGTCGTTTTCCTGGATACGCCGGGACGCCCACCCTAAGTGGTCCGTGATGCGTCAAGCTGGCTTCATACTGCGCAACGCGGTAGAAGGTCATCGTCTGGGCTTGCCAGGTTACGACGCTGGCTTCATCTGCCTGTTTCCAAAAGACGCAGGTACCGGACAGAATGTGAGGCACAATGGGTGTGTACCGAGGGAACCGGGGAATGGGGTGCATCGCGTCTATCCGCAGCCTAAGGCGACCCATAAGAATAGTGAATACGCGTGGGGCTCATGCGAAAGCTTCGGCATTACTACGCTAGAAGGATGGATTGCCTATACCGGCGACATGCAGTTCTCCAGTTCGACGCAGTGTTCCTGGAATGCAGATAGCCAGAAAGGATGGCGTAACTCGATCGCCATGCAGGAACACTACCCTTTATGGGATATTGCCTGGAATGAACTACTGATGGCCACCGTGGATGATGGGTATGGCCTGAAAGACCTGATCTCTGCGGTTTTCGTCGACTCAGTCGACTCAGCTCATTACGATAGCGGCATCGAAACGGCGCGAAACTTTCAGTGAAAGCTTGTTGCCAACGGTAGCTATGCGCCGATCGTGCGCATGGACCTTAGCTCAGAGCAGCCATTTTCGTACCATCAAGAAGATCAAGTCATTGCGCGGTGAAGGATGGCTGACCGCCGCTTGGCCCACTGCAGACCAGTATTTCCTTGGCGCTTTTACGCAGCTTTTTGATCAGGCGCTCCTGCCGCAACGCGTCGCCTTTGTCGCGACAGGCCTCGACGTAAACCAGCGCCACCGCCGGGCTGGAGCTGAAGAAACGCGCGCCTTTGCCGCTCTGATGTTGAGCGAATCGGCGCTGGGGGTCATTGCTGATACCGCAGTACAAAGAACCGTTGGCCGCGCGCACCAAGTACACGAACCAGGATTTGACCGGCACGGCTTCGGGCACAGGTGCGGTGGCGATTTCGGCGTCAGACATGCAGGACCGTGGCGCATTAGCGAGGGGAGCGGATTTTAACAAAGCGTCAGCGACTGGCCTGAAAAGCCTTCAGCCCTTTCTGGCCCTGTGCACGGATGGCATTTTGCACAAACGGCGCCCAGCCCAGCAATGCACCTCGCGTACCGAGGGCCTGACGCGCCCAGCGCCACAGATCGAACTGATCGTGGTGTTCGCAGATCTTGCCGTCGCGAAAAGCAAACCGCGCCTGGATGTCGTTGACCACCGTGCGGCCGGTCTGGCTGAACAGATAGGTCGCGACCCAGTGGGCAGCGCCCGTCGTGGCGTCGGCACGGACGTGATCGAACACCACCGAAAAGTCACGGGCGCGGGACGTCAGCATGCGCCACATGTCGCCGGCATCCCGCCCGTGCAACTCGCCAAACACCGGGTCGGAAAACACCACGTCTTCGCTGTAGCACGCGGCCATCGCCTCGGCGTCCAGACGACTGAACGCCTCGTAGAAGCGCGTGATCAGCGCGCTGTTGTGTTCGCTGTTAAAGGTCTCGCTCATGGGAACGCCGTCCGTGGAAATTGAATGCCTGCACGATAAGCGGCCGCAGCGCGTTTTGCCACGGGCATTCGCAGGGGAAATGCCGGCCCTCAGACTTTCTCGCTGGTGACGCCCACGTACAGGGCGCGCCCGGCGCCAAGGCCAGCGATGATCGCGGCGATGCCGATGATGCCGAAGATCCAGCCCACCGAGTCCCAGTTGCCGGTCCAGTCATGCACGACGCCCACCGCGAAAGGCCCGAGCGACGCCAGGGTGTAGCCGAAGCCCTGGGCCATGCTCGACAGGTTCGCGGCGACGTGGGAGTCCCGCGAACGCAACACGATCAGGGTCAGCGCCAGGCTGAACGTCCCGCCCTGGCCCAGCCCAAGCACGATGGCCCAAGCACGATGGCCCAGGCCCACAATTGCTCAAGCGGCGCATACAGACAGCCGAACAGACCGGCCAGGGTCAGCAGCATCACCAGCACAATCGCGACCCGCTGATCCTTGCCTCGCGTTGCGAGCCATGGCGCGGTCAGCGAGCTGACCAGTTGCACCATGATCGAACCGGACAACAGCAGCCCGGCTTCAGTGGCAGTCAGTCCGCGCCCGATGAGGATCGACGGCAGCCAGCCAAACACGATGTAGGCCAGCGACGATTGCAGCCCCATATAAAGGGTGACTTGCCAGGCCAGAGGATCGCGGCGCAAACCGCGCACCCGGTAGGCCACCTGATGCTGACCATGACGCTGACGCGTTTGCGGCCACCAGAAGATCGCGGCGAGAATCGCCGGCACGATCCAGAAGCCCAGGCCTAAGGTCCAATCGCTGCCATTGCCGTTACCCAGCGCCTCGCTCAACGGAACCGTTGAACCCGCCGCAACGGCAGCGCCCAGGCACAGCGCCATGGTGTACACGCCCGTCATGGCGCCGGCCTGTTTGGCGAAGTCGCGTTTGACGATGCCGGGCAGCAATACCCCGATGATACCAATGCTGGCCCCGGCCATGATGCTGCCCGCAAACAGACCGAACTCGCCGAGCGAGCTGCGCAGAACGATCCCGCACGCCAGGGTCAGCAGAATGCCGAGTACCACGCGCTCGCTGCCGAACCGTCGCGCAAGAATCGGCGCAAGCGGTGCAAACAGGCCCAGACACAACACCGGCAGCGTGGTTAGCAAACCGGCCGTGGCCGCAGAAAGCCCCAGGCTTCGTGACACTTCGCTCAATAATGGCGCCATGCTCGACAACGCCGGACGCAGGTTCAGCGCCACCAGCACCAGGCCCAACAACAGGAACCACGGGCGCTTCAGGACGGGGTGTAGCTGCTGAACTTGCTCGTCATCGGCTTCTGCATCAATCAGCAGCTGGTCGATGTCGTGAGGGGTCGAAGCATTGGAACGGGAACTGCTCGCCGTCGGCGCCTTGGTCGTCATGGGATTCTCGTGGGGGGCAGGAGGATGTAACAGCGCATTGCGCAAAGCAGTAATCCTGTTGGAGATCGGCAGAGAACACAAGTTTTACGGGGATTGGGTACAGTTTTGCGGTGTCGTAAGCCCACGCGCCTCAAACATGATGACGCCGCTGATCTATCTGCCAGCAATCTCCCACAAAGTAAAAAACCCGGGCACTTGGGCCCGGGCTCTTTGTGTAGCGGCGACTGACTCAGTGCAGAATCTGACTCAGGAACAGGCGCGTACGATCACTCTGCGGATTATCGAAGAAATCGTTTGGCGCGGCTTGTTCGACGATTTCGCCTTTGTCCATGAAGATCACGCGGTTGGCCACGGTGCGGGCGAAGCCCATTTCGTGGGTCACGCAGAGCATGGTCATGCCCTCTTCCGCCAGGCCGACCATGGTGTCGAGCACTTCTTTCACCATCTCCGGGTCGAGGGCCGAAGTCGGCTCGTCGAACAGCATGATCTTCGGCTTCATGCACAGCGCGCGGGCGATCGCCACACGCTGTTGCTGACCGCCGGAGAGCTGACCCGGGTATTTGTGGGCCTGCTCCGGAATACGCACGCGCTCCAGATAATGCATGGCAATTTCTTCGGCCTTGCGCTTGGGCATCTTGCGCACCCACATCGGCGCCAGCGTGCAGTTCTGCAGGATGGTCAGGTGCGGGAACAGGTTGAAGTGCTGGAACACCATGCCGACTTCGCGACGAATCGTCTCGATCTGCTTCAAGTCCGAGGTCAACTCGGTGCCATCGACCACGATGCGACCCTGCTGGTGTTCTTCCAGACGATTGAGGCAGCGAATGGTCGTCGACTTGCCCGAACCCGACGGACCGCACAACACGATGCGCTCGCCCTGACGCACGTTCAGGTTGATGTCTTTCAACACGTGGAACTGGCCGTACCACTTGTGCACGCCCTCCATCCGGATCATGCCTTCGGCGCCCAGAGGCTTACTGATAGCTTCACTCATCACAAAACTCCTAACGCTTGTGGCCTGTGTCCAACTTACGCTCCAAATGCATGGAGTAGCGGGACATGCCGAAACAGAAGATCCAGAACACTAGGGCCGCGAACACGTAACCCTCGGTCGCCATGCCAAGCCACTTGGGGTCGGCGGCAGCTTGTTTGACGCTGTTGAGCAGGTCGAACAGGCCGATGATGATCACAAGGCTCGTGTCCTTGAACAACGCGATCACGGTGTTGACCAGACCGGGAATGACCAGCTTCAAGGCCTGCGGCAGAATCACCAGCCCCATGCGCCGCCAGTAACCGAGGCCCATGGCCGCAGCCGCTTCGTACTGACCTTTCGGAATGGCCTGCATACCGCCTCGAACCACCTCGGCCACGTACGCCGACTGGAACAGGATCACGCCGATCAGTGCGCGCAGCAGTTTGTCGAAGTTCATGCCTTCAGGCAGGAACAACGGCAGCATCACCGACGACATGAACAGCACAGTGATCAGTGGAACGCCTCGCCAGAACTCGATGAACGTCACGCACATCACGCGGATGGCCGGCATTTCGGAGCGACGCCCCAAGGCCAGCACCACACCCAGCGGCAACGCGCCGGCGATACCCACCGTGGCGATCACCAGGGTCAGCATCAAGCCGCCCCACTGGCTGGTGGCGACCTGATCCAGGCCGAACACGCCGCCATGCAGCAGAAAGTAGGCAATGATCGGGTAGATGAACAGAAACGAGAGGCCATAGATCGCCTTGCGCGGCATCACTTTGATGAACAGCGGCGCAACGCCGATGATCGCCAGCCAGACGGTCAGATCAACCCTCCAGCGCAGTGCCTGCGGGTAGTAGCCGTACATGAACTGGCCGAAGCGCTGTTCGATGAACACCCAGCAGGCGCCGGCCTTGGTGCAGTCGGCGCGCGTGGTGCCGACCCAGTTGGCATCGAAGATGGCCCAGCTCAGCAGCGGTGGAACAACCAGCCAGATCAGGTAGATCGCGAACAGGGTCAACAGCGTGTTGATCCAGCTCGAGAACAGGTTCTGGCGCATCCATGCCACCGGGCCGAAGACTTTGCTCGGCGGTGGCATGTCGGGTTTGAAAGTATGGGATGTCATGCGCGTTTCCTCACCGCTCGATCAGCGCAATGCGCTTGTTGTACCAGTTCATCAGCAGGGAAATGCTGATACTGATCGCCAGGTACACGCTCATGGTGATGGCAATGACTTCGATGGCCTGACCGGTCTGGTTGAGCACGGTACCGGCGAACAGCGAAACCATTTCCGGGTAACCGATACCGGCGGCCAGCGACGAGTTCTTCGCCAGGTTCAGGTATTGGCTGGTCAATGGCGGGATGATCACCCGCAGCGCCTGGGGGATGATGACCTTGCGCAGCGTCGGGCCTGGACGCAGGCCCAGCGAACGTGCCGCTTCGGTCTGGCCATGGCTCACGGACTTGATGCCCGAGCGCACGATTTCGGCGATGAATGCCGCCGTGTAAACCGTCAGCGCCAGCGTCAGCGCCAGCAGTTCAGGGATCAACACCCAGCCGCCCACGAAGTTGAAGCCTTTCAGCTCAGGCAGTTCCCAATGCACCGGTGCACCGAAGACCAGCGCGCAGAGCGCAGGAATCACGATGAACAGCGCAAGGCCCGCCCAGAACTTGTGAAACGGCACGCCCGTGGCTTCGAAGCGCTTGTTCGCCCAGCGCGTCATGAACACGATGGCGACAATGGCCAGTACCACGCTGACCACGAACGGCCACGCCGCATCGGTGGCAATCGCGGCCGGCATGTTCAGGCCACGGCTGCTGACGAAGAACGAACCGAGAAACCCGTGGGCCGCCCGCGGACCCGGCAGGGTCAGGAACACCGCGAAGTACCAGAACAGGATCTGCAACAGCGGCGGAATGTTACGGAAGACTTCAACGTAAACCGTTGCCAGTTTGTTGATGATCCAGTTGTTGGACAAACGCGCGACGCCGACGATGAAGCCCAGCAGGGTCGCGAGGATCACGCCGATGAACGTCACCAGCAGCGTGTTGAGCAAACCGATCAGGAAAACCCGCGCATAGGTGTCCGACTCCGTGAACGGAATCAGGTGCTGCGCGATGCCGAAGCCGGCACTGTTTTCAAGGAAACCGAAACCTGAGGTGATACCCCGGTGTTGCAGGTTGGTCTGGGTGTTATCGAACAGATACCAACCCATCGCGACTACGGCGACAACTGTAATTATCTGAAATAGCCACGCACGCACTTTAGGGTCGCTGAGGCTGAGCCTCTGCTTGGGTGCGCTGATTTGATTTTGCATGGAGTGCCCCGGAAGAAATGCAACAAAGCGCCCGGCTACGATTTACGCAGCCGGGCGCAGGTCAATCAACGCACTGGTGGTGCGTATTGAATGCCGCCAGCGTTCCACAGAGCGTTCTGACCGCGAGCAATCTCCAGAGGAGTGCCTGCGCCCAGGTTCTTCTCGAACATTTCGCCGTAGTTACCGACTTGCTTGACGACCTGCACGACCCAGTCTTTCTTCAGCTTCAGCTGAGTACCGTAGTCGCCGTCGGCACCCAGCAAGCGGGCCACGTCAGGGTTCTTGGTCGACTTGGCTTCGGCTTCAACGTTTTTCGAGGTGACGCCTGCTTCTTCCGCGTTCAGCAGCGCGTAGCCGACCCAGCGAACGATGGTGCTGAAGTCTTCATCGCCACGGGCGACAACCGGGCCCAGCGGTTCTTTGGAGATGGTTTCAGGCAGAACGACGTAGTCCTTCGGCGAGGCCAGCTTGGAGCGCTGTGCGTAGAGCTGGGATTTGTCGGAGGTCAGTACGTCGCAACGACCGGATTCCAGCGACTTGGCGCTTTCGTCGGAGGTGTCGAACGTGATCGGGGTGTACTTGAGGTTGTTGGCGCGGAAGTAGTCCGACACGTTCAGCTCAGTGGTGGTACCGGCTTGAATACAGATCGTCGCGCCGTCCAGTTCCTTGGCACTTTTCACGCCCAGCTTGCTGTTGGCCAGGAAGCCAACGCCGTCGTAATAAGTGACGAAGCCCGGGAACACCAGACCCATGCTCGCGTCGCGGGAGCTGGTCCAGGTGGTGTTACGCGACAGGATGTCGATTTCGCCGGACTGCAGCGCAGTGAAACGCTCTTTGGCGTTCAGCTGGCTGAATTTGACCTTGGTCGCGTCGCCAAACACTGCGGCAGCAACAGCGCGGCAGAAGTCGGCGTCGATGCCCTGGATCTTGCCGCTTGCGTCCGGAACCGAGAAGCCTGGCAGACCGTCACTGACGCCGCACTGAATAAAGCCCTTCTTCTGAATGGCGTCCAGCTTGGCACCCGCTTGAGCGAACCCGGTCAGACCGAGCGCTGCAGCGGCGGCCACTACAGCCAGGGTGGATTTCAACATCTTCATTCGAACCTCCAGTTTGCTCTTTGTTGTGTAGGAGCCTCAGCCCCGTCGCACCCTTGTGAGGCATTCATGACCCGTGCTGGCTTGTTTTTGGGTCATGCGACGTTGAACCCGTTTACCGCCACCGACGCCAGGCATCTGGTCATCGCGTGTTCGGCATGTGACGAGCCCAGCAGACTGAAGCCCCATGATGTCCTTGAACCCCGAGGTTCAAAGCGAATCGTGCCGGGAATCCTGTTCGATGATTCCTTGCTGCCTCTGACGCAACACTCGGCTGTCTGCTTGATAGCCTATTAGTGTTACCGCCCGAGGTGAGCGCCTTCACTCCGCGGGTTGTGTAGCAAAGCCCGTACCACCATGCTGGCAATGTCGAATTAGCGACAGGTCAAGATCAAAACTTGTAACCTTGCGACATCTTTCAAACGCCGCCAACAGCCCGACGCACCGCCTTAAAGCGCTGCGCCGACGGCATCGCACACTAATGGAGCACACATGACTGAACCGTTGATCCTCGAACCGGAATTGGCAGTCGATGCCTGCGTGATCTGGCTGCACGGCCTGGGGGCTGATCGCTACGATTTCCTGCCGGTGGCAGAGATGCTGCAGAAGACGCTGAAGACCACGCGCTTCGTACTGCCGCAGGCACCGACCCGGGCCGTGACCATCAACGGTGGCTACGCAATGCCCAGCTGGTATGACATCAAGGCCATGAGCCCGGCCCGCGCCATCGACAGCGACGAGCTGGAAGGCTCGGCGCAAGACGTCATCAAGCTGATCGAACAGCAGCGCGACAGCGGCATCGACCCGGCCCGAACCTTCCTGGCCGGGTTTTCCCAAGGCGGCGCCGTGGTGTTGCACACCGCCTTCCTTCGCTGGGAAGGCCCCCTTGGCGGCGTGCTCGCGCTGTCCACGTACGCACCGACGTTCGGCGACGAGATGAGCCTGTCCGCCAGCCAGCAACGCATCCCGGCCTATTGCTTGCACGGCAGCAATGACCCGGTGGTGTTGCATGCCATGGGGCGAGCCGCCTACGAGCATTTGAAGGCTCAGGGCGTCACCGTGACATGGCAGGAATACCCAATGGAGCACGAAGTGTTACCGCAGGAAATTTCCGACATAGGTGTCTGGCTCGCGGATAAGCTTCGCTAGTCCACTCATTTGATCCTTCCAATTGCGCTGCGGATTTGCTAGGACACTACGCTGCGCCGGGTTCTTGCTTTACACTCCCCGGCGTACATTCCTAAATCAATCGATGAGATCACCGTGCTCAAAGCACTTAAAAAGATGTTCGGAAAAAGCGAGGCTGAGCCGCTCGCGCCGGCTGCTCCCCTCCCCGTCCCCCAGCGCCAGACCGAAACTGTCTCGCGGGAACCGTCAGCAGCAGAAGTGCACGCGCCAGCGCCAGAGCATTCGGCAGCCGCTGCGCCGGTCGTCACTTCGCCTACCAGGACAGAACGCCCGCGCCGTGAACGTGCGCCCAAGCCCGTCGTCATTCCCTGGAAACCCGAAGACTTCGTCGTCGAACCCCAGGAAGGCAAAACCCGCTTTCACGATTTCCCTCTCGCCCCCGAACTGATGCACGCCATCCAGGACCTGGGTTTCCCGTACTGCACGCCGATCCAGGCGGGCGTTCTGGGTTACACCCTCAAAGGCCGCGATGCCATCGGCCGCGCCCAGACCGGCACCGGCAAGACCGCCGCGTTCCTGATTTCCATCATCACGCAGCTGACCCAGACACCTCCGCCGAAAGAGCGCTACATGGGTGAACCCCGCGCGCTGATCATTGCGCCGACTCGCGAGCTGGTGGTGCAGATCGCCAAGGACGCCGAGGCGCTGACCAAATACACCGACCTCAACGTAATGACGTTTGTTGGCGGCATGGATTTCGACAAGCAGCTCAAGCACCTCGAAGCTCGCCACTGCGACATCCTGGTCGCCACGCCAGGTCGTCTGCTGGACTTCGCCCAGCGCGGCGAAGTGCACCTGGACATGGTCGAAGTCATGGTGCTGGACGAAGCCGACCGCATGCTCGACATGGGCTTCATTCCCCAGGTCCGCTCGATCATTCGCCAGACCCCGCACAAGGGCGAGCGCCAGACGCTGTTGTTCTCCGCCACCTTTACCGAAGACGTGATGAATCTGGCCAAGCAGTGGACGACGGATCCTGCGATCGTCGAAATCGAATCGCTGAACGTCGCCAGCGACACCGTCGAGCAGCATATTTATGCCGTCGCCGGCGCCGACAAGTACAAGCTGCTGTTCAACCTGATCAACGACCACGGTTGGGAGCGGGTGATGGTCTTCGCCAACCGCAAGGATGAAGTGCGGCGCATCGAAGAGCGCCTCGTGCGTGACGGCATCAATGCCGCGCAGCTCTCAGGCGACGTGCCACAGCACAAGCGCATCAAGACGCTGGAAGGCTTTCGCGAAGGCAAGATTCGCGTGCTGGTGGCCACTGACGTCGCGGGTCGAGGAATTCACATCGACGGCATCAGCCACGTGATCAACTTCACCCTGCCGGAAGTACCGGACGACTACGTACACCGCATCGGCCGGACCGGTCGTGCGGGTGCAGATGGCGTGTCGATCAGCTTCGCCGGTGAAGACGATTCGTATCAGCTGCCGTCGATCGAAGAAAAGCTGGGCCGCAAGATCAGCTGCGAAACGCCACCGACCGTGTTGCTGCGGCCAGTCGTGCGCGTGCAGCGGGCGGTTCCTGCGGCGGAGTAAGCCGCAAAAAAAAGCGCAACCCTGGAAGGGGTTGCGCTTTTTTTGTGCCTGATCGGTGTCAGTCAGTGCCGTAACGAGGCGAACGCGGGCCATATAACAGACCTGCTGGCTTGCCGGCCGAGAGCAAACGCTGGCTGGCGATACCGGCGATAGGATGGCCTGCATCGGTTGAGCTATTGATGATCTGCTTGACCGCCGCAGTGATCAGCATGCCAACCAACCCGCCGCCGCTATTGTTGCCGCCTTCATCACTGGACGCACTGGCAGTGCCGGTCCACAGCGTCGTTCCGCTGCGCAGGTCGACCAGCTTGGCGGTGGCCGCCACGATCGTTTGACTGCTGATGACCATGTAACTGGTGCCGTACTGCGTCACCTTGACGTACATCGCCGCATCCGCACCGAAGATTTCCCGCAGTTTGGCCGGGGATGTTTCCTGAATCTCGTTTGCACTGGTCAGGCCGTTCTGCTTGAACGTCTCGTCGACCAGTGCCACTGGCAAGACGTAATAGCCGGCCTCCGCGAGCGGGAACGTGACTTGGGACAGCAGGCTGTATGTCGCCTTGACGTCGGGTGACTCGTTAACCGGTGGCAGCACCAGGATCGAGCGGGGTTTGCTTTCCTTGAAGGCCGAATAATCGACGGTCTTCGGCGCTACGCAGCCGCCCAGCAGGGTGGCTGCAAGCAGGCTGGCGGCCAGCGTCAGATAACGTGCGCTCATTTGGAGGCGACTCCTGTCTTGACGTTTCTAAGCAGAAAATCCATGTAGGTCGCCGACTCGGGGAACAGCCCCTTCTCGGTCCGAAACTCCTGCACCATCTGATCATCCTTGCCCAGACTGCCGTACAACATGCCCAACTGAGCGTGGTAGCCCGGTGGCGGATTGCCGTTGGTGGAACGTATCTTCTGCAGGTCTTCCTCCAGCTTGGCGACTTGGGCCTCTTTGGATTCGCCCTTGAAGTATTCGTAGACCTCGGGCTGATAGCTACCCCACTGGTACAGGGTCTTGGGTTGTTGAGCGCAGCCGGCAAGCCACAGGCTTGCTGCCGCCATCGCGATCAACCGGAACTGACGGGTACTGTTTTGCATGTGAAACGAACTCCCTGTAGTGATCAGTTGGCAACCGGCTTCCAGCCACCGGCATCAATCGCCCGCACCATGTTGTTGACGGCTTCGCGCATGGCCAGATCCAGCACCTTGCCGTTGAGCGTCGAGTCATAGCTGGCAGTCCCGCCGAAACCGATGACCTCGCGGTTGGACAACTGATACTCGCCCGCGCCCTGAGTGGAATACACCACCTCGGACGTGCTGATGTTGACGATATTCAAGGCGACCTTGGCGTAGGCGATCTGGGACTTGCCACGACCCAGCAAACCAAACAGTTGCTGGTCTCCTACTTCTTTACGGCCAAACTCTGTGACGTCACCGGTCACCACATAATCAGCCCCACGGAGCCGCTGCGTTGTCTTTTTGATCGCCGCTTCCTGGCCGATCTCGGCCATGTTGTCGCGGTCCAGCACGTTGAAGCGATTGGTCTGCTGCATGTGGGTGATGAGAATGGTTTTGGCCTGTCCGCCAAGGCGGTCAACGCCGTCGGAAAAGATCCCGCGCATGTAGCTTGAACGGTTATCGAACTTGCCCACCGCGATCGGCGTACGTACGCCGGCGTAGGGAGTGTTGTAACTCTCGACCTTTTCCACCGGCATCGCCCGCGAGCTCTCCGTGGCACAACCGCTGACTACAACCAGCGTTGCCGCTGCCATCCCTGAAACGAACACCTGCTGCAATCGGTTCACACCCACACTCCGTATTTTCAGATTCATGTCCTTCCGTTGGCCTCAACTGCGCCTGCACAGGCACGGTTGATCGCCCGCAAGGTGCGGTGATTTGGGGCAAACGGAGGGGTTTTGACGAGATTGACGCGCAGGAACCGGAATACGGTTCCTGATAGACGAGCTCATTCCCTGAGGGATATCACAGTGATATCAATCCGGCCGCAATGCTAAGACGCCAGCTTACTGGCGTCAACCACTCTAAACAGCGCCTGTTTAACGGGTCTCTCAAAACGGCTTACTTACTTCCAGCGATCCGCGGCCTTGTGGTCACTGTCGCGGCCCTCCACCCAACGGGCCCCTTCTGACGTGTTTTCCTTCTTCCAGAACGGCGCTCGGGTCTTCAGGTAGTCCATGACGAAGTCGCAGGCTTCGAATGCCGCCTGGCGATGGGCGCTGGCGGCTGCGACGAACACGATAGGCTCGCCCGGTTTCAATTCGCCCACCCGGTGAATCACTTCCAGCTTGAGCAGCGGCCAGCGCTGCTGCGCTTCATCGACGATCTTGAGCAGCGCTTTCTCGGTCATGCCGGGGTAGTGTTCAAGGAACATCCCTGCCACTTCACGGCCGTCGTTGAAGTCGCGGACGTAGCCGACAAAGCTGACCACCGCCCCCACGCCGACGTTGGCGTCGTGCATGGCATTCACTTCCGCGCCGGGATCGAACGCTGCGGCTTGCACTCGCACGCCCATATCAGCCTCCGGTGACGGTCGGGAAGAACGCCACCTCGTCGCCCGGTTCAACGGGCGTGTCCAGGGAGCACAGCTCCTGATTACGGGCGCACATGATGCCTTTCTCGCTGAGCACCTCCCACACACCACCGCGCGCGAGCAAATGCTGGCGCACGGCGTCGATGGTGGCGAACGCGCCTTCGAGCGTCTCACTCTCGGTGCCGAGGGTTTCGCGAAAACGCGCGAAGAACTGGACTTGCACGTGAATGGTCATTGGGCGTTCACCTGCTCGTCGGCGATGAAGTGCCCGCTTTTGCCACCGAGTTTTTCGAGCAGTCGCACGTGCTCGATGGTCATGCCTCGGTCCACGGCCTTGCACATGTCGTAGATAGTCAGGGCGGCGATGCTGGCGGCGGTCAGCGCTTCCATTTCCACGCCGGTCTGGCCGGAGAGTTTGCAGCGGGCAAGGATATGCACGGTGTCAGGGCTTTCGGCGGTGAGTTCGACCTTTACGCCCGTGAGCATCAACGGGTGGCAGAGGGGAATCAGATCGCTGGTTTTCTTCGCGGCCTGAATGCCGGCGATGCGTGCGACGGCAAATACGTCACCTTTGGGGTGCCCGCCTTCGACGATCATTTGCAGGGTTTCGGGCAGCATGCGCACGCGCGCTTCGGCCACGGCTTCACGGAACGTCACGTCTTTTTCAGTGACGTCGACCATGTGGGCGCGACCTTGGGAATCGAGATGAGTGAGCACGGGATGACTCCTGAACAGGAGCGGGGATTGTAGGGAGTTAGGGCTAGAAGCCACAAGCTGCAAGCTAACGACCTTAAGCGGACGTCGGCTTGCAGCTTGAGGCTAGAAGCTTGAAGCTGATGTCACGTTACAAATGGCTCTCCGCGTATTCAGCCAGGATCGAGCGTGGAACACCTTGCAGACTGATGTGCACGCCGTTGGGGAAGTCCTTGAAACGCTCCGTCAGGTAGGTCAGCCCCGAACTGGTGGCCGACAGATAAGGGGTGTCGATCTGCGCCAGGTTGCCCAGGCAGACCACCTTTGAACCGGCGCCGGCACGGGTGATGATGGTTTTCATCTGGTGCGGCGTGAGGTTCTGGCATTCATCGATCAGGATCAGGCTCTGCTGGAAGCTTCGGCCACGAATGTAGTTGAGGGATTTGAACTGCAGCGGCACCTTGCTCAGGATGTAATCGACGCTGCCATGGGTGTTTTCATCGTCCATGTGCAACGCTTCCAGGTTGTCGGTGATCGCGCCAAGCCATGGCTCCATCTTTTCTGCTTCGGTGCCGGGCAGAAAACCGATCTCCTGGTCCAGCCCCTGCACGCTGCGGGTGGCGATGATGCGGCGATAACGCTTGCTGACCATGGTCTGCTCGATGGCAGCGGCCAGGGCGAGAATGGTCTTGCCCGAACCGGCCGCGCCGGACAGGTTGACCAGATGAATGTCCGGATCCAGCAGCGCGAACAGCGCCAGGCCCTGATAGATGTCGCGCGGCTTCAGCCCCCACGCCTCCTGGTGCAGCAGCGGCTCTTGATGCATGTCCAGCAACAGCAACTCATCAGGCTTGACGCCTTTGACCCAACCGACGAAGCCTTGCTCATCGATGATGAATTCGTTGATGTGCACAGACGGAAGCTGCTCGATCATCTGCACTTTGTGCCAGGTACGGCCGTGATCCTGGCGGGTATCGACCTTGCTCACCCGGTCCCAGAAAGAGCCGGTCATGGTGTGGTAGCCGCGGGACAGCATCGACACGTCGTCGACCAGTTGGTCGGTGCTGTAATCCTCGGCCTCGATGCCGCAGGCACGTGCCTTGAGGCGCATGTTGATGTCTTTGGTGACCAATACGATGCGCGTGTCCTTTTTCCGCGCATGCAGGTCAATCAACTGATTGATGATGATGTTGTCGTTGAGGTTGTCGGGCAGCACCCGGTTGGGCTCTTGCCGCTTGTTCATGAGGATGGACAGATAGCCTTTGAAAACACCTGTACCGCGATCGATCGGTACGCCTTTTTCGACCTCCTCCGGGGTCGCTTCGCCGAGTGTCTTGTCAATCAAACGGATCGCCTGCCGACATTCGGCAGCCACCGAGTGCTTGCCCGCCTTGAGCTTGTCCAGTTCTTCGAGGACCGTCATGGGGAGTGCAACGTGGTGTTCTTCGAAATTCAGAAGCGCGTTTGGATCATGGATCAATACGTTGGTATCGAGCACGTAAAGGATTGGCTGGTTAGAGGAAGGGGTGCGTCCGTGGTCATCCATACTCGCTCACCTTTGTAGTAGCCGGGTGGCGCAACACACAGCGATGTTGCGTCACGAAAAGGCCGCCGAGGCTTTCCCCTTGAGGCAGGAGAAAATTGCGCAAAGTGGGGTCTGGAATGACGCCACCTGTGTTGCAGGGTTCGGCGGTCTGTTGTCGTAATACCGCAAAACCGATGACATAAAAACGCGTTTCAGCGCTTTTTGAAGTTTATTTTTCAGGGGGCGAATTAGGCCTTGGCGGATGGGGCAACCGCGTTTAAAGTCGGAAGTCCGGTCTGGGATAAATCCTCAGAAATTTCCGACATCTCCCCCTCTCTATTCCTTTTCTTTCGCGGCCGGCGCCGTCTGATCTGTCGCTGCACCCGGCTGCTCGGCGGGCTCTTCTGCGGCGTCATCGTCTGGCGTGTCATCTTCCTCATCCGGCACATCTTCTTCGTCCGCCAACTGCTGCGGATAAATATGGCAATCCTCCCAGATCACACCGCTTTGCGCGGTATTGGCCATCAGCCATGGGACCGCCTGTTGCGGCTTGTCCGTGCTGTCATGAAACACCACATTGCCGCGCCGCCACAGCAGCATCAGCGTCAGCACCCGGTTGGCAGCCTGCTCGGCGCTGATGCGTCCGGTGCTGTCCTGGGAATCGATGTTCCACAGCGACACCCGCAGCTGCTGATCGCGGAAGAACGGCGCGCTGTCGGCACGACGATGCCCGTAAGGCGGACGGAACAGCGGCACGAAATTGTCCGGCAACACCTGCTGAATCAGCGCGGCCGTGCGCTGGATGGAGTCTTGCCAGTCGCGCCAATGGGCATGGGACCTGAACTCCCAGCCTTGCAGGCCGACGCATTGCTGCCGGTAGACGTTTTGCAGCGCTGGCGCTGAAGTGCTGTCGAGACGACTTTGCAGGCTTTTGCCCAGGACGAAGAACGTCGCGGTGATCTTCTGTTGGCGCATGAAGTCAGCCAGCCAGTCCGTGGCCCCATCAGCAACCGTCGGACCGCTCTCGAAATTGAGCAGGAAGGTCCGGTCCGGCATTTCTTCGCCGCTGAGTTCGTCGGAGTTATAGCGCTCGATCTCGCTGCTGGTCTGCGGGAACAGGGCGGCCATGCGCAACAGTTCGTTGAGATAACGCTGGCTGAAGGCATCGGCCGGCGCCGCCCACTGCGCATAGAAGGAATCATCGGCCACTTTGTATTCGGCGGCGCGCTGACGCAGCATCGGCACGTCGTCGACCAGCACGCAGAACGAGGCGTCGGCTTCACAGGTTTTTTCAGCGAATGTCCAGTTCTCGAACAGGCGCGTCCACAACCGTGTGCGGATCAGGTTCACCGTCGGCAGGTTGATCTGGCGCAGCCCCAGGCGCGCACTCAGCTGGGCATCGCTGAGCTTTTCGCTTTCCAGCAACTGATGGGCGAAGCTGAGAATCTGGGCGCGAGAAGCGACGTCGAACAGCTGCGGCGTTTCCAGAGCCTCCGGCCAGACTGCGCGATCCAGCATCGCGATATCGCCCGTGGCCGCCTGTGCGTTGAGCCCCAGCAAACAGGCTCCGATCAATAACAGCATGCGCAAAACGACGTGCTCCCAATCCTTGATAAAGAGGCCGAAAACCGGCGAGGCACTATAGCGGATTTGCCCAGGGCCAGATGGCCGGATTCGGGCACGGCTTCCGTAGGATTGCGCCTATCGACACCATAGCTGGAGTGAACCGCACGCAACCCCTAGAATCGCCCGACGATTAAAGGAGACCTGCCCATGCTGATGGTGATTTCCCCAGCCAAAACCCTCGATTTCGAAACGCCGCCTACCACCAAGCGCCATACGCTGCCGCAATTTCTGGATCATTCTCAGGAGCTCATCAGCCAGCTGCGCGACCTGACCCCCGCGCAGATCGGCGAGCTGATGCACCTGTCCGACAAGCTCTCGGGCCTCAATGCCGCCCGCTTCGGCAGCTGGGATCCGGCGTTCACCCCCGAAAACGCCAAACAGGCACTGCTGGCATTCAAGGGCGATGTGTATACAGGGCTCGACGCCGACACCCTGAGCGGACCCGATCTGACTTACGCCCAGAAGCACCTGCGCATGTTGTCCGGGCTCTATGGGTTGCTGCGCCCCTTGGACCTGATGCAACCGTATCGGCTGGAAATGGGCACAAAACTGGCGAACGCCAGGGGCAAGGATCTTTATGCATTCTGGGGCGACCGCATCAGCGAGTGGCTGAACGATGCGCTGAAAGAACAAGGCGACGACGTGCTGCTTAACCTCGCGTCGAACGAGTACTTTTCGGCGGTCAAGCGGCCGGCACTTAATGCCCGCGTGATCGAAACCGAGTTCCGCGACCAGAAAAACGGCCAGTACAAGATCATCAGCTTCTATGCCAAGAAAGCACGGGGCATGATGACCCGCTTCGTCATTTCCGAGCGCATCAGCAAGCCCAAAGACCTGGCCCAGTTCGATGCCCACGGCTATCGATACAGCAAAGAACTGTCCTCCCCGGACAAGCTCATTTTCCTGCGCGATGAGCAAGATGCCTGATTGGCACCTGCCCTTTCCTGCGACCAAATGCCTGCCCGTCTTCAACCAATGACGGGCATCGCGACGCCATTTCATCCCTACTTCAGTGCACTGCTCAGCGCACATTTCTCGTGATTTTAGTGCGAGCAGGCAAACACCATCATTCGAATGCGTCTGTCCATCCAACCGAAAGCAAACAAAAACAGTGACTCTGTTCGCAAATTCCCACACTTACTTAGTTCATAAGCTACAGTTTGCACGGACGAACGGTAGTGCTGACAGCTAATTGGCGCCAACTAACAGTCGAAAACTAACGGGGCTTTTTTTTCTCAAAAAATTAACAACTTTTTTTGCAGATTTCGGCCCGTGAATTTGAACTAGTGACACCCCACCCTGCAGGCCGGCCAAAGCCTTATAAACTAGGGCTCAAACCTTGATCGCCAGCCCGCTGAATCCCGCCAGAAAGCACCGAGTGTTACGAAAAATCTCAAAAAGAGGACGAGCGGCCCGGAACTTATGGGGATTGCCCACGCTCCTACATCCCGTAACAATTCTCGTCCCCCATGTAGGACATCTCTTACATGGCACATGGACAGATCTGGAAGTTGCTTCTCAACGAAGTTAGACCCATGGGTCAAGTGGTACGTACAAGGAGTCACGCACCAAACTAGTTGAAGTGAATTGAGCTAGCACCATTCGGGTGCCCGCAGTCGTGAATCGGGGCAGATTCATCGGGAGACGGCCAAAAGCCTTGTCCTTGATCGCCTGAGCATGACGCGCAAATCATCCGTCGGAGTGCCTGCCACATCCCAGATCGGGAACCTATATAAATATGTATGGGCTACTCGACACTTTTGATCTGTAACATTCGGGTTTACCTTTCATCCAGGTAACTCACCCTTAATTCTGCCTGTGCTTGTCACGCGACATTCATTTGCCGTGCGTACGAGTGCGCGAAAAGTTGTAAGACAGTTTTTATATTCGGCCAACTAATGGCGTAAACATTGAGGAGATTACTATGCGTATCAGCATCTTTGGTTTGGGCTATGTCGGTGCAGTCTGCGCAGGCTGCCTCTCGGCGCGTGGTCATGATGTTGTTGGCGTGGACATCTCCGCTGCCAAGATCGATCTGATCAACAAAGGCAAGTCGCCAATCGTTGAGCCAGGTCTGGGCGAGTTGCTGGAAACCGGCATCAAGACCGGCAAACTGCGTGGCACCACCGACTTCTCCGAAGCGATCCGCGACACTGACCTGTCGATGATCTGCGTTGGCACGCCAAGCAAGAAGAACGGCGATCTGGAGCTGGACTTCATTGAATCGGTCTGCCGCGAAATCGGCTTCGTACTGCGTGACAAGAGCACCCGTCACACCATCGTCGTGCGCAGCACCGTTCTGCCAGGTACCGTCGCAAACGTTGTCATCCCGATCCTCGAAGACTGCTCGGGCAAGAAAGCCGGCGTTGACTTCGGTGTCGCGGTCAACCCTGAATTCCTGCGTGAAAGCACCGCGATCGCTGACTACGACCATCCTCCGATGACCGTTATCGGCGAATTCGACAAGGCGTCCGGTGACGTTCTGCAATCCCTGTACGAAGAACTCGACGCACCGATCATCCGCAAGGACATCGCCGTTGCCGAAATGATCAAGTACACCTGCAACGTATGGCACGCGACCAAGGTCACTTTCGCCAACGAAATCGGCAACATCGCCAAGGCAGTCGGCGTCGACGGCCGCGAAGTGATGGACGTGGTCTGCCAGGACAAGGCTCTGAACCTGTCGCAGTACTACATGCGCCCAGGCTTCGCTTTCGGCGGTTCCTGCCTGCCGAAGGACGTCCGCGCCCTGACCTACCGCGCCAGCACTCTGGACGTTGAAGCACCTCTGCTCAACTCCCTGATGCGCAGCAACGTTTCCCAGGTTCAGAACGCTTTCGACATCGTTGCTGCCAGCGACACTCGCAAAGTTGCCCTGCTGGGTCTGAGCTTCAAGGCCGGTACCGATGACCTGCGCGAAAGCCCACTGGTCGAGCTGGCAGAAATGCTGATCGGTAAGGGCTACGACCTGAGCATCTTCGACAGCAACGTCGAATACGCTCGCGTTCACGGCGCCAACAAGGACTACATCGAGTCCAAGATCCCGCACGTTTCGTCCCTGCTGAACTCGGACTTCGACGCGGTCATCAACAACTCCGACGTGATCATCCTGGGTAACCGCGACGAGCGCTTCCGTGCACTCGCCAACAACGCGCCAGCCGGCAAGCGTGTGATTGACCTGGTGGGCTTCATGAAAGGCACCACCACCGAAAACGGTCAAATCGAAGGTATCTGCTGGTAACACACAGCGAGCTGCAAGCCACGAGCTGCAAGTTTCAGGCTTCATCCCTCCCGTCCCGGGCGTCAGCGCCTGCGACGGGAGGTTTGAAGCTTGCGGCTTGAGGTTGCAACTGACTTAGGGATACACACTATGCAAAGGCTGAAGCACGGCTTCCTCCAGGCCGCAGGTTGGCTGTTTTATCTAACTTTGCTGGCTGCCATTGCCATGGCGCTGCCTGCATCGCTGTTTGACTCGCACTCCAAAGATTTCATTTTCCTGATCGGTATCGTCGGCATCTGGCGCTACTCGATGGGCGCAACGCACTTCGTGCGCGGCATGATCTTCCTGTACATCGTCTACCCGCACCTGCGCCGCAAAGTGCGCAAGCTGGGCAAGGCAGCCGATCCGTCCCACGTGTTCCTGATGGTCACCAGCTTTCGTATCGATGCGCTGACCACCGCTCAGGTGTACAGCTCGGTGATTCGCGAAGCCATCAACTGCGGCTTCCCGACCACCATCGTGTGCTCCCTGGTGGAAATGTCCGACGAGCTGCTGGTCAAGGCACTGTGGGCCAAGTACAACCCGCCGGAGCACGTCAACCTCGACTTCGTGCGCATCGCCGGTACCGGCAAGCGTGATGGTCTGGCGTTCGGTTTCCGCGCCATCTCCCGCCACATGCCGGACGACCGCTCCGTCGTTGCGGTGATCGACGGCGACACCGTTCTCGCTGAAGGCGTGGTGCAGAAAACAGTTCCGTGGTTCCAGCTGTTCGGCAACGTCGGCGGCCTGACCACCAACGAATTCTGTGAAGTACGCGGCGGCTACATCATGAGCGAGTGGCACAAGCTGCGTTTCGCTCAGCGTCACATCAACATGTGCTCGATGGCGCTGTCCAAGCGCGTGCTGACCATGACCGGCCGTATGTCGGTGTTCCGCGCCACCGTGGTGACGGACCCGATGTTCATCGCTGACGTGGAAAGCGATTCGCTGCAGCACTGGCGTCTGGGCCGCTTCAAGTTCCTGACCGGCGACGACAAGTCCAGCTGGTTCAGCCTGATGCGCCTGGGCTACGACACGTTCTACGTGCCGGATGCCGCCATCAACACCGTTGAACACCCGCCGGAAAAGAGCTTCCTGAAAGCCAGCCGCAAGCTGATGTATCGCTGGTACGGGAACAACCTTCGGCAGAACTCCCGTGCGCTGGGTCTGGGCTTCGGTCGTCTTGGGGTCTTCACCAGCATCGTGCTGTTCGACCAGCGCGTATCGATGTGGACATCGATCCTCGGCCTGACCGTTGCCATGCTGGCAAGCCTCAAGTTCGGCATCGAATACCTGCTGGCGTACCTGCTGTGGATCGGTATCACCCGTCTGATCCTGACCCTGCTGCTGTCGTGCAGCGGGCACAAGATCGGGCCGGCGTATCCGATGATTCTCTATTACAACCAGATCGTCGGCGCACTGATGAAGATTTACGTCTTCTTCCGTCTCGACCGACAGTCCTGGACCCGACAGGACACAAAACTGAGCCGCGACATGGCCAGCTTCCAGGGTTGGTTCAACACCTGGTCGTCGCGGACCATGACTTTCTCGGCTGGCAGCATCTTCGTTGCCGTGCTGCTGACAATGGTCTGACCGGGCCTTTGACCGAAACAATGGATCAACTCGATTAATCAGGAATTACCACCATGAATACAGCCGTGAATGCCAATGTCGTACATGAATCCGAAGCCCAGCGTCAGCACGCACGGGTCAAGATCCCGGCCAAACTGCGACTGCTCAATGGTCAGCCGAACGCCCCGCTGGTGCGTGTCGAAGACCTTTCCGCAGGCGGTCTGAGCTTTGTCGCTCCTGCCAACCTGCGTCCAGGCGTCGGTGAAGTCATCAAGGGTCGTCTGCAGTTCCTGATCGACAACCTCGGTCTGGCAATGGACGTTGACCTGCAAGTGCGCACCATCGATTCGAGCACCGGCCGTGTCGGCTGCCAGTTCCAGAATCTGGAATCCCAAGACATCTCGACGCTGCGTCACCTGATCACTTCGCACCTGTCGGGCGACCTCATCAGCATGGGCGAAGTGCTGGCTACCCTGCAGCGCGACAACTTCACCAAGGCCCGCAAATCCAAAGACGGCGGCAGCGGCCTGAGCGCCTTCGGTCGCCTGCGCGCCGTGACCTTCAGCGTCGGTATCTTCGCTGTCGGTTTGATTGCGTTCGGCTTCGTCGCGAAATCGGTCTACGGCATGTACTTCGTCAGCCACTCCACCTCGGGCCTGGTCAGCGTCCCTAGCCTGGATGTCACCATGCCTCGTGAAGGCACCGTGACCAGCCTGGTAACGCCAAACGGCAACGTCGCCAAAGGCGCTCCGCTGGCGACTTTCAACACCAGCATGCTGGACATGTTGAAAGGCAACCTGGACCCGGACGAAATGCAGCCGGCCAAAATCGAAGAGCTGTTTGGTCGTCAACTGGCCGGCACCATGACCAGCCCGTGCGATTGCGTCGTGGCCAAGCAACTGGTCGCCGACGGTCAGTACGCAAGCAAAGGTCAGGTCATCTTCCAGATGGTCCCGCGCAACGTTGCCGCCAATGTCGATGCTCGCTTCACCTACCGTCAGTTCGCCGATGTACAGCCGGGCGCTCGCGTGACCTTCCAAGTTGCCGGCGAAGACGGCGACCACAGCGGCAAGATCGTCAGCGCCACGGCTCTGAGCCCTGCTGACCTGTCTTCCGACATCCGCGTTCAGATCCAGCCTGACGAAGCCATCAACAGCAGCCTGGCAGGTCGTCCGGTTGAAGTGGTAAGCACCCGCGGCCCGTCGCTGAACTGGTTGATCGATAAAGCCACGGCGGCAGGTTTCTAAACATGGCTAGCCCACTACGAAGCTTGTCAGCCCCTACAGTGTTGAGCCTGGCGATCGCTATCGGTTTGGGCGGCTGTGCCGGCCTGCCCGATCAGCGCCTGGCCAACGAAGCCCTGAAACGCGGCGACACCGCGATGGCGGAGCAAAACTATCGGCAACTGGCGGACCTGGGCTATAGCGATGCGCAGGTCGGCCTTGCGGACATCCAGGTGGGTACTCGCGACCCCGAGCTGATCAAGCAGGCCGAGGCGACGTATCGCGCTGCTGCCGCCACTTCGCCTCGGGCGCAATCGCGTCTGGGCAAGTTGCTGGCGGTCAAGCCGAACTCCACCGAAGCCGAGCAACGTGAAGCCGAAGGTCTGTTGAAGAAGGCCTTCGCCAATGGCGAAGCCGGCACGCTGATCCCGCTGGCGATGCTCTATCTGCAGTACCCGCACACGTTCCCGAACGTGAATGCGCAGCAGAAGATCAACGAATGGCGCGCGACCGGTTACCCGGAAGCGGGTCTGGCGCAGGTGCTGCTGTATCGCACCCAGGGCACCTACGACCAGCATCTGGCTGAAGTCGAAAGCATCTGCAAGCAAGCGCTGCGCACCACTGACGTTTGCTACACCGAGCTGGCGACGGTCTATCAGAAGCGCGGCGAAGCCGACAAACAGGCGGCGCTGATCGAGCAGATGCAAAGCGGCTACGCGATGGGCAGCGTGCCTGCCATGCGGGTCGACAGCGTCGCTCGCGTGCTGGCGGATTCGACCCTCGGCAAGCCGGACGAAAAGACCGCGCAGTCGCTGCTGGAGAAAGTTGCCCCTGGTTACCCCGCTTCCTGGGTCAGTCTGGCGCAATTGCTGTACGACTTCCCCGAGCTGGGTGACGTCAACAAGATGATGGAATACCTGGACAACGGCCGTGCTGCGGATCAACCCCGCGCCGAGCTGCTGCTGGGCAAGCTGTATTACGAAGGCAAGCTGGTCTTGCCGGATGCGAAGAAAGCCGAAGAGCACCTGACCAAGGCGGCTGCGACGCAAATCTCCGCGCATTACTACCTGGGTCAGCTGTATCGCCGGGGCTATCTGGGCCATCCAGACCCGCAGAAAGCGGTCGACCAGTTGCTGACCTCCGCACGCGGTGGCCAGAACAGCGCCGACTTCGCCCTCGCGCAGTTGTTCTCGCAAGGCAAAGGTATCAAGCCTGATCCGGTCAACGCATGGGTCTTCGGCCAGCTCGCACTGGCCCAGGGCACACCGCAAGCGACGGATCTTGCGCAACAACTGAACGAACAATTGCCGCCTGAGAAGCGCGCCCAGGCGCAGAGCCTTCTCCAGCGAGAACAGCAGGTCCGCGGCACAACCGCGCAAAACGCGTTGGCCTTGCAGACACTGCAAGAAGAAAAAGACGGCGGGGACGCACCTCTATGAAGCTTAAGTTGAACCCTCTGATGGCGGCCGGATTCGGCCTGGGCTTCTCCCTGATCTGGGCCACGCCGACACTGGCCGCCCTGACCGACACTCAGAATTTCGGCATCGAAGTCAAAGCGACCGGCCAGATGGAAGACGACCGTGACCTCGGCACCCGCAGCGGTGGCGACGTCAACGGTGTCGGTCTGGATCTGCGTCCGTGGGCGTATGGCGAGTGGGGCAACTGGAGCGGTTACGCGATGGGCCAGGTCGTCACCGCGACCGACACCATCCAGACCGACCCGCTGGACCAGCAGGTCACCGACGCAAACGGCCAAAGCGCCCAGCGCTCGCGCAGCACGTCGAACAGCCGCAAAGTCGATGACAGCTACGCGGCCCTGCGTGAGTTCTGGATCGGCTACAGCGGTTTCACGCCCTACCCCGGCGAGATCCTGAAAGTCGGCCGTCAGCGTCTGCGCAATGACGATGGTCAGTGGCACGACACCAACATCGAAGCGGTGAACTGGACCTTCGACACCACCCTGCTCAAGGCAGAAGTGGGCGCCGCCCAGCGCTTCAGCGAATACCGCACCGACCTGACCGAACTGTCGGCGCAGGACAAGGATCGCTCGCACCTTTATGGCGACGTGGAATACCAGTGGACGCCGGGCCAGTGGGCAGGCGTTCGTGCGCACCACAGTCATGACGGCGGCAGCCTGAAACAACAGGGCTCGGCCATCGACGACCTGGACAAGACTTCGCGTGGCGACCTGACCTGGCTGGGTCTGCAGGCCAACAGCGATGCGTACAACTACCGCAACCTGAACACCGTCAACTATTGGGGCAGCCTGACCTGGCTGACCGGCGATCGTGACCGCATCGGCACCACCTATGACGCCATTGGCGATCAGTACGTGGCCGGTGAGAAGAACAGCGAAAACGTCAACGGCTGGGCGACCGACCTGGGCCTGCGTTTCCGTCTGGATCCGATGTGGCAAGTGGGCGGCGCCTACTCCCGTGCCAGCAAGAACTACGAGCAGAACGGTCTGGAAAGCAACCGCTCGAACTGGACCGGTACCCGCTCGCGCGTGCATCGCTTCGGTGAAGCGTTCCAGGGCGAAATGGCCAACGTAGAGTCCGGCTCGCTGTTCGCTTCGTGGCAGATGCAGGACGAGTACGACGCCTCGCTGATCTACCAAAAGTTCCGTCGTGTCGACGGCCATTCGGGCATCGGCGGCGCGGGTATCAACCCGGCTCAGGAAAATGTCGACTCCGATGGCGTCAGCACATTCGCCTCGCTGCCGCTCGAAGACGGCCGCAAGGACCTGGGCCAGGAAATGGACCTCGTCGTCACCAAGTACTTCAAGCAAGGCCTGCTGCCTGCTGCGGTGAGCCAGTCGTTCGACGAACCGTCGGCGCTGATTCGTCTGCGTGCAGGCGTGTTCAAGCCGGGCGATGCGTATCACAGCGGTGTAGATGATTACATGCACCGCGCCATCGTCGACGTCATCTGGCGCTTCTGATGCAAGCCGCGATAGGAGTGCAATGAGATGAACAGTCAATCAAGCAGATTGCGTCACCGGGCATGGCCGCATGCCCTGCTGGAAAGCTCTGTGCTGAAATGCGCAGTGTTGAGCAGCGTCATGCTGCTCTCCAGCACTGCGGCCATGGCCAACAACCCGTTGCCGGTTCCTGCCCCTGCGGCGCATCCGGCGGATGACAAGGAAGTGGTGGTCAAGGGCCTGCATCAGGCCAAGACCTACACCATCAGCAGCCCGCCCATCGAACCGCTGTTGATGGACAAGCCCAAGCTGCCTGACCTCTCGGGTTACACCGAGCAGGCCATGCAGAAGAAGATCGTGCGCAGCAAGCCGGGCAAGGTCGCGATCAAACGCATGATGCAGGAAGACTCGCTGAAGGAATTCATCGGCGGTGACAACAAGATGGCCGAATGGGTAGCCCGTCAGCACGGCATTCCCCAGGCCATCTTCATCGAAGACGGCTACATGACGTTGCAGGACCTCGCGAAAAAGGTGCCTAAACAGTACCTGAGCGAGACCTCGCCGGGCGTGTTCCTGGCTCGTCTGCCGATCGTCGTGGGCAAGAACGGCATCCTCGAAGTCGACAAGAAAACCACCGAACTGCGCCTGTCTCAGGACGCCGGTGCGTTTCTGGTCAACGACAACCTGCTGTTCATGTCGGACACCAAACTGACCGGCTGGAGCGAGAAATCCAACGGCCCGTCGACGTTCAAGGCGCCGAAGGAATTCCGTCCGTTCCTGCTGTCCTGGGGTGGTACGCAGACCTACATGTTCAACACCAAAGTGGCGAGCCTGGGTTACAACAACAGCAAGTCGTACGGGATCAGTATTTCGCAGTACACGCCGAACATGAAGGCTCAGATGAACCGCGCCGAGCCAACCGGCTGGATCGTCAACTCTGAATTCTCGGACATGTGGTACGGCTTCTACTGCTATGAAACCCGTGACTTCGTGGTCAAGGGCAGCACCTACCACGACAACATCATCTACGGCATCGACCCCCATGACCGTTCCCACGGTCTGATCATTGCCGAAAACACGGTGTACGGGACCAAGAAAAAGCACGGGATCATCGTCTCCCGTGAGGTGAACGACAGCTTCATCATCAACAACAAAAGCTACGACAACCACCTGTCCGGCATCGTCCTTGACCGTAACAGCGTGAACAACCTGGTGGCGTACAACGAGATCTACCGCAACCACACCGACGGCATTACCTTGTATGAGAGTGCCGACAACCTGCTGTGGGGTAACCGTGTGTTCGCCAACAAGCGTCACGGCATCCGGGTTCGCAACAGCACCAACATCAAGCTGTACGAAAACCTGGCCATCGGTAACGGTTTGATGGGCGTTTACGGCCACATCAAGGACCTGTCTGACACTGACCGCGACATCAAGCTCGATCCATTCGATGCCGAAGTCTCGCTGATCATGGTCGGCGGCGAACTGACCTCCAACGGTTCAGGCCCCCTGTCCATCGACTCGCCTCTGAGCGTCGAGCTGTACAAGGTGTCGATGCTTGCACCGACCAAAGCCAGCGGGATCAGCTTCAACGGTGTACTGGGCGATCGTCAGGACGAAATCCTCGATCTGCTGGTGCGCCAACAGAAAGCCGTGTTGATCGACCCGGTCGAAAGCCAGAAACAACTCCGGGACTGAGGAAGATATTTCTATGCACGCACATTTGATCAAACTGCTCAGCCTATCGGGCCTGACCGCTGCACTGTTCGCCGCCAGCAATGGCGCGTATGCAGCGGACACCACAGCCCCGACCTTCACTGCCGAGCCTTGCTGCAGTCTGTGCCCAGAAGCGCATGACGAAAAAAACTACGTCAGCCGCTATCAGCAGAACTTCACCACGCTGGTTCAGGCCCAGGGCGACTGGCTGTTCCGGACCCGTGAAGACCTGCGCACCGAATTCGATACCACGCCTGAAGGCTATCGCCGCATGCAAATGCTGCACGACGCCTTCAAGAGCAAGGGTGTAGAGCTGGTGGTCGTGTACCAACCCACCCGCGGGCTGGTTGATCGCAACAAGCTGTTCCCGGCCGAACGCGACAAGTTCGACTACAACACCGCACTGCGCAACTACCAGGCCATGCTCGGTCGTTTCGCAAAAATGGGCTACACCGTGCCGGACCTGTCGCCGTTGACCAACGAGCAACAGGCCCACGATTTCTACTTCCGCGGTGACCAGCACTGGACGCCGTACGGCGCTCAGCGCACGGCTAAAATCGTCGCTGATTCCGTGAAGAAGATGCAGGCCTTTGCCGGCGTTCCGCGCCGTGAATTCGAGACCCATTTGTCAGGTCGCATGGGCAAGAAGGGCACTCTTCACAATATGGCCGGTCAATTGTGCGGCACGAGCTATGCCATCCAGTACATGGACCAGTTTGAGACGGAACCCAAAGGCGAAGCAGCCGACGGCGACCTGTTTGGTGACTCCGGCAACCCGGAAATCACCCTGGTCGGTACCAGTCACAGCGGCAAGAACTACAACTTTGCCGGCTTTTTGCAGGAATACATTGGTGCTGATGTGCTGAACGTCGCCTTCCCGGGCGGCGGCCTTGAAGGTTCGATGCTGCAGTACCTGGGCAGCGAAGACTTCCAGAAACACCCACCGAAGATTCTCATCTGGGAATTCTCGCCGCTTTATCGCCTCGACCAGGAGACCATCTATCGCCAGATGATGTCGCTGCTGGACAACGGCTGTGAAGGCAAGCCGGCAATCATGAGCACTAGCACCACCCTCAAACCAGGGATCAACGAGTTGCTGGTCAACGGCAAAAACGGCATCAAGGATGTGCGCAACGGCAGTAATCAGATCGACATCAAGTTCGCCGACAACTCGGTGAAAACCCTTCAGGCGCGCCTCTGGTACATGAACGGTCGCCACGAAGACTTGAAGATCGAGAAACCTGAAACATCTGAAACCGACGGGCGCTTCTCCTTCGAACTGCGCGATGACAAAGACTGGGCTGACCAGCAATTGCTCGCACTGGAAGTGCAGGGTCCGGAAGCGGGCACTGCGCCACAGCAGGTCGAAGCGAAAGTATGCAAACGCAACGTGTTCCCGAATGTCGCGCATCAAACCGCGCAAGCCGGGTTATGAGGCTCCTATGCACACTCCAAAACTGATGCTCCCTACCCTTCTGTCGCTGGCGATGATGTCCTCGGCACTGTTCGCCACCGGCGCCAGCGCTGCGTCGACACTCGTGCCGCCGCAGGGTTACTACGAAGGTGTCGAGAAATTCAAGACAGGCCAGGGCAAGTTCAGCTGTGACTCAATCCCGCAGCCTTACACCGGTCCGCTGCAGTTTCGCAGCAAATACGAAGGCTCGGACAAGGCCCGCGCAACGTTGAACATGGTTTCGGACCAGGCGTTCCGTGATGCGACCAAAGACATCACCACCATGGAGCGTGCCACCAGCAAGGTGGTGATGCAGTACATGCGTGACGGTCGCCCGGAACAGCTCGATTGCGCGCTGAACATGCTGACCACCTGGGCCAAGGCCGATGCGCTGGAGTCCACCGACTTCAACCACACCGGCAAGTCGATGCGCAAATGGGCACTGGGCAGCATGTCGTCCGCTTATCTGCGCCTGAAGTTCTCCGAGTCGCACCCTCTGGCTACCCGCCAGCAGGAGACGCAGGTCATCGAAGCCTGGTTCAGCAAACTGGCGGATCACGTGGTCAGCGACTGGAACAATCTGCCGCTTGAGAAGACCAATAACCACTCGTACTGGGCCGCCTGGGCCGTGATGTCCACGGCAGTGGCGACCAATCGCCAGGACCTGTTCGATTGGGCCGTGAAGGAATTCAAGATCGGCGCCAACCAGATCGACCCGCAAGGTTTCCTGCCGAACGAGCTCAAGCGCAAGCAACGCGCGCTGGCCTACCACAACTATGCGCTTCCGCCGTTGGCGATGATCGCGAGTTTCGCCCAGGCCAACGGTGTCGATCTGCGTCAGGAAAACAACGGTGCGCTCAAGCGTCTGGGTGATCGCGTCCTGGCTGGCGTGAAGAATTCAGGCAGCGAATTCGCAGCACGTGACGGCGAAAAGCAGGACATGACGGACCTGAAAACCGACATGAAATTCGCCTGGCTGGAACCGTATTGCTCGCTGTATGACTGCGGCCCGGATGTGCTTGAACAGAAACACAAGATGCAACCGTTCAAGAACTTCCGCCTCGGCGGCGACCTGACCCGCACTTATGACCCGACGCACGACAAGGGTGATAAGGGCGGTTCGTAAGCGCAGCGGGATGTGGGGGCGAGTTCGCTCGCGAAGGGGCCATGAGCGGCACCCGTTTATTCGCGAGCAAGTTCGCTCCCACAGGGTAGTTCCGGGTTAACCGGAACATGTTTCGCCCCTCCATTTTTCGTGGGGGGTTTGGGGGGGCTTCGGCCCTTGATGTTGGACAAATGGAGAGGTAAAGGATGGTTTTCTCATCCAACGTGTTCCTGTTCCTGTTCTTGCCGGTGTTTCTCGGCTTGTACTACCTGAGCGGGCAACGCTATCGCAACCTGCTGCTGCTGGTCGCCAGCTACGTGTTCTACGCGTGGTGGCGAGTGGACTTCCTGGCACTGTTCGCAGGTGTGACGCTGTGGAACTACTGGATCGGCCTGCGCGTAGGCGCTGCCGGGGTCAGAACCAAACCGGCACAGCGCTGGCTGCTGCTCGGCGTGGTGGTCGACCTGGGCATCCTTGGCTACTTCAAGTACGCCAACTTCGGCGTGGACAGCATCAACGCGATGATGACGTCGATCGGTCTTGAGCCGTTCATCCTCACCCATGTGTTGCTGCCGATCGGTATCTCGTTCTACATTTTCGAGTCCATCAGCTACATCATCGACGTCTACCGTGGGGACACCCCGGCGACGCGCAACCTCATCGACTTCGCAGCATTCGTGGCGATTTTCCCGCACCTGATCGCCGGACCGGTGCTGCGTTTCCGCGACCTGGTGGACCAGTTCAACAACCGCACGCACACCCTCGACAAGTTCTCCGAAGGCTGCACGCGGTTCATGCAGGGTTTCATCAAGAAGGTCTTTATTGCCGACACGCTGGCGGTGGTCGCCGACCATTGCTTTGCCCTGCAGAACCCGACCACGGGTGACGCCTGGCTCGGCGCGCTGGCGTACACCGCTCAGCTGTACTTCGACTTCTCCGGCTACAGCGACATGGCCATCGGCCTGGGCCTGATGATGGGTTTCCGCTTCATGGAAAACTTCAAACAGCCCTACATCAGTCAGTCGATCACCGAGTTCTGGCGTCGCTG
The DNA here is from genome assembly GCF_046540455.1 of Pseudomonas sp. W5-36. NCBI lineage: Bacteria > Pseudomonadati > Pseudomonadota > Gammaproteobacteria > Pseudomonadales > Pseudomonadaceae > Pseudomonas > Pseudomonas sp. W5-36. The sequence continues at coordinate 133,225 of NZ_JAXCIQ010000003.1, read as the reverse complement.
GCACATCAGCCTGTCCACCTGGCTGCGTGACTATCTGTACATCACGCTGGGCGGCAACCGTGGCGGCAAAGTCGCGACCTACCGCAACCTGTTCCTGACCATGCTGCTGGGTGGTCTGTGGCACGGCGCCAACATCACTTACATCGTCTGGGGTGCCTGGCACGGTGTGTGGCTGGCGATTGAAAAAGCCATCGGCCTTAACACTGCGCCCCGCACGTTCAACGTTGTTCGCTGGGCCTTTACCTTCCTGCTGGTGGTCATGGGCTGGGTCATCTTCCGCTCGGAAAACCTGCACGTTGCCGCCCGCATGTACGGCGCCATGTTCAGCTTCAGCGATCTCGGTCTGTCGGAGCTCAACCGCGCCAGCCTCACCGGCCTGCAAGTAGCAACGCTGGTCGTGGCATACATCACCCTCGCCTTCTTTGGCCTGCGTGATTTCTACCGCAACCGTGCGCCGGCCAAGCCGACCGACAAAGCCGTGCAGGCCGATGGCCCTGCCGCTGCCGAGCCTGGCCTGATCAAAGCCGTGCCGGGCGACAAGCCGGGCAGCATTCATCAACCGGGTTACATCGTCGGCACCGAAGCGCAGGTTCAGCCTGCCTACTGGACCGCCGACTGGTCGCGCTATGCCATGCGCGCCCTGATCCTGCTGATGTTCGTTGCATCGATCCTGAAACTCTCGGCGGCCAGTTTCTCGCCGTTCCTTTACTTCCAGTTCTGAGGAGCCTGACATGACCCGTTCATTACGTTTCCTCTACATCTTCCTGTTCCTGGCGATTCTGCTGGTGCTGGGTCTTTGGTCGCTACGCAGCTTCGTCGGCTTCTCGACGTCGAAGGAGACCACCGTGCTGAATGGTCACTGGACCAAGGCGGTGGAAACCCACTACGACGAAGCATTTCCGATCAAGCGTCTGGGCACCAACCTTTGGGCGGCGCTGGACTACAAGCTGTTCAACGAAGGTCGTCCGGGCGTGATCCTGGGCAAAGACCAGTGGCTGTACACCGACGAAGAGTTCGACGCCGTTGCCAACAGCGAGCAGAACGAAGCAGACAACCTGGCAATCATTCAGGGCGTGCGTGACACCCTGAAAAAGCAAGGCACGCAACTGGTGCTGGCGATCATTCCGGCCAAGACCCGTCTATACCCGGAGCACGTCGGTGACAACAAACCGGCCACGCTGCACACCGATCTGTATCAGCAGTTCCACGCTCAAGTGAATCAGGCCGGCATCCTTGCCCCGGATCTGCTGACGCCGCTGCAAAGCGCCAAGGAGAAGGGCCAGGTGTTCCTGCGCACCGACACCCACTGGACGCCGATGGGCGCGGAAATCGTCGCCCAGCAGTTGGGTGACGTGATCAGCAAGCAAGTGCCGCTGAACGTTGAACCGCAGAACTTCGTCACCGAAGCCAAGACGACCGAACCCTACAAGGGCGATTTGACCAACTTCCTGCCGCTGGATCCGCTGTTCACCAACCTGCTGCCCAAGCCGGATGACCTGCAGCAGCGCAGCACCAACCCGGCTCAGGCTGGCGCCGAAAGCGATGATGCCCTGTTCGCGGACAATTCCGTTGCAGTGGGTCTGGTCGGCACTAGCTACAGCGCCAACCCCAACTGGAACTTTGCCGGCGCGCTTAAACAGGCCCTGCACGCAGACGTCGTGAATTACGCCGAAGACGGCCATGGCCCGATCCTGCCGATGCTCAAGTATCTGCAGACCGACGCCTTCAAGAGCAGCCCACCGCAGGTGCTGATCTGGGAATTTCCGGAACGCTACCTGCCCGCTCACAACGACCTGACCGAGTTCGACCCACAGTGGATCGCTGAACTCAAAAAGGCACGTGACCCCCAACAGAATCTGGCGGACAACGCCAACAACTCCAAGTCGCCCACCCGGGCCCAAAACTGAGAGGACTCTTTGACTATGACTTCGCAGAACCCGATGCCAGTTCGTTCGAGCAAAACCAACCTGCTGAAAACCTGCGTGCTGGCCGCGAGCCTGGGCTTCGTCTCCCTTTCCGCCTTCGCCGGTGGCGATGCCGCCCTGTATGGCCCGACCGCTCCGAAAGGCTCGACCTTCGTGCGTGTTTACAACGCCAGCAGCAGCGAAATCTCGGCCAGCGTCGGCAACACCAGCCTCAACGAAATCGGCCCATTGGCCAGCAGTGACTTCGGCTTCATGCCACAGGGCGACTACACCGCCAAAGTCGGCAGCCAGTCCCTGCCGGTGAAACTGGCCAGCGATCACTACTACACCATCGTCAACAACACCTCGGGCGCACCTCAGCTGGTTGAAGAGCCTCCGTTCAAGAACAAGCAGAAGTCCCTGGTTCGCGTACAGAACCTGAGCGACAAGGCGCTGACCCTGAAAACCGCTGATGGCAAGACCGACGTGGTCAAGGCTGTGTCTGCCAAGGGCACCGGCGAGCGTGAAATCAACCCGGTCAAAGTCAGCTTCGCGCTGTTTGACGGCGACAAGAAAGTGGCTGACCTGAAGCCGGTTGCACTGGAGCGCGGTGAAGCCGCCGTTCTGTACGTGACCGGTAGCGGCAGCAGCTTGGCGCCAGTCTGGGTCAAGCGCCCGACCGGCACTCAGTAACAGATTCGAAGCTGGCCGAGAGGCCGCAGGCAGCGCGCGGGATTACTCGCGCGCTGCCACGGATTTACGGGATTAAGCGTTCGGCGTCAGGCACTGCGGAGCAAGCAGACCGCCAAGAGGACGCCGGGCGATGCAAGACAAAAACCAGAAAGACCGAAAAGACCTACAGCCCATTCGAACGATTTTTGCTTAACGGAGAAACAAAATGATTCCAGTGATCTTGTCAGGTGGTAGCGGTTCCCGACTCTGGCCTCTTTCGCGTAAACAGTTTCCTAAACAGTTCCTGGCGCTGACCGGCGAACACACCCTTTTCCAGCAGACCGTCGAGCGCCTGCAATTCGACGGCATGCAGCACCCTGTCGTGGTCTGCAACAAGGACCACCGCTTTATCGTCACCGAGCAGCTCGGTGCGCTGGGTCTGGAAACTCAGGCCGTCATCATGGAACCGTTTGGCCGCAACACTGCGCCAGCCGTTGCCATCACCGCGATGATGCTCGCCAACGAAGGTCGCGACGAGTTGATGCTGGTCCTGCCAGCCGACCACGTGATCGACGATCAGAAAGCCCTGCAACGCGCACTGGCTTTGGCCACCGTCGCTGCAGAGCGCGGCGAAATGGTGCTGTTCGGTATCCCGGCGACCAAGCCTGAAACCGGCTACGGCTACATCAAGTCCACCGCCGATGCCTTGCTGCCGGAAGGCGTCAGCCGCGTTCAGCAGTTCGTCGAAAAGCCTGATGAGCAACGCGCTCAGGAATTCGTCCAGGCCGGCGGTTACTACTGGAACAGCGGCATGTTCCTGTTCCGTGCCAGCCGTTATCTGGAAGAGCTGAAAAAGCACGATCCGGACATCTACGACAACTGCCTGCTGACCCTCGAGCGCAGCAAGCAGGAAGGCGACAGCATCTCCCTGGACGAGGCGAGCTTCGCCTGCTGCCCGGACAACTCCATCGACTACGCCGTCATGGAAAAAACCCAGCGCGCGTGCGTCGTACCACTTGATGCGGGCTGGAGCGATGTCGGCTGCTGGTCATCCCTGTGGGACGTGCACGCCAAAGACGAGAACGGCAACGTTGCCAAGGGCGATGTCGTTATCCAGGACAGCCGCAACTGCATGATTCAGGGCAACGGCAAACTGGTCACCGTGATCGGCCTGGACAATATCGTTGTCGTCGAAACCAAAGACGCCATGATGATCGTTCACAAAGACAAGGTTCAGGGCGTCAAGCAACTGGTCAACACGCTGAACGAGCAAGGCCGCAGCGAAACCCAGAACCACCTCGAAGTCTATCGCCCATGGGGCTCGTACGACTCCGTGGACATGGGCGGTCGTTTCCAGGTCAAGCGCATTTCCGTCAAGCCGGGCGCCAGCCTGTCGCTGCAGATGCATCACCACCGCGCTGAGCACTGGATCGTCGTATCGGGTACCGCTCAGGTCACCTGCGACGACAACGTGTTCCTGCTGACCGAGAACCAGTCGACCTACATCCCGATTGCCTCGGTTCACCGTCTGCGCAACCCGGGCAAAATCCCGTTGGAAATCATCGAAGTTCAATCGGGTAGCTACCTGGGCGAAGACGACATCGAGCGTTTCGAAGACGTCTACGGCCGCTCCACCCCAGGCATCGAAGCCGGCGTGAAGACCCAGACCATCGCCCGTTAATACCGCTTCACCCAGTAGTACTAGCCCCCGTCAATCCTCTGCGTATTCCCCATCCGCAGAGGGTTTTCGGGGGCTTTTTTTATGATCTTTGCTGCACCCGTCGGAGTATTCGCCCCCATCATTATCGCCAATTCATCTTGGTACTGTCATTTGTAACAGTATTCAGAAGGTCGGATGGGTCGTACTTTAAGGACGAGGTCAATTCACACTCAAATGCAATTACAAGGATGATGAATCATGAGTGCTAACAGCAAAGCATACCCAACGCCCGTCTTCGACCGGCCAAATTACACGCTTGTTCGCGGTGAGGATGTGGAGGCCGTTTTCCCGCCTTACCCGACCAAGGCTCAAAATGAAATTACCCACATCAACTTCAAAGCGCTTGGTAAGGGCGATTCTGGTGAGTACGATGTCGGCCCTACGATTCTCCAGCCTTTTAATTCCAACGGGGAGACAAGGGCAAGATTTCCCGCAAGCTCCTTCGATATTATTAAAGGTAAAGAAGTGTTTTTGACCGCAGAGCCGACTAACGCCACTGGCCACGGCACCGTCACGAACGAAAAACCTTATTTGTTCGACAAGTAACTTGTGGTTGCGGAGACTGCGCACGCTGAGGTGCCAGTCTCTATCACCATGTTGACCCTGCCAACACGCATGCTTTCAGACACTCCGTTGTGAGGGTCAAACCGGGTTCGCCATCGAGCCGGCTCCTACGGATCAAGGTTGAAACATACAAACCATCATTAGCTCAAGCCCCTCCCCTTTCGGTACGATGCCCTCATCTGCAATCGCGAGATCGACACGATGATTTTCGGCGCCGTACTCCTGTTCACCTGGCTGGTCCTGCTTCTGCGTTATCTCTCCAGAGCCCTGCCCCGTTTCCCTGCCAGCTGCACACGAACCTGTTTGGGCTGACCGACCACAGTCACGCCCAATGACTGAATGTTGGCCTATTTGTCAGACCTGCCTGCGCAACCATCTTTCAGGAAATCGGGTGGCGTTGACCAACGCGGGAAAAGTGTCTGCATTCATCCGTAACAGCGAGGATCTCACGCTCCCATTCCCCACAAAGGTGGCCTTGCGTTGATGCCGGTTAGCCGCGTCATCTGTTAAACCTTGCATGCTGGTCTCGTAAACAGGAGCACTGCCATGCTTCTCGTAAGGACCTGATCTGACAACTCGCGACAAGGACCTTCTTATTTGTTTGCTCCAGCCTCGGACAGCCTCAGGGGTAGCATCGGCCTCGAGTTTCGGCTGCTCGTAATAATGGGTATCAACGGTGAAATTGACTGCATGAGAAGTTTCATGGATCAACGTCCAGGCAACATTGAGCACATGATCCTGTTCAAGATGGGTGCGTGAAACTCCGAAGCTCTTGACCACATCTTCGAACTCTCCCGCCAGTAAAGTACGTCCCTTAACCATGGATGGACCGTCAAAAAGCTCGATATCAAGGTCCGCGTGCGGCTTACCGAATGCCGTCAACATGTTCCTATAACTGTCGAGGCTTTCTACGACGCCCTCTATCGTTTCAGAGCGAATGGATGCCGGCAGTTCACCAAACGTCGCGTCGAAGGCCTTGACTACATCCCGGCGGGGTGACGCTTCGCGAAGTTGATCACGCGTTCCAGCCACCAGATAACTTGCAGCGTCCAGCGCCTTCCTCATCTTCGCCTGCTGTGGCGGGCTGAAATCCCCCATTCCTGCGGCTACCACCACGACCTGAGGAACATCGTAAGGGGCTGCGCCTTGGGAGTCGCGATAGCGGATCGGTGAGTTACTGCAAAAGCAAAACAGATTCACCCCGCCTTGTTCACCCGTCGGATCCGGATTGATCCAGCGCATCAGCCACGGTGCGTAACACCGCAGGCCATAGTAGTAAAGCCCGGTCGCATCCCGCTCTTTTCCTGAATAACGCACGGTTTTGTAGTGCGCTTCAATTTGGCATCGGCCTGCCCACCAGGCTGTGCCTCCAAAGGGGTAATAACTTTCCTGACTGATCAATCGGCATTGCTGATCCAGCTCCATCAGGCTTGACCCCAAATGATCACTCAGCGTGTAGCGCGTCTGATCGTTGCCTATCGTCTCCGGTTTGCCCTCTACCCAATGCAGAACCCGCACCGCGTTGCGTCCACCGGGAGCGGTGATGACGTGCAGCGTTTCGCCAGTCGCGCTATTGGCGCGGATTTCCAGGCCCGGCAGATAGCGTACGTCGTTCACATGGACGACATTTTTAGCCTGAACCGTCCGAATCTTGCGCACACGCAGGCCGGTTGCGTCATAGACGTAAACCTCACTGTCATCCACTCCCGAAGGCCTGGCTACCAGGGTTACCCTGCGCAACTGGTTACGCGGGTTCCACTCAATGTTTTGCCCGGGCGCCAGCCGCTGCAAATTACCGTTGGCATCGAATGCGGCAGCAATCTCGGCGTCAGTTGGCGGCGTGTCAGTCAGTTGAGCCAGACACCGGTTGCTACCGTTGGCCGCCGCCAGCCATTGCGAATGATCTTGCACGCCAACGTGACTGCGCTTGAGCAAATTGCCGCCCGCATCGTATTCGTAGTTCTGTCGGTAATTCGTCAGTCGGGAGGGGTCGATCGGCGATTGGAACACCGCGAGATCCGGGCCTCGATTGACCGACGCCAGCTCCCGACCGGTGGCCTCGATGAGTTGATACAGCGTGTCGTACGTGAATGTGCTGATGGACTTGGTGAGCTGATTGACGAAATGGCTTTGAGGGAGCGAAGCATCTGCAATGCTGATCACGTTGCCGACCGGATCGTAGGCGTAACGCAGATCCTGCCGTCTTTCCCCATCGGGAAGCGTCGACTGGACGTTCACCAGACGAGCGTCTTGTGTTGAATAAGCCGCAGAGGTGACGACGCCATTTCCGGCGGTTTCTGAAACCGCGCGATTGAAGGCGTCGTATTGAATATCGCCCACCAGCGTTTCCGCTGGCAGGCCGGCCAGCTGCAAGCGGGTTTGCTTGAGCAGCCCGGCGACGGTCTGGGCAAAAAACTGGGTGTTTCCCATGGCATCGCGCTGTTCGGACATTTCGCCTGTGGGAGCGAATCGCCAGGCCATCCGGGCGCCGTCTCCGGGTTCCAGAAGCTGGTCGCAAGCTACGGCGGCGTCCGGCCAACTGGACATGTTCGGATCATTGAGAAAACGCCGCGCCTGCGAGAGCGCATTCCGGTTTATATCGAACGACGTATTGCACAGCGAGCCGGCCGGATCGTAATGCCTGACTATTTGATTGCATTGGTTGGCGTGATGCTCATCAGGCCCTCCATAGCTCAAGCGCTCGACGCAGGTTCGCGCCGTACCGTCCCGTGCGCCCTGTTCTTCAAACAAGGCAGTCGGCCGCAGCTGCTTGTCGTATTCGACCCGCTGAACCACTCCGCGTCCGTCCCAGCCCCCGTCACGCTGCCCGCCTTCCCCCACTGATTGAAGGCGCCACCCCGCATCGACGCTCTCATAAAGCAGCCGCTCCCCGCTGAGCGAGAAGACCACACTCACATTGCTCGTCGCGTCCGATGCCAGATCGGCGGCAGCCCATAGTCGTGGGTCCCAACGCGCCGTTTGCCTTCCTGCGGGGTCATAGGCAAGGCGGTCAACCCGCACGGTCATGGGCGCATCCGTTTGAGCCACGTAGAAGGACACCGTACGAACAGGTAGCCTGCGCGGCTCTATTACCGTGAGTGTCGGAGTATGGGTATGTAGCGAGCAGGAGTGAGCCATGACCTGTGCAATCCGTTGCAGGAAATACCCTAAGACTAGTTTGGCTGCGGATTTCTGACTGACCGCCGGTCCGGCTGGACGGTTGCGCTGAGCGGTTCGGTTGAGCCCAATCCATTAGCCCAACCCCCTCCCCTTTCGGTACGATGCCCTCATCTGCAATCGCGAGATCGACACGATGATTTTCGGCGCCGTACTCCTGTTCACCTGGCTGGTCCTGCTTCTGCGCTATCCCTCCAAAGCGTTGCCTGTTTCCCTGGCTGCCGCAGTCGGGCTGGGCGTCGTGGCGGCGTTTGTGGTCTGGGAAGACAGCCGCGACGAACAGCGCCTTGAGCGCCTGCAATTGCGCGTGGACTATGCGCCGCAACAGTGTCCTACGGGGCGTCCGCTGCTGGTACTGATCGATAACGGCAACACCGTTTCGCTCAGCGAACTGCGCTGGAAAATCGCAGCCTACGCGCCGGGCGATACCGTCAACCTGGCCGAAGACACGTACACCGCGCCGCGTTATCGCGGGCCGGGCGATTTGTTGCCCGGCAGTCAGTGGCAGGATTGCTTGCCGATGCCGCCGCTGCGTCCGGGTTACCGGCCGCAGACCTTGGAGTTTCGTGCCGAACGCCTGCAAGGCACGTTCTCCGGCTGAGCGCCGCCCTTCTCTTTTTCCAAGGACTGAACCATGTCTGTGGTGTTGATCACCGGTTGTTCCAGCGGCATCGGCCGCGCCATGGCGAATACGTTCAAAGCGGCAGGGCATGATGTCTGGACAACCGCACGCAAGCCGGCCGACGTGCAGGCGCTGACCCTGGCAGGTTTTCGTGCCGTGGCCCTGGACGTCAATGACAGCGCTGCGATTGATCGACTGGTTTCCGAGCTGGATCAACACGGCAAAGGGCTCGACGTGCTGATCAACAACGCAGGCTACGGTGGCATTGGCCCGCTGCTGGATGGCGGGGTTGATGCTATGCGCAGGCAATTCGAGACCAACGTGTTTTCCGTGGTCGGCGTGACGCGCGCGCTGTTTCCAATGCTGCGCCGCAACAAGGGGTTGGTGGGGAATATCGGCAGCGTTTCGGGCGTGCTGGTCACCCCATTCGCGGGCGCGTACTGCGCGTCAAAAGCCGCCGTTCATGCCATGACTGAAGCACTGCGCATGGAACTGGCACCCTTCGGGATTCGGGTGATGGAAGTCCAGCCCGGCGCTATCGATACCCACTTCGCACAAAACGCCAGCCACGAGGCCGAGCAGGTGATTCACCAGGATTCGCCGTGGTGGCCGTGGCGTGAAGGCATCCGCGCCCGGGCCAATGCGTCACAGGGCAACCCGACACCCGCTGCCGACTTCGCCCGCGACGTGCTCGACGCCGTGCAACGCAGCCATCCACCGCGTCTATTGCGCTCCGGCAACGGCAGCCGCGCGTTGCCCCTGATGGAACGGCTGCTGCCCAAGGCCGTGCTGGAGTGGATTCTGAGCAAGCGCTTTAAGCTGGATAAAAAATACTGACTGCCACCGCCGGCTTCTGTAGGAGCGTGGCTTGTCCCGCGAACTGGCGCGAAGCGGAAGCAAGACCAAGCGCCCCGGTTATAACTGATGCACCGCAATCACTGTTATTACTGTCGCTGCGCAACAGATCGCGGGACAAGCCACGCTCCTGCATCCTCCGGCGCGACACATCTGGCGTACCGCGCAGCTCAACGTGCTATCGCGTTGAATCTTGCGTTTCGGGATTCACAATCACCGTGCACGTAATCCCCGCCGCCAGCACCACCCCTTCCGGCACCTGATCCAGGTGAATGCGCACGGGCACGCGCTGCGCCAGTCGTACCCAGTTGAAGGTCGGGTTGACGTCGGCGATGAGCTCGCGGCTCTCCGGGTTGTCGCGGTCGTAGATGGCGCGGGCGATGCTTTCGACGTGGCCCTTCATCACCTCGCCGCTCATCAACTGCATGTCCGCCGGATCGCCAATCCTGACGTGGGGCAGCTTGGTCTCTTCGAAGAAGCCGTACACCCAGAACGAGTTCCTGTCGACAACGGCCATCTTCGCTTCGCCGATGCGCGCGTAGTCGCCGCGATGCACGTTGAGGTTGGTGACGTAGCCGTCCACCGCGGCCAGCACCTTGGTGCGTTGCAGGTTCAATTGCGCGGCTTCAAGCTGCGCGACCGCCAGTTGATAATCCGCTTGGGCGGAGGTGGCGACATTGACGGCGTCTTCTCGACTTTCGGCGGAGATCACCAGGGCGTCCATGTCCTTGCGTCGATTGGCGTTGACCTTGCGCATCTCCCAGGTCGCCTTGCGCGACGCCACCATGGCCTCGGCCTGCTTCACTGCCAGCTGATAATGCTCAGGGTCGATCTGCATCAACAGGTCGCCTTTTTTCACTGGCTGGTTGTCCTTCACCGGCACATCGATCACCACGCCGCTGACATCGGCGGCGACGTTGATCACGTCGGCGCGCACCCGGCCGTCGCGGGTCCACGGCGTGTCCATGTAGTGAATCCACAGCAGCCGGCCGATCCAGATGGCCAGGGCCAGAATCAACAAAGTCGCGATCAGACTGAAGAGCTTTTTCATCTCAACCAACGTGCCTCAACGGTAAACAGTGAGCGCCATGGCGCCGAAAATGCAGCTGAACAGGCTCAGACGCAGCAGCGCCGGATGCCAGAAGAAACGGTAGAGGTCGAGCCCGGACATGAAGCGGTCCAGCGCCCAGGAAAGCACCATGGCGACCAGAAACATGACGGTCACCGTCGGCATGTAAACGCCATGGAAGGCGAGTTCACGAGGCATTGAGTTGTCCTTGCGGCGAGGCCACAGACGCCGGCTCTGACGGAGCACCTGCCAGCGGCGATTGCGGGTCCAGCAGGCAGGTGCGGATGAAGTGCAGGTAGCTTTTCACCCGGCGCAACGCCGAGGTGTCGAAGTGCGGAGCAAAGGGCTCGTCGGTGTTCTGCACGCAGATGATGGCGTGATCGACGGCCGACAGGCTGCGCGCCAGATTGTGGGGATCGGGCTGGATGAACAGACGAATCAACGAGCGGCCCATGGCGCGAATCGCCTGCCGCCAGGGCTGCCATTCGGCGTAACTCGGGTGCACCGGCAGAATGGCCTGCTCGCGGCGCAACTCGATGATCGCGTGGCCGATCTCCAGCACCACGAACATCCAGCGCAGCAGGTTGCGTTGCACCTCGGGTTTACCGGCGGCCAGGCCGTAGGCCTGATGCATCAGATCGCGGGTGCGGCTTTCGAAACTGGAACGAATCCCGCGCAGTGGCGCGCTGATGGCGAAACTCACTTGTCGGCGCAGGTTGCCTTCCAGCCGCTGCCACAGCCAGCGACTGTTCGGCGGCAGAATGATCGCTCCCGCCGCCGCACACAACAGCATGCCGAGGACCATGGCGATGTAGTCATTGATGAACACATAGGGGTTGTAGACCGTGAGGTTGTCCGGCGCCGAACCGATGCTGAAGAAAATCAGCAGCCCCAGACCATATCCCACCCACTGCGGCCTCGTGGTCAGGAACGTGCCGAACACGAACACCGGCGCCAGCACCATGCACAACAGCGGAAAACCATCGATGCGCGGCAGCACGAAAAAGGTGATGAAAAACCCCAGCAGCGCACCCAGAAAGGTCCCGCACGCCATCTGAAACGACATGCGCCTCGGGTTCGATGTCGTCGCGGAAAGCGCCACCGTGGCGGCGGACACCAGGGTCATCGACGCGCCGCTCGGCCACGCCGTGGCCACCCAGTACACCGACATGACCGCGAGAATAAAGGTCGCGCGCACGCCGGAGGCCAGCGAAGACAGCCAACTGGTGGTGGACACGAAGGGCTCGACCCATTTCTCCCGCGCATGGCGGTGATCGGCCAAAGACGCATGGGTCTGGGCGTAGTCGTGCATGTCGTCGACGAAGCGGTACAGCAATTCGTAAGCGGTGTGGAAATCCAGCAGGTCGGCGTCGCTGGGCTCGGTCTTGACGAACTCGGCGCGCAGGCTGCGCACGTGCTCGGGCAAGTCGGCCTTGTACACGCTCAACCGATTGGCCAGCAGCGCGGCGTCGGCGTTGGTCAGCGCGCGTCCGGCAAAAGGCTCCAGCAAGCGGGTCAGCGCATTCAGGCCGGGCTCGATGGCCTGAACCGCTGGCTTCACGCCGCGCCCACGCAACCGCTCGAGCAACTGATGCAGGGCGTTGAAGCGAGTGGTGATGGTCATGAACTCGCTGTTCAGGCGATTCAACCGGCCGTTGCGGCGGCGCATGTGCGGGTCTTCAAACACGGTGACCGCGCGCAGGCCTTCGAGCCCCACGGCATCGGCGATGAAGCGCACGTTGCTGGCTTCGAACGACGCCGGATCGCTCTCGCCGCGCAGGCCGGTGATGACGAACTGAGCGAAGGTGCCAAAGCGCTGATACAAGGTGTTGCGCATCGCCGCGCCGGCGCTTTGCGGCAGGATCGCGGCGCTGACCAGTGTCGAGCAGACGATGCCGAGGGAGATTTCCAGCACCCGCCACATGGCGGCCATAAACGAGGTGTCCGGGTGAGCGAGCGCTGGCAGCCCGGTCATCGCGGCGGTGTAGCCGGCCAGCACAAAACCGTAGGCGCGGAAGTTGCGATAGCGCGCCGCCCCGGCGCAGCAGAAGCCGACCCAGATCGCCAGACTGCCGAGAAACAGCTCGCTGTTTTGCGCGAACAGTGCCATCAGCGTGACCATGATCACGGAGCCGGCGAGCGTGCCGAGCAAGCGGTAGAAACTCTTGGCGAACACCTGACCGCTCTGGGGCTGCATCACGATGAACACAGTGATCATGGCCGTGCGCGGCTGCGGCAGCTCCAGGCGCATGGCGATCCAGTACGTGAGGAACGCCGCAGTCAGCACCTTGCTGATGTAGATCCACGTCACGCCATCGCTGCGCGCCCAATCGTTGAGGCCTCGACGCCACTCCAGTGACCTGAGCCAGTTAAAAGCGGCGTTCATCGCCAGGCCCTGCCGGAGCGTTTCATTGATCAAACACCGCCAGCGACGCCGGCGTTTTCGGCACGGCGGTCTTTGCCGGTGCGGGGGAATCATTGCCGGCCATCAACCCGCCGCCCAGCGCCACCACCAGCTCAGCATGCACCGTCAGGCGCTCAGCCTGGACGTGTTGCTGCACCTGCTGTTGATGGAACAACAACGTCTGCGCGTTGAGCACATTGAGGTAATCGGTCAGGCCGCGTTTATAGGCAACCATCGCGATGTCGTAGGTTTTCTGCGCGGCGGCCACTGATTGATCGGCGAACTGCTGTTGCTTGTCCATCGACTCACGACGAATCAGTTGATCGGAGATGCTCTTCAGCGCCATCACCAGGGTCTGGTTGTACTGCGCGACAGCTTCGTCGTAGCCCGCTGACGCCACGCCCAGCGCCGAACGCAAACGTCCGCCGTCGAAGATCGGCAAGGTGATCGCCGGGCCCACGCTGTAGTTGAATTTCTTGCCGGCGAGGAATTCCAGCATGCCGCCGCCGGTGGCCATGTAACCAAGGCTGCCCATCAGATCAACGTTCGGATAGAAGCCGGCATGGGCCACATCGATGCCTCGCGCCTGCGCCGCCACTCGCCAGCGGCTGGCGACCACATCCGGACGCTGCCCCAGCAATTCGGCGGGCAGCGCGGAGGGCAACGTCAACGCCGCGTTCAGTGACAGCGTCGGCCGCTGCAGACGTGCGCCCTCGCCCGGTCCTTTGCCCGCCAGCGCCGCGATCTGATTGCGGCTCAGGGCAATCGCCTCGTCCAGGGCGTCAATCTGACGATGGGTTTCGGGCAGCGGGGTTTGCGCCTGGCTGACTTCAAAATGGGTGCCGATGCCGCCGTTCAGACGACGCTGGGCCAGATCAACGATCTGCTGCTGTTGCGCGAGGGTCGCTTCGGCGATGTCGCGCTGGGCGTAGTTGAGCGACAGCTGGATGTAGGCGCGGACGATGTTGTCCTGCAATTCCAGCTGCGCCTGACGCTCCTGCGCCGCGCTCATGTGCGCCATGTCCAGCGCCTGTTCGGAGTGATTGCTTTCCTGGCCCCACAGGTCAAGGGAATAACTCAGGCCCAGCGAAGCGTTGTTGTCCCACGTGCTGGTGTTCGACAGCTCACCCGGGCCGTAGAACTGATCCGTCGGCCAGTTGTGTCGTTTCAGGCTGCTGTCGCCGGAGACGTGCAGGGATTCCGCCGACTCCGCGATGCCCGCCATGGCCTTGGCCTGACGCACTCGCGCGGCAGCGATCGCCAGGCTGGGGCTGCCCATGGCGGCCAGTTCGATCCAGCGATTGAGTTGTTCGTCGCCATAGGCACGCCACCACTGACCAGCCGGCCAGTGGGCGTCTTTGTCGGCCGCCTTGATGGCGTCGTCGGTGGCCAGCGCGTCGGGCGACAACGCTGTGCCTTGTGGGGCGATTCCGCCAGTTCCGATGCAGCCGCTGATGAGTAACGTTAAAGCGCACACACTGAGGGATTTGAGCCCTCTGACGAGACGACGCGGCACTGCTGCAATTACCTGAATGGAGGGGGAATCGATGATGCGGCGATTCTAGGGGGCGTCTAGCCCGGCGATAAGCCGGGACTTCTGCGAATCTTTGTTACGGAACCGGAGATAATCCTTTGGTATGGCTGACATGGATCAGTTACTTCATGTCACAATTTGCTATCTCATCTGAGAACGGCCAATGGACACTCTGCAAAACATGCGCGCCTTCACTTGCGTGGCGCAAGCGGGCAGCTTCACCGCTGCCGCCGCTCAATTGGACACCACCACCGCAAACGTTTCGCGCGCTGTCTCCAACCTAGAGGCCCACCTGCAGACCCGGCTCCTCAACCGCACCACGCGACGCATCGCCCTGACTGAAGCGGGCAAGCGTTACCTGCTGCGCTGCGAGCAGATTCTCGGTTACGTCGAAGAGGCGGAAGCCGAAGCCAGCGATGCCCATGCGCGTCCGGCCGGGCAGCTGAAAGTCCATTCGATGACCGGCGTGGGCCAGCATTACGTCATCGACGCGATTGCCCGCTACCGGCGCAATCACCCGGACGTCTCGTTCGACCTGACCATGACCAACCGCGTCCCGGACCTGCTCGAAGAGGGGTACGACGTGTCCATCGTGCTCGCCAGCGAGCTGCCGGACTCGGGCTTCGTCTCCCAGCGACTGGGCATCACGTACAGCATCGTTTGTGCCTCGCCCGCCTACATCAAGGCGTTCGGCATGGCCCACCGACCGGCTGACTTGCTCAACCATGCTTGCCTGCGTCTGGTCAGCCCGGTGTTCCCGCTGGAAAAGTGGGCGTTCGACGGCCCCGAAGGCCAGGAAACCGTGACCATCGGCAACTCGCCGTTTCTGGTGAATTCGGCCGACGCCATGCAGGCGGCGATCAGCAGCGGCATGGGCATCGGGATTCTGCCGATCTACTCGGCCATCGAAGGATTGCGTAACGGCTCGCTGGTGCGGGTGTTGCCGCAGTACCGGTCCCACGAGCTGAACCTGTACGCGATCTACCCGTCGCGGCAGTACCTGGATGCGAAGATCAAAACCTGGGTCGAATACCTGCGCGGCTCGCTGCCGGAAATCATGGCCGCCCATGAAGCGGACCTGCAGACCCATGTATTGCCGGAGACGGTTTAACCCTCCGCCCCACCTGACAACGTATCCATCCACCTCGCCAATCCCTCGGCAAGAATGTTAGCGTGCTACGCAATGCCCTTCTGAACTGCCGAGAGAAGCTATCCGATGAAAAAGACCGTCCTTGCCTTCAGCCGCGTGTCTCCGGAAATGGCCGAGCGCCTGCAGCAAGACTTCAACGTGATCATCCCCGACCCGAAAAAGGGTGATCTGAACGCGCAGTTCAACGAAGCCCTGCCCCACAGCCACGGCATGATCGGCGCTGGCCGCAAGCTGGGGCGCGAACAACTGGAGAATGCAAAGCAGCTGGAAGTGGTGTCGAGCATTTCGGTCGGTTACGACAACTACGACGTCGACTACCTCACCGAACGCGGCGTCATGCTGACCAACACCCCCGACGTGCTGACGGAAAGCACGGCAGATCTGGGCTTCTCGTTGATCATGGGCAGCGCCCGCCGCGTCGCCGAACTGGACGCCTACACCAAAGCCGGTCACTGGAAACGCAGCATCGAGGCGCCGCATTTTGGCACCGACGTCTACGGTAAGACGCTGGGCATTGTGGGCATGGGCAATATTGGCGCGGCAGTCGCACGGCGGGGTCGTCTGGGCTTCAACATGCCGATCCTGTACAGCGGCAACAGCCGCAAGACCGCCATCGAGCAGGAATTGGGCGCGCAATTCCGTACGCTGGATCAGTTGCTGGCCGAGTCGGATTTCGTCTGCCTGGTGGTGCCGCTCAGCGAAAAGACCCAGCACATGATCAGCACCCGCGAGCTATCGCTGATGAAGAAGAGCGCCATTCTGGTGAACATCGCCCGCGGCCCGATCGTCGACGAGCCGGCGCTGATCAAGGCACTGCAGGACGGCACGATTCGCGGCGCCGGCCTGGATGTCTACGAGAAAGAGCCGTTGGCTGAATCGCCGCTGTTTGCGCTGAGCAATGCGGTAACGCTGCCTCACATCGGCTCGGCGACTGACGAAACCCGTCAGGCCATGGCCGACCGCGCCTACGCCAACCTGCGCGCCGCGCTGTTGGGCGAAAAGCCGCAGGACCTGGTGAATGCGCAGGTGTGGAAGGGCTGAGCTCACTGTGATGATCGTCCCCACGGTCCCCGTGGGAACGATCAAAGGTTTCAGCCCGCCCTATGTCAGCTTCGCCCCCACCGGCACAATCACCCTCGGCTTCCTGAACACCAGCACGTTCCCCGCCATCACCAACACCAGCCCCATCAGCGCGGGGGCGGTCCATTGATAGCCTTCGGCAAACGCCGACACATTCAACGCCACCACCGGGAACAGCACCGTGCAATACGCCGCGCGCTCCGGGCCCATGCGGCCGACCAGGGTGAGATAGGCGGTAAAGCCAATCACCGATCCCGGCACCACCAGATACAACAGCGAGCCGATGTACCGCGCGTTCCACTCAAACCCGAACGGCGTGCCGCTCAGCAGGCAATACACGCACAGCATCGTCGCGCCATACAGCATGCCGTAGGCATTGGTGGTCAGCGGACGCAGGCCGGCCTTCTGTTGCAGGCTGGAGAGCATGTTTCCCGCAGAGAAACACAGCGTGCCGAGCAGGGTCAGCGCTAGACCGATCAAGGTCTCGCGGCTGGCGCTGTGCCCGGCCAATTCCGGCCAGAACAGGCACGCCAGCCCCATCAGCCCCAGCGTGCCGCCCAACACGACGTTGCGCGCGATTTGCTGCTTGAAGAAGATTCGGGCGTTGAGCGCGTTCCACAATGTCGCAGTGGAAAACACCACCGCCACCAGACCGGTCGGAATCCACTGGCTGGCGGTGTAGAAGCACATGAAATTTACGCAGAACAGGCACAGCCCCTGCGCCAGGCAGATGAGCTGCCCGCGGCGATTGACCTTCTGCAGTTTCCCGGTCCCTAGCAACAAGGCGAAGAGGATGAGCGCCGCGAGGCCAAAGCGGTAGACGATCGACACCGGGATGGCGACCTCGCCCAGTTGCAGTTTCAAGGCGATCCAGGTCGTGCCCCAGATTAAAACGGTCAGCAGATACAGCGTGATGTTCATGTCGAGCTCCCCAGTGAGGCCTCAGTCTGGCGGCGCGGGTCTGCCCTCACTTGCAGAAACTTGCGCATTTGATCGTCACCCCGCTGGCAGGGGGCAGCGCTCGGAGTAGGATGCGAGGCGCAGAGGAGTCCCCATGTCGTCACTCGAAACCATCCAGGTCTTTCAATCCCTGAACAGCTCGCCCCACGCGCAGCTGGAGAAGTGCGCGCCTCTGGGCGACGGGGTGATGGCGGCGCTGTGGAACAACCGTCATGACGCGCAGAACTACCATGCGCCGACGCACCACACGCTGTCGTGCTACATCGACGGCGGCACGGGAACATTCCGCCGCGATCAGCCGGGCAAGAAAGGCGCTCCGGACAAGATCTGCACGCTGCCCGCCGGCCATCAGTCCTCCTGGGTGGTGAACGGTGAAATCCGTCTGGCGCATTTGTATATCAGCCCCGAACAGTTCGCCCTCAACTGCGTCACGCTGCTGGATCGCGAGCCACGCCAGTTGGCGTTGCAGGAGCACACGTTTCTGGATGATCCGCTGCAGGCCGAGCGTTTTCATCGCCTGATCCGCATGGATTGGCGAGAGCCCGGCGAGCGCATGCTCACCAGCAGCCTGGCCCATGAGCTGCTCGACCACATGGTTCTGCGCCAGGTCGGGCTGCGTGAAGGGTTGCGCCTGAAAGGCGGACTGGCGCCGCACCTGCGACGGCATTTGGTGGAGTTCATTGAGCTGAACATGGCCGAGCCCTTAAGCCTCGGGCAATTGGCGGGCATGTGCGCGTTGTCGGAATACCACTTCGCGCGGATGTTCCGCGAAAGCTTCGGCCTGCCGCCCCATCAATACCTGCTCGCCCGACGCCTCAACCGAGCCCGCGAACTGCTGCGCTCGACCCGCAAGCCGTTTGGCGAGATCGCCCTGGAATGCGGCTTCGCGAGTGCCAGCCATTTCAGCAACCGGTTCAAACAGTCAGTCGGCGCGACGGCGGGCGAATACCGGGCTGCGTTTGAGTCGCGTTAAAACTCCAGCGTCGTCGCCATCACCACCTGCCGCGAATCCCCCAGGGACACGAAATAACGGCTCACCGCCGAGCTGTAGTAGGTGCGATCAAAGAGGTTTTTCACGTTCAGCTGAAACTTCACTTTCTGCCCGTCCAGACGGGTTTCGTAAGTCACGAACGCATCGGCGACGGTGTAGCCGGGCAGATCAAAATCATTGTCCGGATTGCCCGGGCGTTCGCCGACGTAATGGGCGCCCGCTCCCGTCCGCAGCCGATCCGCGCCCAGCACCGCGCCAAAGTCATACACCGCCGAAACCGAGCCGCTGTGCCGGGGTACGTTCTGCAAGCGGTTGCCCTTCAGGGTCGGATCATCAACCACCCAGGCATCGGTGAAAGCATAGCCGCCAATCAGACTCCAGCGATCTGACAGCTGCCCGCTCACGTCCAGCTCCACACCCCGCGAGCGCACCTGACCCGCCGTGGTGTACACCGTGTTCGCCGTCAGCGAGTCGAAATTCGCCACCAGCACGTTGCGCTTTCTGATGTCGAACAGCGCCAGCGTCGCACTGATGCCATCTGAGGAATCCCACTTGGCGCCCAGCTCCCACGCTTTCGATTCTTCGGGCAACGTCGCCGAATCCAGCACGGTGCCCCCCGCCAGCGTAGCGATGCTGGAGTTGGGCTTGAACGCCTCGGTGTAACTGACATACAACGAAAGCTCATCGCTGTAGCGGTAAACAAGGCCCGCTCGGGGAATCCACTTTTGCCCGTTCAAATCGGTATTGCGCGTGAACGGCGAGCCTTTGCCAGCCTGCTGATCGAACACTTGATAACGCGCGCCCGCGACGAAAATCCAGCGATCGGTGAGGTGCACGGAGTCCTGAGCAAACACCGAGTCGCTGCGCAGGATATCGAGCTGATGGCTGTCCGCCGCACTGACCTGAGTGCCCTCCGCTTCCTGGCCATACACCGGATTCACGTAGCTGAACGTGCTCTGGCTTTTCTGGCGGATCAGCTCACCGCGCGCGACTTTGCGGTATTCGTCGTCGACGCCCATCAGCAACTCGTGCCGCAAGCCCGCCAGCGAGGTGTCGCCGCTCAACGTGAGCGTGGTGAAGCGATCGGTGCTCAGGGCGTTGCCGGTCCCGTCGATGGAGCGGGTCAGCGTGCCGGTGGCCGGATCGACGGCGGTCACGCGCACCTGACTGGCGTCGTAGGTCTCGCGGTTGTAGCTGTAACCGAGGTGGCCTCTCCAGGTGTCGTCGAAGGTGTGATCGACCTCGAATCGATACAGGTCCGAGCGCCCTTCCATTGTGTTGAAGGGCTCGTCCAGACGCCGGGTCGCGGGGATGTTCAACGGACGGTTTGTGCGAGGATCGATTGCCGTGCCGCGATCAAACGGCGAGAGAAATTCCCGGTGTTCGTAGGACGCCAGCACCTCGGTGTCATCGCCATACCAGGCGAGCGATGGCGCGATCAGCGATTCACGGTGTACGCCGTAATTGCGCCAGTAATCTTCGTCTTCGTGGTCGACGATCAAGCGGTATGCCAGCCCGGTGGACGCGCCTTCAGCGCCATCAATCGCGCCGGTGCTATCGAACGTTCCGCCACTGCCGTTTTTGCCTGCGCCGTAGCTTGAACCTCGCGCCGTCAGCGAGTTGGCCGACTGTAACTGCGGACGCTTGCTGACCACGTTGATCACCCCGCCCGGGTCCTGAATGCCATACAACAGCGACGCCGGGCCCTTGAGAACTTCGACGCGCTCGGCGGTGACATTGAGGTTGCGGCCCTGGACCACCGGCATCCCGTCGCGCATGATCGAACCGTCGCGATTCTCGCCAAAACCCCGCTTCATCAGCGTGTCCTGTGTGCTGCCGAGGGTGTTGCCCTGGGTTACGCCACTCACGTTGGCCAGCACATCGTCGAGATTGTGCGGCGCCTGATCCCTCAACACCTGCGCCGGAACAACGCTGACCGCCTGCGGGGTTTCAAGGCGCGGTGTCGCGCTGCGCATCACCGATGTCACTGCAGGCGGCTGATAGCTGTAAACGGCACTGAGAGTGGAGTCGATCTGCGTCGCGCCAAGGGTGACCGCACCCTCGACGGGGCGGGATTGCAGCGTGAAGGTGTCGTCTGTGGCACGGCGGAATGTGAGGCCAGACGTGCCCAGCAGAATACGTAACGCCTGTTCCGCACTGAACGAGCCCATCAATGCCGGGGCATCCACCGCGTAAGGCACGTCCTGGGTGTAAATAACCCCCTGCCCTGTGACTCGACTGAAATCCCTGAGCGACTGGGACAGCGGTTTGGCCGGAATCGAAAAGTCGTAGGCCGGCGCGGCTGCCTGAGCGCAGGCGCTCCAGACCGCTACCACCGAAAAGCCAAACCCACTTCTCACATCGATCACCCCGTTTGAATGCGATACACCTCAACAACTCGCCTGTGGTCAACGGATCACAATGACCCGCCCGAGCGCTTCGTATTGCTCAAAACCAACCACGGATTTCAACGCCGCCAGCACGGCCTGCGGATCGCGGCTCGGGAAGCTGCCGCTGATGGTCTTCGCGGCCAGTTGGTCGTTGAGCAAAATGATCCGGCCCGGGTAATAACGGTTCAGGTCGCTGATCACATCAGCGAGGGGGGCGCGGGCGTAATTGAGCCAGCCCTGACGCCAGGCCAACTGGCTTTCGCTGTCGACAGACTGCGGAGCGCCGGTTTGCTCACGGTCATAACGGGCCCGCTGACCTGCCGTCAGGATCCGCTGCGGGGCATCGGCGGCCGCTTTGACCCCGACACGTCCCGACAGCACAGTGATTTGCGCGCCGGGCGGCTGCAGCCGTACTTCGAATTGCGTGCCCAGCACCCGGGTTTCGCCGCGTCCGCCATCGACCACAAACGGCTCGCCGGTGTGGGTAACGTGAAAGAATGCGGCGCCACGGCGCAACTCGACGTGCCGCTCTCCGTCGCCAAAATGCACGGCGATTGCGCTGTCGGCGTCCATCGTTACCTGCGACCCGTCTGACAGGATCAACGTCCGGACCTGCCCCGGCGCCGACACATAATCGGCATTCAAGTCCTCTGCCCAGCGCTGGGGATTCCAGCCCAACCCCGCGCTGATCATCAGCACCAGACACGCCGCCATCGCCAGCGCCGCTCCCCTGCGCGGCTTGGGTGCGTCCATTTTCCGCAGCAAAGCATTGAGTGCGGCAGCGTCTTCGCCGGCCAGTGTGGCGGCAGGCTCTTCGCTCAGTTCCCACACGACCTGAGCCTGGGCGTACGCTTCGGCATGAGCGGGATCAGCGTGCAGCCAGCGGCTGAAGCGCGCCTGATCGGCAATCGTCGGCTGGTTGTGCAACACGCTGAGCCAATTCAGGGCCATGGTATGGGGATCGGCAGTCGGATCAGGAACGGCATTCATCGGCGTACGCCCCCGGGTTTCCCGGCAAGCGGCGGAACCCGATTGACGTCCTGATTGATGCTCGCCTTGCAGACCTGCAGGGCGCGCATCATGTGTTTCTCCACGGCACTCTGCGAAAGGCCCATGGCCCTGGCGATTTCGGCGTACTTGCGCCCGTGGATTCGGTTGAGCAGGAAAATCTGCCGGGTTTTCTCCGGCAATCCGCGCAACGCCGTTTCGATGTGGCGCAGATCGTTGCTTGCTTCCAGCGCCGCTTGGGGTTCGTCAGTCTCGGCCCAGTGCGATTCCGGCAGCCGCTCATCGCTGAGCCGGGCGCGAGTGCTCTCATTGCGCAGATGGTCAATGGCGATATTGCCAGCACAGCGCAGCAGGTAGGTGTTGAGCTCCTCGACCTGCACCAGCGGACGCCGCCAGAACCTGAGAAACAAGTCCTGCACCAGATCCGCCGCCGTCGCCCGGCAACCCACCCTTCGGCTGACCAGCGCCTCCATTTGCGGACGCTGGGACAGAAACACCTCCAGAAACCGCGCGCGTGCAGCCTTCGGAGCCTCGTGGTCGAGGTCCTGGCACGCTGAGTTCAAGGAAGGAGGCGGATCGATCATGATTCAGGCACGGGCTGGGGGAGGATGCGAGGCGCAATATTAATGATAAATATTCTCATGCGCAAAAGATGTCCGACGAATCTCGCAACAAATCTTCAGCGGCCGAAGGTTGCCCCCAAAAAGGCGCGGCCCAGCAAAACTGGACTTGCCGGTCGAGTTCCCCCTTTCGCGAAATATATTCTCGGTTCCAAGGGGTTGAATTGTTCGGGGATCGGCGCCAACACTGTGAATGAGGGCAGACGAAAAACACCTCGTCCAGACTCTCCCGAGCAAGCCAAAGTAAGGGAAGAACTATGCAAATCCAGGTCAACAGCGATAACCACATCGAAAACAGCGTCCGTCTGGAGGAGTGGGTACGAACCACGGTTGAAACTACGCTCGAACGATACGAAGAGGATCTGACCCGCGTTGAGGTCCACATCAACGACGAAAACGGCGACAAGCCAGGCCCGCATGACATCCGCTGCCAGATGGAAGCCCGGCCAAAAGGACACCAACCCATTTCTGTGACCCACAAGGCCGATTCGATCGATCAGGCAGTGGATGGCGCAGCGGTCAAGCTGGACCACGCCCTGGAACATCTTTTCGGAAAACTGCGCGGCAACAAACGCGGCGCGGCTCCGGTGATTGAAAGCGATCTGGATGACGAGCCGGTCAGTGCTGACGCGTTGCTCGAAGAAGAATTTCTCGAGAAGGACGAAGCGTTGCACGGCTGATGCAGCAGCTCTGAAACACTGAACGATTGAAAGAGGGGCGAGCCTGGAAACGGGCCCGCTCTTTTTTTGCGCCGTCGTTAGGCAACCAGCGCTTGAATGAAGAACCGCGCTAAACGGATGGCCGATTCAAGTGGCCGACCTTTCGCACACAAAGAACGCATGAGGCGCGCAAATGGTGCCGAGCGGGAATGGGCCAAGCCCTTGGCCAGTACAAGACGGATGCTGAAACCATGACCTGCTTCTCGTTTCCGGGCCCTTGGGTCCAGCGATCGGGACCATTTACACCTTTCGTCCGTTGTGGCCCAAACCCTGCAAGCTTTGTATCGTCGAGCTTACACCTCACCTGCACGCCGCAGGCCTGCTGGCCTCGGACGCAGTGACTCGCTCAATACGACGACGTTTCAACGGACCACTGATGGAAATCACCGCGATTTCAGCGAGCGCGGCCAGGGCAGGAATCATTAACCGTTGATCGGCTTCGAGAACTAAAGGGATTCACCCCCAGTCAATTCATGCAGATCGTTAACAGGTAACAGGCCATGGATAACCCTTTTCAACTGATCACCGACGCCTTCCATCCCGACTACCGGGTCAACCTGAGTATCCAGGGCCTCGACGGGACCATCATGCTGACGCTGTCGAATGAGTCAGGTGTGGTCGCCAAACGGCTGATCAGTGCCGAGCAACGCAACTCGCCCAAGCGGCTGCGCCGTCTGATCGAAAGCATCCAGTTCGGCATCGCCATCGAACAAGGCCATAGCGCCATCAAGATCCTGGCAGCCATGACGGATGGCGACCTCAAGCAACTCTCGCCTCCGCCTACCCGAACCCGCTTCCTCGGCCGTCCGCAGTTGACTGCCGGCCTCTGATTTTTTGATGCGCAGGGCATGAGGCGATAGTGATTGCCTCTCCAGCGCAGTCTTTTCGCGGCATCATTCTCAACCCGCTCCGTCCCCCGCCGACGATCGCCTACGTCCCTGTAATTTCCGCCGATTCAGCCCTCAGACAGAAAGCACCTGTTACAACAAACCTGTAGCAACAAACCTGGTAGCAAGCCGGCTGCCCCGTTACACAACAACGGCGAGCAGCAGAGTCTGGACAAGTCTGAGGTGACGATATGTCTCTACGATACATAGCGCTGATTGGCGCGCTGGCGCTCGCGACCGGCTGCGTGGAAGAAAGAGTGGTGCACGAGCGGCGAGTGGTCGACCGACCCGCGCCCCGCGCCGAATACGTCGAAGTCGTCGCCCCGCAAGCGCCGCCCGTGCGCGTCATCGAAGAAGAACCGGCTCCGCGCCCGGGCTATGTCTGGTCCCGCGGCTACTGGCGCTGGAACGGCAACCGCTACGTCGCCGAACACGGCCACTGGGAAGCGGTACGGCCGGGCTATCGCTATCAACATCCGTACTGGGAAAGTCGAGGCGATGGCTGGCATTACCACGTTGGGGTGTGGGTGAACTGACTGTTCTTTGCAGATGAAGATGCCCCGTTGAGACGGGGCATTTTTTTTGGATTCGCTGGTGGATAGCTCATCGTAAAACAGCTCGCTGATTGCAAGCGGCGATTACAAGGGAGAGGCAAGTTCGTACCGAACGACCATCCCATCTTGCAAAGTATCTCGGTCGCCGCTGCAGCAACAACCTGCCAACTGCTTGAAGCATCACTGGTCGTAGCGCTAATGGCGAAGGACAGGATCCACTCTCAGTTGTTTTATGGCGCCTGTAGTCCTAAATTAACGGCATGCCGTGGTCTTGTCAGGCCACCATCTGGGCGTAATTGGCGCCCTCCAATGGGGACATAACCGCTAAATGGATTTTTTCGCTAATTTACCTGGCTGGGGCGACATCGAGCGAAACCTCGACCATAAATTCAGTGAGCTGAATCAGGGCGTTGATGACGGCTGGAACGGCTTCACCCGTCGCATCAGTAACGGCGCAACTCAAGCCTACGGATACGTGGGTGGGCATAGGATCGACAATGTTCGCCACGCGCTGGACTTGTCCTCCCCCATCATGCAGATGAACATTCGGCGCAAATGGGCGTCGATCAATATTGAGGAAATTCTGCCGGAGTTGATTAAGCTGTTGCAGGAAGTTGTGATGATCGTGGGCGGCAGCGTAATGATGGGAGCTGCGATGGGTGGCGCAGCCGGCTCACTTGCTTTAGGTGCTGGAGCCTTGCCCGGTGCGGCAATCGGCGCAGGTGTAGGGTTGCAGGTCGGAAACTTGATCATGGCAGCGCTTGGATTATATGCAATCGCTGGTTATTTCTCGGCAGGTATCGGACCATGCCTATCGACGATATACGAAGGGCTATGCACTGCGTGGCAAGCTGAAGACGGCTTGAAAGATCCAGGCCTTGACCCCACTGGCGGTTCCGCTGCGATGATCCAAGACCGCATAGCGCGCGCAGCTCGGCTGCTGGCCCAAGGGCAAGAGCAGTTGGTGCTGCTGTTGCTCATGGCGATTGTCACCTATCTGACCCGTGGGGAGATGAGAGCGGGTGTATTCAACAGCTTGGAAAGTATCGCTGCGAGAAGTGCCAAGCTCCGAGCAGATATTTCCAGCAAACCGATCGTTGAATGGCTCACGAAAAATGAAGAGAACCTTTTAGGGCATCATGAATTACAGATCAGGGGAGTCACTTCAGTCGAGCAGCTGGCGCGGGAAAGTAAGATGCGTGATTTTTACGCCAAGCAAGACCCGGAGTTCGTGTCAGTCGAGCATAAACGAAACTCTGTGAAGACACTTGAGCCAAAGGGCTTAAGTAACCAGCAGATCCATGATTACCTGCAAAGCGCTGATGGGCAGAAATATATCGCTAAAATTGTAGCGGCAGATCCTAAGTTATCATCTATAGGCGTCATGGAAAGAGCTTTCAGCCATGTAGCATCAGGGAGTAACGTACCGATCACCACCAACATTACAACACCGCTTGTAAAAATCGTACCTGTGACCGAAAAAGGCGCTTCTGACTACTCGCCATTCTTCACCACAATGGAAGAATTGCAAGCGGCTGCTAAATCCGATAAAACGCTAGCAGATGCACTCGGCTTACCGGTCATCAGTGAAAATGCCAAGTATCACATTTTTGAAATTACGCCACTTCAGCCAACCGAAGTATTCAAAAGCACGGTTGCACCAACAGTAGAGTTCGGCGGAAATATCACTAGAACAGGCGGAGCGGCACAATATCTAGTGCCTAACCGGAAAGAATGGTCCGCAGCAAAGCTCATTGGCGAAATCGACAATTAGGAATCAGCATGGATATTCTAGCGTTGAGACAGACCGCAATCGAATTGCGGAAGCAATTAGAACGGTATAAAGAAAAAGAACCCGCAGCACTCGCTTTGTACCAACACATGGAGCATTTAATATCGGCCGCCGAACGAGGTGAGATCACTAGCCAAGTCGAAGCACGAGACATACCAGGCCATCGAATTATGGATGAATCAAACCTCCGAAAATATCGCGATCTCTCTGGGGCCTACAGCAATTTTTATGTCGAACTTATCGAAGGTCGCGGCTCGGATACGCTCAAGATGATTGAAGAAATCATGAAAAAGGCCAGGAAGTAATCCCAGCCCGTCTGGTAATGCGTATGGATGGGAAACGCCGTCGCCACGCCCCTGTCCACAGCCCTCGGCGTTGGCCGCTAAACGCATACATACCAAAAGCCAAGACCTATGCCGGGCAAACGGTAGATGAGTCCTAAACAATAAGGACTCATCCCATCCCTACTCCACCTTCTCCTGCACCGACGGATACCTCGACGAGGAATACCTCACCACCAAAATCGAGAACGCCAGCAACAGCACGCCGCCGCAGACATAAATGATCCCCAAATCCGGCGCTTTGTGATGCGACACGTCGCTGATCAGCAAGCGGATCAAAGCGGTCACCCCGATGTAGAGCAAGAACCGCAGCGGCATGTGGTTGGTCTTGAAATAGATGCCGACCATCGCGCCCAGTTCGAGGTAGATGAACAACAGCAGAATATCGTCCACCGCGATGTAGTCCTGCCCGAGCATGCCGATGAACGCTTTTATAGCGGCGTATGCGGTGACCGCCCCAATACCGAACAGCGCCAGATAGTGAAACGCTTCAACGGCCAGATTACCCAGGCTGTTGGCGCCGCCGTGAAGCTTCGCCCGCATTCGATCTGCCCATCTCACACCAGCCATCCCTCACCTCCCCTGACCAAAACAAAAGTGTTCATAACGAGCGCTGCGATTGAGCGCAGCGGTGGATCTGTCGACGCAGGGCGTTGGCCGCGTTGATGTTCACGATGTACTTCCTTGGGTGATCCGTACGGGATGATGCGCCGCGCGCATGACGATTTGCCCGTGCGCAGCCTGGTTGTAGGCAAGCATTAATAGGGCCATCGGCTAAGGTTGAGAACGTGACCAGATGTCGCAAGGCTGCGCCTGGTAAAAAAAGTGAGCGCTCACCCCCTACCCAAGCCGAGGCGATTCACCTATGCTGCGCACTGTATAAATACACAGTAAAAAGACGGAGCACGCTGTCTTTGCATCATCCGTCGGCCGAAGCGTTGAGCGCCCGGGCTGATCCCTTACAACTCTGGAAATGACGACGAGGCCAACAATGGCTGTTGAAACCCTTTACCGCAGTACCCGTGATTTGGAGACTACGTTCGTGGACCGCAAACTCGCCGATGCCCATGATCAGATGCTGGAACTGGCAGAGCTGCTCACCGATGTGCTGATGAAGAACGTCGCCGGGCTCTCCGAAAAACACGCTGAAGACGCCAGTATTTTCATGGCGAAGAACCGCGCCATCTTCGCTGCCGCTTTCAAGAGCAACGCCCTTGCCCTCAACGAGCTGGCACCCGCGGCGGAGCAGGCTGAGTAATCAGCCCAGCGACTTTGGCTTCAGCCAGTTGAGGCAGATTTGCCACGAAGGCGATTCACTCCATGTCCAGCAGCCGTTCTGCCAGCTCATCCGCCACCCGCGCGGGTGAGCGCTTTTCAGCTTGCGCATGGGCGAACACCTCGGTCAGCCGCGTGCCGATCTGAGACAGATGCGCGGTGATGTTGCCCGGGCTTTGCCCCTGATGATGCAGTGCGACATAGATCAGGCCACCGGAATTGATCACGTAATCCGGGGCATACAGAATGCCGCGGGCTTCCAGTTGGTCGGCGATCGCGGCACAGCTCAGCTGGTTATTGGCGCCACCCGCGACGGCGGCGCATCGCAACTTGGTCACACTGTGGCTGTTGAGTACGCCGCCCAGCCCGCACGGCGCAAGGATGTCGCAAGGCGTGCTGAGCAACGCTTCGCTGGCAATCGGCTTGGCGCCCAATTGCTCCATGGCGAGTTGCACCTTGCCGCTGTCCAGATCTGCGACCAACAACTCGGCGCCCGCCCCATGGAGCTGTTCCGCGAGCGCATAACCCACATGCCCCAATCCCTGAATGGCCACGCGCAAACCTTCAAGGTTATCGCTGCCCAGCCTTGCCATGGCCGTGGTACGAATCCCCGCGTACAAACCCAATGCGGTGTGCGCAGAAGAGTCGCCGACCGCCGTGGTGCCGGTGACATGCTGAGTGGATTGGGCTATGCAGTCCATGTCCTCTCTGGAGGTGCCGCTGTCCATGGCCGTGACATAACGTCCGTCGAGGGTCTGCACGAACCGTCCGAACGCCTCGAACAGGGCAGCGCGATCAGGCACGTGGGCCGGGCGCATGATCACGGCCGTTCCACCGCCCAATGACAATCCGGCGAGCACGGCTTTGTAGCTCATGTTCCTTGCCAGCTGGATGGCGTCCTCGATGGCGCTCTCTTCGTTTGGGTAGGAGAGGTAGCGACAGCCCCCCATCGCCGGACCTTTCTGGCTGCTGTGGATCGCGATCACCGCTTTCAGGCCGGTGCGCGGCTCAACCATCATGTGCAGTGATTGCACGCGTGAGCTTTGCATGAGAGCGAACATGGGCACTGCTCCCCTTTTTCGTACTGGCGAGTATAGGCGCTGAATGAAAAAAAGAAGGTCGGGCCGAGCGGATCCGGACGACGGACTGCCGTTGGCCACGCGCGATGAATCAACGCTGGACGAAGGCAGCGGCCAAGGCTAAAACAGAGTCATCCTTTAATTCTTCTCAGCCGTCTTATCCTGCCGGAGAAGTCGATGAATCCGCGCCAGCAATGCATTGCCTGTCTAGAACGGAACCCGCCCTCCACATTCGACGCTGCGGTATGGATCGCTGCGGAGCACGACGGGGAGGTTGATGTTCAGGTTATTCGCGATCAGCTCGCCGCGCTGGAGCGCAGTGTCAGTGCGGCATTACCTTTATTGCCGGTCGCCGAGCTTGCCCAGCCCTTGCTTCGGCAACTGGCGACGCTGGGGTTCCAGCAAGACGATGCCGCTCAGCCCAAACCCCAGGCTGCCTTGATTCACAAAGTGCTTGAACGTCATCGCGGCCAGCCGCTGGGGCTGGCGCTGGTTGCGCTGGAAATAGCGAAGCGACTGGAGATTCCCCTCGAAGGCGTGAACTTCCCGGGGCATTTTCTGCTGCGGGTGCCCAGCGCCGACCATACCCTGGACCCATGCGGCGGACGCAGGCTCTACCCCAAGGACTGCCGTGAGTTGCTCCTGCGTCAGTTCGGCGCGGACATGCCGCTCAAGGCTGAGCACATGAAAACCGCGACGCCTGCAGCCATGCTTCAACGCCTCTCGCGAAACCTGCGCTATCTGCATCAGTTAAACGATGATTTGCTCGCGGCACTTAAAGACGCAACCCGCGTGATGGAACTGGGCCAGGCCAGCACCAGCGATTACCTCGCCCGTGCCAGCCTGTACCAGCATCTGGACTGCCCCCAGGCCGAACGTTTCGACCTGGAGCATGCGTTGATGTTGAGTGATGACCCGTTGCAGAAGTTGCGCCTGACGCAGCGTCTGCAGTCTCTGCCGAGTGGGCGCGCCATCCATTAAACGGTCTGGGCTGCCAGTTTTTTTACCGCCCACTGACCGACTTTGATGACCAGTGCCTGATCATGAGTCAGGACTGTCTTGACGCCGGTGCCTCCCAGTATTGATCCAAAGACAGCAGATCCAAAAAACCAGGACGCGGTCGCGCGGTCTCCGTCGTGATAGGCGAGCAAGCCTCGTTGTATATCGATGGCGGTGTGAAGCACTGTCCATGCAAGCGCTCCACCGGGAAACGGCATCAGCAGCACGGAGCCGAGTAACCTTACAACCGAATAAACCTTCTCGACCCAGCGCTCCGTCCGGCTTTTGGTCTGAGCATCGACATCGGCAATGATGCGACTGATTTGTTCGTTGTAAAGATCATGGATGTCAGTGATTCGATCGGTATTCTGGTACTCCCTGTTTTCAACGCGGACCCACTGCACCGGGAGATTGCGGTCCATGGCGTCGAAACGAGACCCCACACTCGGCTGTCCTTTGTAGGGAACACGAAGGTAGTAATAGTGGCGCATGGCAGGCGAGCGCATAAGTTGCACGTAGTCGGTCACCTTTCGGAAGCTGACGCCATCGGGAGCATCAGGGGTATATAACAGATTGAAGTCGCCATCCGAGGAGCTGAAATCCCGGAGCATATAAACGCCTTGAACGATGTAACCGGCAAAGCGGAACATTGAAGCGCTGCTGCGGCTGATACGGCGTTGCAGCCCCTCGTTTTTGTCGAGCACCTGCTTATCCAGCGAAACAATCAATGGCACCAACCATTGATATTGCGCAGCGGATAAATTGCCTTTCAAAAATTCTCGCATCGCCGCTGAGCGCATATCGAACTGCAGACGCCTGCCAAATAACGCCCTGCGATAGCGATACTGCTCGTGAGAGGTGTCCAGGAACTCTCTCCTGATCCACTGGACGTAACGCTCACCCAACGCCGCTTCCCGCAACGATTTGTCCACTCGTTGGACGAAGTACAAGGGCAGCGCCCTCAGGTCCTGCCCTACCGAGGAGTACATCGGCGCCGCAGGAGTAAAAGCGTACTGATCGGAAAACCCTTCCATGAACAGGCTGGTCAGGGACCTCAACCGCGTGTACGCACTGAAGTCCGGATTCGCGACGTACGCAGCGTTCTCCAGATCCACGAAGATCGTATCGGTATCGACGCGCTCGTTGATGCCTTGGCTGGCAATGTAATCATTGAGCAGCTTGCTGCCTTCGCTCCTGGCGAATTGCTCGAAAGACACCATCGCCTGCGTTGTGTGCACAAACGCCTTGTTCAGTTCGCTGACCCGATGATCAAGCAATGCAAGGGCGCCACGGTTCGCATAAGCAGTTTCCATGGTGAACCCCAACAAATCAGCATCATCCCGAGTCAGCGTCCGGTCGACCTTATGACGAATTGCATCTGAGAGACGATCTTCGAAGTTGTCCCCTTCCAGCTCATGGAAAACGACACTGGACTCACCCCACAACGTGCCCTTGAGACGAACTTTTTCCAGAAAATCGGAATGGTCAGCCTCGGCGGTTAAAGCCGTCTGGTCTTGCACATAATTGCCGCCCGCATCGGTCGCCAGCCAGCTGCCGACTTCAAAGGACAACTGGCGCCATGAGCTGAACCCGAACATATCCTGGCCGCCTGGCGCACCGGGTGCGTAAAGAACGTAATGATCGTCGCCTGCCGCATCCTGCTTACGGAACACCAGCAAATCTTTGAAGCGCATGCCGTTGACAGCCAGTTTCAGGCTGCCCAGCCTCATCACTGCACCGTCTTGAATAATGTCGGCGCGCACCAGATGGATGAGGTCCTGGCTTCGGTCGTCCATCAGATGGCCTTGCAGCACAGCAGCCCAAGCACTCAGCGCCAACGCGGCGTCTCGCCTGTGGGTCAGGGCTCGCAAGGTCTCCTCATGGGTAAACTGCGCCCTGAGCCGCTGCAGGTAACGGCGCTGCACATCCAGCTCATCAAGCATTGTTTTCACAAACTCGAATGTAAACGCAGGATTCGAATACGCAGCAGGGACGATCACCTTGCCGGGACCTGAAACTGCCGGCAGGCCATGCATCGCGAAATCAAGCAGCGACTTGCGGTGGTTCACCGAAAAAGTGCCGCCCTGAAGGTCAAACTCATCCGGCACGCTGATCATTATTTGCTGCGCGTCGATCGAATAGCCCAGATGCCTGCGCACATAGCGATCAATCTCATGACGGGCAAATACTTCCAACGATTCCAACCCCTCAAACAGCGCATCAACTGCACGCTTGCGTTCGCTGAATTGGTTATTGAGGTTCGCATAGTGCTCGCGCTTCTCGGGGGCCGCGTATTTAAGCCATTGAGGCTGAGTGAGATCCTCGGCACGAATGGAAAGGCTCCTGAATCGGTGCCCCATCCCTTCATCAATATGAGCACACACCTGCACTTCACTGACTTTTTTCAAAAAGGTGTGATTGCCCTCGCTGTTCGCTCTGGCCTGTTGCACCAGAAACTCGAAGTCCATGGCCTGCTTGTTACGAAGTCCCTGAACATGGCAGTGCAGCAGTGGCTCGATACAAGGCTCGTATTCAAGATCGTCGTTGCCGAAAACGTGATTTTCGGGCAATCCCGCAAGATCCGATAAATAAAGGTTTTTCAGCAACGGCTCCTTACCCGATGGCCAGGACAGTCGCCGAGCCAGCTGGCTGTTGAGCTCAGAAAAAGACTCATACCGCTCAACTCCGCCTGCGGCCATGACCAGATAACAGGGTCCGGAGGCGTGGCGGACATCGACCGCCTGTTCATCCCGCGCGACCGCGAAGACCGAGAGCAGCGGTGCTGTCATTTCGCGCGACAGACGCAGGGATATCTTGAAAAGCCCGCCAGTGGGTTGGTGACTCAATGCATGCAGCAGGCGTTTTTTTCCTCGTCGTTGAGTCGCTGCTCAATAACCTGAAACTCAATGTCGTGCTTGAGCGCCGAATGATGATGCGCACTGACGATTTCGTGGCGCGCCGCACTATTGCCGCCCGCCGGGGAATGCTCACGGCTGTCCCATGCCCAGCCAAGCGCCGCGTGATAAGCCCCGGGAAACATCGCCAGCACTTGGCCAAAAATGCTTTTGATCGTGGAGAAATCCTTTTCTGCCACCAGGTGCTGCGCCTCGGTGCTGTCGTGGCGGTAATACAGGCGCTGGGAATCTTGATCGAAGGCGCTGGCCCCTTGCGTCATCGCCTGAATCAGGGCATCAGTAAGTGAACGCGAACTTTGCACCGCTCCGGACCCGGACGCGGTGTTCAGAAAAATAATGTCCGGGTTCCACACTGATACATTCCCGCGCAGAAAGCTTGAAAGGCGGTCAAAAGCGACATCACGAAGCGAGGGGAGCTTGTCCAGTACCGAGGTGCATTGCGAGCACGCCGTGGTAAAGGCGAGAAAGTGCCGGGTGGTGGCGTGCTGCTGAAGCGCACCTTGGTTATTGAAGGGAATTGCAGCAGATAAATCATTCATGGATACAGCTCCGATAAAGAACCGTCACGCCCACCGGCATCCGGCCAATGGGTACAACGTGAGCGGTTCGAGCTGGCTATTTTCTGACGTTTGCTCAGCTTGGTAAGCGGTACATATTGCTTGGCTAATCAGGCTGGACGGACGCAGTTCGCAGGAGATGAACACCGTATTCGACTGCCTGGAGTCTTCTCCTACTGTTGCGATGTCAGAGTGCACAGCCGAAATCCAGCCGTCTGCGACACCCGAAAACATCGATGGGCGCATTCAAAGTTGAGGGTTTGAAGTCTGATGAATGACTGATTTTTCTTAATGGCTGAAGCAGTCACTCAACGCTGTATTGTTAGCGCCTGAATCAACGTTTGGTTTGCGCTGCTGCGATTGCTGATGGGCTTGCCTCAGTCA
This sequence comes from Pseudomonas sp. W5-36, assembly GCF_046540455.1. Taxonomy (NCBI): domain Bacteria; kingdom Pseudomonadati; phylum Pseudomonadota; class Gammaproteobacteria; order Pseudomonadales; family Pseudomonadaceae; genus Pseudomonas; species Pseudomonas sp. W5-36. The sequence goes on along the minus strand of NZ_JAXCIQ010000003.1, from coordinate 99,003 downwards.
AGAGCGCCAATCGAGTGATAGTACTGGGCCAGGCCAGCACCAGCGATTACCTCGCCCGTGCCAGCCTGTACCAGCATCTGGACTGCCCCCAGGCCGAACGTTTCGACCTGGAGCATGCGTTGATGTTGAGTGATGACCCGGTTCAACGGGTGCGACTCACTCAACGTCTGGTTCAGCTCCCCGGAATGGGTGCGCTGCATTGATCATCGGAACTGCGGCAGCCCAACCGACGACGGCTTTGACGTCTTGCCCAGGCGCTTCAATTTCTCCGCCTTACGGATCTTGCGGACTTGCTTGGCGGTTTTGTAGGCGCCCTTCGCAGCATCGATGAAGTAGCGTTTCGCGCGTTCATGGTTGCCGTCCTGGTAGGCGTAAATGCCCCGAAACAGATCGACCGTCGCGTGCAGGGCTGTCCACACCGCTTTGGTTTTCGGGTTCAGATTTGCAACATAGCCGCCGTATTTGCGAACAAAGTTGTACGTCTTGAGCAAGCGCCGCTCGTTGACACTCTCGGTCTGAGCATCAATGTCCACCATCAAGTGGGTAACGATGAAGTCGTGCAGATCTTCGAAGTTCCTGACCGACGGCACTGAGTGAGCGACCTTGTAGAATGTGTTCCCCACCATGGGCGACTGTTCAAGTTTTTGCAGCAATGGGCCGATGGTGCCCTGAGCCCTGAAGTTCGCGCGGTCGTAGTAATACCGGTTCATGCCAGGGCGCGACACCGAGCGAACAATGTCGTCCTCCTGACGAAACAGATGACCATCAGGCGCGTCAGGCGTGTAGGCCAGCGTCCCAAAGCGGGCGTGGGTGGCGTCCGGTTTGAAGAGGTAGATATCGGCAAGTGTCTTGTGCTCCATCACCAACCGATGGAACGTTCCCGGAGTCTCCACCGTATTCCCGACAATGCTGCCATCCAGCCCTGCAATCATCCGTACGAGCCAGTTGTACTGATCGAGCGCAAGGCGCCCGGCGACATATTCGTCCAGCGCGTCACGGCGCATCTGGTAATGAGTCTTGCGGGAGAACAAGGCGACGATCGTCTTGGGCGGGGAATTGGAAATGCTCCAGGTATGTCGGCGCAGCTGCGTCAGGTACTCATCCGCGTAATTTGAGCCGCGGATCATGCTGTCAACGATTGCGCCGGAGAGTGCGGAAAGGTCCTGGCCGATGGATGAGTGCAACGTGGCGGCGGGGTGAAAGGCGTACTCTTCCTCCGAGTAACCCACCATGAACAGATCTGTCAGGCACTTGAGCGTGGTATAGCGGCCAAAATCGGGCTGGCCCTCAGCCGTTGCGTTCTCCAGATCGCAGAACACGGTATCCGGGTCGATACTTCCCGGTATGCCGGAGGCCCTCAAGTGCGCAGTGATCAAGCGTTCGCATTCACGCCGGGCCGCTTCACGCCAAGGCGTGATGCCGAATTTGTCGTAAGCGGCATTCAGTGCCTCAATCCGGTGGTCCAGCAACACCTGCGCGGTCCGCTGCTGATCGGTAACGTGCTGCATCCGCGCACTGGACACACTCGGATCCCGCGCCAGAATCTGCTCGATCTTGTAATAACTCAGGCCCGACAGCGCGTCCGTAAGGAAGGAGCCATTGATGGAGATGAACTGCACGCTGTCGGCAGTCCACTCCGAGGGCACCAACTGAACTCTCGCGATGTAAGGGACGACGTGATGATCCGGGTTGACGACCGTTTGATCCAGCAAGTACTGCGCGCCCTGTGGGGTCGCCAGCCAACTGCGGATTTCAAACGACAATTCACGCCAGGTGGAGAAATCGAACAGATCGCGGCCGCTCGGGTGGCCGGGCGCATAAAGCACATAGAACTCATCCTTGCCGCGGATCTCACGCAGAACAACCACATCCTCGAGCCTCCGGTTGTCGCCCTTGAGATACAGGGCTCCGATTTTCAACGTGCTGTCTCTGCCTAGATTGGCCTGCACGCGCTCAATCAGCGCCTGGCCCCGTTCCGACAGATGCCCTTGCAGCACTGCCGCACAGGCACTCAATGCGATATCGCTCGCGCGCAAGGCACTCAGGGCTTTCAGAGTGTCCTGCTCGCGGTAGCGGCGCTCCAACTCGAGCCCGTAGCGCCGCTTCAAATCGAGGTCTCGCACCAAACGGCAGACAAAATCGAAATTCAGGCGCAGATGGGAGTACGCGGGGTCAATCTCAATACTCGGCCCCAGGCGAAGCTCGACCTCGGGCATGCCTTCGAGGGCAAAGCCAAGCAATGTATTGGTGTAAACGGTTCTCAGCGGCTCATCAGAGAAGGACATTTCATCCGGTAGATTGATCCTCAGGCTGGAAGGATAGAACGTATAGCCCAAGTGCTTCATGAGGTAGGCGGCGATTTCTCGACGCGCATAGATTTCAGCCGTTTCGGTGCCAACCAGTTGCGCCTGCACACCCTCCTCACAACGCGCCTGCTCTTGCGCGAGCGCGTCATAGCGCTGACGGTCAGCAGCAGGGGCGGACGTGAGCCAATCCGGCAGGCTGCGCTCCTGCACGAATGCCAGCAGAGCCAGATAGCGAACATTCAGGGCCTGCTCCAGATCATCCAGGCGGCTGACGTCGTCGAACATCCGCAGCAGTGCCTGCGAGTCGCCACCGCTCAGCGATGCCTGGGCACTGAGGTGATCGAAGTCGTTGATCTGCTTCTCTTGCAAGCTCGCGATAAAGCGCGCAGCGGGCGTATCGTTCAGCAGCGAGTAACTCAGCTGCACCGAGCCCGGGGCGGCCTCGGCGATCAGCAACTGGTGTTCGAGCGAGAGGTAACCCGCCAAGAGTTCGCGTGAGTCCTCTTCGCCAAGGCGGTGATACAGAGACGCCTCCATCGCCCCAAGCGTGGCGAACTTTTCCACCCCGCCCGCCGGGGTCATGAGGAACACGGGTGAGCTGTTTCCATCGGCAGCCAGGGACGAGCTGTCGGTATTTTCAGCGGTTGCCACAAAAGCGCCGATCAGCGGGAGCGCAGCGCCTTCCGATGTGCGCAACGACACGGCATAACGACCTTCGCAATCAACATCGTCAACCACCTGTCGCAGCCGAGTCCGGTCCGCCCCGTCCAGCTCACGTTCGCCGACGGCCAACTGGATGGCATGGTGAAAAACCCAGGACTGCAGCTTCTCCAGCACAACATCGCGCGTACCCGTCACAGCGTCCTCGCCGGGAATGGGCGTGAAGGTCTGCTCCTCGAAGGTCCAGTACTCGTCGAGACTGAACTTGAAGAAACCCGGCAGCTTGCTCAGCAGGCTCGGAAACAGCGTCCTGATGGCTTCGATGTCCCAGCCCGGCAAGGCGTGAGCAGGATGAGCAGAATCTCGACGGGTGGACACCACGGCCTGTTTATCGTCGAGGTACGCGCGGTCCCCGATAAAGGCGTGCAGCAGCGCCTGAGTCAGCGCAAGCGGCTGCGGATCAAACCCGGCCGTGTTTTTCCTGTGAATGAACAGCGCGTCAGGGTTTGGAAACCGGGTGCTTCGAGCAAGGGCGTCGACCAGCATCTGCCTCGCTGCCTCCTGCAAGGTGGGGGCTTGGCGCAGTTGCTCGACGATCGACGCCGACAGCTCGCCTTCGCTTTTTGCATGATCGAGCAGGGAGCCCGCATTCTGGCGGGCACTGTTTTCAACAGAACGATGAGTCATCTTTACAGCTCCAGGATAACCATCCACGTCACCCAGGCATCCAGCCAAAGTGTGAAAAACGTGAACAGTCCAAATGAGCTGTCATCTAACCCGCTGAGTCGCAGAACGATGGAATAACTATTGATTGAGATCGGCGATTGGCGCCGACCCGTTGTGCAGGAAATAAAGTTGAACATCGCCTTTTTGTGGTGCCGTCCTACTGTTGCTGCGGCGGTAACACTGCTTGTCACAAACTGCGCTTTTTCGCTTTCAGCAAACCCCTTAACCTTAGCGCCATCCGAGCAGCCCCTCACCCTCTGCCAACCGTGGCAAAGGTTGGGGGTGCTCAATCGTCGTCACCGACGTTGTGTTTTGAAGCTCCTGGATTCAACGTCTTATTTGGCCGCTGCGATTGCAGCGGCTTTTTTTTGCTTTGGGGTCAGTAACGATTTCCGGAAGCCTTTTATGCTTGCGAGGGTCCATCCTTCCGCTCAAAAACAAAGCTCAGAAAAATCCCACAACATGTCTAGCGACATTCCTACGCAACGTTCTGTTTAAACATTAGTCATCGGCGAGGTGGAGACACCGCGCGACGATACCCAACAATAAATGGCTAATGGAGCTCTAACATGTTCAAGAAAAAAATGACTTCACTGATCCTGGCGGCAAGCCTGGCGTCGCTTGCTGGTGTAACTGCTGCGCAACCTATTGCAAGCACGATGAATTTCTGCACGAAAATTTCGGGCGCTATACCGGCCGGCACCGTAAACCCAGGTGAGCAACAGGTGATCTATGGTCCGTACACGGTCACATGCGGGACAACTTCCCATCACTTCAATGTGACCGGCGCTTCAGGACAAGTCCCTGTGTTCGTCCAACAGCTTCAAGCTGGCAGTTGGTCTTCGGTGACTGGTAAAACGTACGACCCATCAGGCTTGTTCGGCGCTGGCACATTTCGACTGGTAATCGACAACGTACAAAGTCCTGTGCCGACCAGTTACTCAGGGAGTTACGTCGTCCCCATGTAACAGCTGAAAGCTTGGGGCACTCTAGTGGTGCCCCACGCCCGAACTCATATCCTCAGGCGCGAATATTCACCAATGAACGCTCGCGAGGTCGCTTAGCATGCTCCTCCAGTGCCATCAGCACAGAAACCGCAGTGTTCAAATCCACCACGGCGCCTTTCGCCATCTCATTGCCTTGCTTGATAGCGCCCTGCAGTCGAACGAAGTGGTCGGTAAAAAATTCGTACGCATTGACCTCCTTGTCGATATTGATTTCTTTTCCCAGCGCATCGAACTCGACATTGATGCCGCCCATAGTGCCAATAAGGTCTCCATCAATAATTCCTTGCTCGGCCAGTAGAGCGCCGATATCCCTCAACTGCCGGTTACTGGTCTTACGCGGATCAAATCCAGCCAGATTGATGTTCAAGCCCTCCAGCTTTTTAACATCAGGAATGCTCTTGTCCGCCCAGTACTGACGTACTTTCTGCTTCACCGCTTCCTCTTGAGGGTTGAGGCCGGAGCGCACGTTAAATTGCTTGTCCGGGACAGCGCTGTATACCCTCAGCCGCTCTTGCACCTTACTCAAATTGCCAATCATAAAACCTCCTGAAAATCGGTTGATCCTCAGGCATGTCGGGCGACTGGGGGCGGGGTTTAGGCTGAAGAAGTGAAGACGGAATCATTGCCTCATTCAGAGACCGTTCCTACGTCGCGGCAAATAACCTTCCTACGAAAACGGCCAGTTCGATCGCCGAACTGGCCGCTTATTGATCAAAGCCTGATCAGGCAAATCTCTGCAGATTGGCCATCATTTCCTTGAGCGCTTCGACGTTGTCAGCCGGATGCACCGCATCGCTGAAGTCACTGATGGTTTGCCATTGCGCCGCGACGTCTTCCGGCGAAAAGCCTGCGTGCGGGTCGAATCCGGCGCCCAGGCTGCGCTCCCAGCGGACCTTGCCGATCCAGCCGCCGCCTACTTCATACAGGCCGGCGCTGTCCTGACACTGCTCGCTGCCCAGGTACACCACGAGTGGGCTGACCAGTTCAGGCTTGAGCAGCTCGAACACGCTGGCGGGGATCAGGCCTTCAGTCATGCGTGTGCCGCCGGTGGGGGCGATGGCGTTGACGAGGATGTTGTTCTTGCGCCCTTCAACCGCGAGCGTGCGCGTCAAACCATATAGGCCGAGCTTGGCCATGCCGTAGTTGGCCTGACCGAAGTTGCCGTAAATGCCGGAAGTGGACGAGGTGAAGATGATGCGGCCGTAGCCCTGATCCCGGAGATGGGGCCAAGCTGCGCGGGTGACTTTGTAGGCGCCTTCGACGTGGACGCGGTAAACCAGGTCCCAGTCGGCGTCTTCCATTTTGGCGAAGCTTTTGTCGCGCAGAATGCCGGCGTTGTTGACCACGACGTCGACGCGGCCGAAGGCATCGAGAGCGTTCTGGACGATCTTGTCGCCGTCGGTGACCGAATCATGATTGGCAACCGCTTCGCCGCCCGCTTCACGGATTTCCGCGACCACCCGATCCGCCGCCGAGGCATTGGCCCCTTCGCCATGGGCCGAACCGCCGAGGTCGTTGATGATCACCCGCGCGCCGTGTTTCGCGAACAACAATGCGTGGGCTCTTCCCAACCCGCCGCCCGCACCGGTGACGATTACCACTTTGTCTTCGAAACGTACGGACTCGCTCATGCTGCTCTCCCCGATGATGAAGCCGGCGCTGCGCCCACGGCCCTTGACTCATCAGGAGCCATGAGGGCAGCAGACGCAGACGCGGGCGTGATGGTCATCGAGTGTCGACGACTCGGCGCCGGGTCACAATCAACACGGGACACGCTGAATGGTGGTCGATAACGCCGAGGGATGGCTCTGTCATGCCTCGGCGGAGACGGGGCATGGGCGCGCCATTCAGCTATTCAGCTATCAAGCCGGCCAATGAACTCCGCCAGCCACGGCTCGGCATCGCTTTCCGGGGTCACGGTTTCGCTGGCATCGAGTCGCAGCATTTCCTGCACCTCGCGGATCCCCAGTTCGCCGAACAGCTCGCGCATCAACTCGCCGCCTGCACAAAACGTGTCGCCATAACTCGCGTCGCCCAGGGCGATGACGCCGCCAGGCAGCCCTCGCCATCCAGCAGGCAGTACGTCACGGATCTGGTGATAGAGCGGCTGAATGTTGTCCGGCAGCTCGCCCATTCCGGTGGTGGAGCTCACTGCCAGCAGAGCCTGGGGTGCAAAGGCCTGCAGATCGGCAAGGGCAGCGCGCGGATTGAACAGCACCTCGTGCCCTGCATCCTTGATGATCTGTTGGGCGTGGCGAGCGACCTCTTCAGCCGAGCCATACACCGAGCCCGAAATAATCGCGACTTTCATGGGTTAATCCTGTGACGGGTAAAATCGTGCGGCATTATGCCCCAGCGCGGCGCGATGATGCCTGATAGGAGCGCCAGGTGATCAGAGCACCGCTGATGCAAATGGTTTTCAACGATGTCGGTCATCTCCTGTCCTATACTCTCAAGCAGTTCACGTTCAGATCGTCGCCGCTGATCCACAGCACGCCGAGTGAAAAGCCTCAAGTTAAGTGATCAACGGGCACACGCTCGGCTAGAGATGAAAATCCTGAAAGAGTAACATCCTGCAACTGACGAACGGTCGCAACCAACATGCGAACCATCTGTCTGCTCTCTCAATAACCGGTTAATCGAGCTTGGCCATGCAGCGCGACAATATCCTCACGCCGGATGAACTGGAGTTTATCCAGAACATGCAGCACAACCCCACGCTGAATTTGCGAGACAAATCCAGCAGTCTGGTGGTTAACGGCGGCGTGCAGATTCAAGATCTGCTGACCCGTCTCGCTGCCCATGAGCAAGTCACGATTCAGGCCCAGTTCGATAATCAGCAAATGACCTTCCCGCTGCATCTGGTCGAAGACGAGTTTCACGCGCTGCATCTGGAGCTGGGTGCGCCAAGCATCTTCGAGGAAGGCCCGCGCATTCGCCCATGGCGTCTGATCCTGCCTGAGCCGATTCCGCTGGAGACCGCAAAGGGCTCGCTCACCGCACTCTGGGTTCATGAAATCTCGTTCAAAGGCATCCTACTGGAGATGCGCAAGCAGACCAAACCGCCGAAGTCATTCGCCGCGTGGTTCACGCCTCAGGGCTATGCGCCCATCGCCTTGCGTGGCAACTTCGAACGCCTGAACCATCATGGTCTTGCGGCGTATCGGTTGAGCCAGAACAGTAAAGAAGACACTGAACGTCTGCGTCAGTACATCCTTCAGGAACACCGCAAGATTCACCCCTCGATGCACCTCTAGGATTGCCTGATCAGGCGATCCCTCCCGGCACCCTCTTCCGTCCGACCAACACCTCTGGCTTTATCGCAGGTTTCAGGAATAATCCTTGCTTGCTTTTCCCAGTGAAGCTGACGCATCGCCACCACCCCGGCGACCTGTCATGTGATTTCCCTACCCGGGAAGTTCACTTGTTTATCGGAGATACACAATGTCTACCTCACCCGTCACGCTGATGGTTGCCCGTCGCGTCGCCCATGGCCGCTATCAAGAGCTTATTGCCTGGCTGCATGAAGGCGAACAACTCGCTACAGACTTCCCCGGCTATCTAGGGTCAGGTGTGCTCGCTCCTCCGCCCGGGGATGACGAATTCCAGATTATTTTCCGCTTCGCCGATGAAGCCACCATGCACGCCTGGGAGCATTCTGCCTCCCGACGCTCCTGGTTGGTGCGCGGCAGTGGTTTGTTTGCCAAGAATTCTGTGCACCGGGTGAGCGGCATCGACGGCTGGTTCGGCGCCGCTGGTCAGCGTCCGCCGCGCTGGAAGCAAGCCGTTGCCATCTGGCTGGCGTTCTTTCCGGTGTCGCTGATCTTCAACTTTGTGCTGGGGCCACTGCTCGGTCAGCTGGAGCTGTTCCCGCGCATCATGATCAGCACGTTGATCCTCACGCCGCTGATGGTGTTCTGGTTCATTCCGCTCTCGACCCATCTTCTGGCGGGGTGGCTGCACAGCAACGTGCCTGCTCAGGTCAGCGGAACAGAGCCGGCATCTACCCGCTAGCGCTCAGCGACAAACGCTTTCCCGATCTGGACGCCGCCGACCTGCGATACAGCGGCCCGGCGTGGCGCCGTTTCAAAAAAACATGTACAGCCCTGTCGGTGTTGTACAAGAACCGACCGTTGGGGTAACTTTGCCCCACGGTCGTTTTCGATGGTGCACGCGAGCATCCACTGTTCGCCATTCAGCACCGACTCGCCCGACCTCTCTCCCCCGTTGATGAATGCGTGACGACCATGGCCTGCTCCCCTGCCCCTGTCTTGATCACTGGCGCCAGCCAGCGCGTCGGCCTGCATTGCGCCGAGCGTCTGTTGGCGGAAGGCCAGCCGGTGATCATCACCTACCGCAGTGAGCGGCCGGGCGTGCAACGCTTGAAGGCGCTGGGCGCGGTGATACTTCAGGCTGATTTTTCGTCGGAGACGAGCGTGCTGGACTTCATCGCCCGGCTCAAAGAGCAGACCGACAGCCTGAGGGCCATCGTGCACAACGCGTCCGACTGGCTGGCCGAAACGCCGGGGGACGAGGCGGATGTTTTCATGCAAATGTTCAACGTCCACATGCTGACGCCTTATCTCATCAATCTGCACTGCGCCGAGCTGTTGCGGCGCTCGGAGACGGCCGACATTATTCACATCAGCGACGATGTCACCCGCAAGGGCAGCAGCAAGCACATCGCTTACAGCGCCAGCAAGGCGGGGCTGGAAAACCTGACCCTGTCCTTCGCAGCCCGATACGCGCCCCATATCAAGGTCAACGGCATTGCCCCGGCCATGATGATGTTTCAACCCGACGACGATGCGGCATACCGCGCGCGCACGCTGGAAAAATCGGCACTGGGGATCGAACCCGGCGCCGAGGTGATTTACCAGAGCCTGCGCTATCTGCTGGATAACCCCTACGTCACCGGCACCACTCTGACCGTAAACGGCGGACGGCACGTCAAGTAAGCCGCCCCGAGGAACCATTGATGACCCTGTCACTGCCACAGCATTACCGTGAAATCCTCGTCGGACTGGGTGAAGATCCTGAACGAGAAGGCCTGCTGGATACGCCCAAGCGCGCGGCCAAGGCCATGCAGTACCTGTGTCATGGCTACGAGCAGACACTGGACGAGATCGTCAACGGCGCGTTGTTTGCCTCCGCGAGCGACGAGATGGTGATCGTCAAAGACATCGAACTGTATTCGCTGTGCGAGCATCACCTGCTGCCCTTCATCGGCAAGGCCCACGTCGCGTATATCCCCACCGGGAAAGTCCTTGGCCTGTCGAAAATCGCGCGCATCGTCGATATGTTCGCGCGGCGCCTGCAGATTCAAGAAAACCTCACGCGGCAGATCGCCGATGCGATTCAGGACGTGACCAAGGCCGCAGGCGTGGCCGTGGTGATCGAGGCTCAGCACATGTGCATGATGATGCGCGGCGTTGAAAAACAGAACTCGACCATGAACACCTCGGTGATGCTCGGCGCCTTCCGCGAGTCGACCACGACCCGCATGGAATTTCTGCAATTGATCGGACGGAGCAAGTAGTCCATGGCAAGACTCGAACCCGGCACCGCACGCATCAGGGTCAAAGACCTGTGCCTGCGTACGTTTATCGGCATCAACGAAGCCGAAATTCTCAACAAGCAGGACGTGCTGATCAACCTGACGATCCTGTACGCGGCGCAGGAAGCGGTGCGCGACAACGACATTGATCACGCGCTGAACTACCGGACCATCACCAAGGCCATCATCCAGCACGTGGAAAGCAACCGCTTTGCACTGCTTGAGCGCCTGACCCAGGAAGTGCTCGACCTGGTGATGACCCATGATGCGGTGCAATACGCCGAAGTCGAAGTGGACAAGCCCCACGCGCTGCGTTTCGCCGAGTCGGTGTCGATCACCCTGGCGGCAGCCCGCTGATTCCTTCGCTCGCCGGTGAAGGCCCACGCTTGCCCGGCCTGCCTGCCACTCTTATCATCCGCCCATCTTTACTTCCCACAGAGCACACCATGACCGAGCAACAACGTCTTGAACTCGAAGCCGCCGCTTTCCGCCGTCTGGTTGCGCACCTGGACAGCCGCAAGGACGTGCAGAACATCGACCTGATGAACCTCGCCGGTTTCTGTCGCAACTGTCTGTCCAAGTGGTACAAGGCCGAGGCCGACGAGAAGCACATCGACATCACGCTCGATGACGCCCGCGAAGTGGTTTACGGCATGCCGTACAGCGAGTGGAAATCCACGTACCAGAAAGAAGCCAGCACCGAGCAGCAAGCCGCGTTCGCCAAGGAACCCAAGCATGACTGACCTGACCGCCCTGCGCGCCAGCCTCGCCAGCGGCAATCATCTGTTCGCAGAGACCCTGGCCTTCATCGCAGCGCATTACGACTATCAGCCTCAGGCGTTCAGCAACGGCCCGGTGGAAAACGCCGCTGGCCAGAACGAAGGTTCGTGCAAGACCCTCGGCCTGGCGCTGCTGGAAGACCTGAGCGATGAAGAAGCGCTTCTGGCTTTTGGCGAGCACTACCGCTCTGTGCTCGATACACCGGACGGTTCCGACCACGGTAATATCCGCGCGCTGATTGCCAACGGGCTGGCCGGTGTGAAGTTCTCAGCCGAGCCGCTCAAGCCCAAGGCCTGACCGCGCGCTCGACGCTGATGGGGCCGTTTGCCCGACATAAAAAAACCGGCTCAATGAGCCGGTTTTTTTGCAACTGGAGGTCAGATCAGAACGAAACGTTCGCCAGGCCGTCCAGGTAGCGCTCGACGTCCAGTGCAGCCATGCAGCCTGCGCCAGCCGAGGTGATTGCCTGACGGTAGACGTGATCCGCCACGTCGCCGGCCGCGAAAACACCGTCAACGCTGGTGGCGGTCGCATTACCTTCGCGACCGCCTTGAACGACCATGTAGCCGTCTTTCAACGCCAACTGACCGTCAAACAGGCTGGTATTCGGCGTATGGCCGATGGCGATGAATACGCCGTCGACGGTCACTTCTGAATGGGTGCCGTCATTGTTCTTCAAGCGCGCACCGGTCACGCCCATGTTGTCGCCCAGCACTTCGTCCAGGGTGGCGTTGAGTTTGAGCTCAATCTTGCCCTCGGCAACACGTGCATGCAGTTTGTCGATCAGGATCTTCTCGGCGCGGAAGGTATCGCGACGGTGAACCAGGGTGACCTTGCTGGCGATGTTGGCCAAGTACAGGGCTTCCTCGACGGCCGTGTTGCCGCCGCCGACCACGGCGACCGGCTTGTTGCGATAGAAGAAACCATCGCAGGTCGCGCAGGCCGACACACCTTTGCCCATGAACGCTTCTTCGGACGGCAGACCCAGATAACGGGCGCTGGCGCCGGTGGCGATGATCAGCGCGTCGCAGGTGTAAGTGGCGTTGTCCCCTTTCAGGCTGAACGGTTTGCCCGCCAGATCCACTGCATTGATGTGATCGAACACAATCTCGGTCTCGAAACGCTCGGCGTGTTCACGCATACGCTCCATCAAGGCCGGGCCGGTCAGGCCATGGGGGTCGCCCGGCCAGTTGTCGACTTCGGTGGTGGTGGTCAATTGACCGCCCGCCTGCATCCCGGTGATCAGCAACGGCTTGAGGTTGGCGCGCGCGGCATAGACTGCAGCGCTGTAGCCGGCAGGGCCGGAGCCAAGAATAATCACTCGCGAATGACGTACATCAGACATGACACACTCCTATTGACCGGCCATCGTTACGCGTGGTCGGAGTCACTGGGTCTGAACCGGCGTACCGGTTGAGAGGGTTGGGACTGACGGGGCCTGTGGCTACACGGGGCGCCCGCCGATCCTGAAAACGAGAAGCTGCCACTCGGGACACAGCAGCGGTAAAAGTTGGCCGCAAGCTTATCGGGGCGGAGAAGATTAAGGAAATATCGTTTCACAATCCAGCTCATAGGCCAGCCCTATGTGCGTCCTCCGCTTTGCAAATGCAGTCCTGCATAGACTTTATCGCTGCACGATTGTTTCAGCGAATGTCGCACCTGCAGCGGCGCTTCCGCCCCCGTCGCAAAGCCGGTAAGGTCGGCGCGATATCACTGCCTGGAGGCACACATGCCTGCACCCGTCCTGTCTGGCCCTCAATACCTGCGCGAAGGCCTGAAACTGGTCCTTAGTCCTGGCCTGCGTTTATTCGTCCTGCTGCCATTGGTTATTAATCTGGTGCTGTTCAGCGCCATGATCTACTTCGCCGGCCACGAATTCAGGCTCTGGGTTGACTCCTTCATGCCGACCCTCCCCGGCTGGCTCAGCTTTCTCAACTACATCCTGTGGCCGTTGTTCGTGGTGCTTGTGGCGCTGATGGTGTTCTTCACCTTCACCATGATCGCCAACATCATCGCCGCGCCGTTCAATGGATTTCTCGCCGAGAAGGTGGAAGTGGTGTTGCGCGGGACGGACGATTTTCCTGCCTTCAGCTGGGGTGAGCTGGTGGAAATGGTGCCGCGCACCCTGAGCCGGGAAATGCGCAAACTGGGCTACTTCCTGCCCCGCGCCATTGGCCTGTTCATCCTTTCGTGGATCCCCGTGGTGAACCTTGTCGCCGCGCCGCTGTGGCTGATGTTCGGCGTGTGGATGATGGCTATCCAATACATCGACTACCCCGCCGATAACCACAAAATGAGCTGGCAAGACATGCTCGCCTGGCTGCGTGCCAAACGGTGGCAAAGCATGAGTTTCGGTGGGATTGTTTATCTGGTGCTGCTGATACCGGTGGTCAACATCCTGATGATGCCGGCGGCGGTGGCAGGAGCGACGTTGTTCTGGGTGAGGGAGCGTGGTGCGGAGACGCTGGCAGAGCGCATTCGCTGATGAAGAGAAAAGGCCTCGATTGAGGCCTTTTTTGCGTGAGACGCAGGGGTTCTATCAGTGTAGCCACTCGCTCATCCGGCTAAAGGCCATGGCCGGAAAAATACATTCTGATAGCTTCAATCATGACAACGATGATTATCACAACGACCCAGCACATTAAGCCCAGCATCGCCCATACACCTTCACCGAAGGTAGAACCACACTTGCAGTTACCCTCGGCGTCGCGGTTCAGCTGGTTAATGAACGACTGCACTCTGAGCATGATCAGGAACTGTGCGAACGTCGAAATGACGGATATCCCTAGCGGGATAAGCCCAAGGCCTGCCGAAGCGACGCCTTTCGAACCTGTTGCGATGTTGTGGACGAACACAACAAGTGACGGGGCGAGTGCCAGAAGAATCATACCTGCCGCAAGCGTGCCCCAATAAGGCATCCCCCGCTGCCCTTTCTCTTTCAGCAAAGCGTCAACCTTGCCAAACATGAACGGCATATAAATCAGTCCGAAAATGGCGCGCGGGACCGGCCAGATCGGTTTCGCCGAATACGCTTTGTACCGCGACCAGTTTTTGTAATACCAGTAGAGCCCATACAACCCGCAAGTGATGAACATCATCACCGTCAGCTTGACCAGCGACACGGTATAAAACGGCGGGCCGCTTGTAGGCAAAGCCGTCAAATCGGCAGCAGGTGGCGCGTTGAATTGCTCGGACACAGTGTTTCCTCCAGAAGTGAGGCGACGCATGCTAAAGGCGGAAACACTCTTTTAATCAACCTCGGGAAAATCAGGACAATTCCTACGACAGTATTCGTCACGTCCCACAGCCTTCCTGTTTAACCATGGGCATGCCCACTCCAGGCGAGCATTTGCCGCCGCGTTCGATCGCCCGGCGTGTTCATCAGCAGGAGTTATATGCCCATGGATTCAACCCCACTGAACACCCTGATCAAAACCACTGTCAGTCCTGCGTCCTTTGTAATGGACCGACAGAAGAAGCCGGAACCCCATGCCCCTGCGTTCATGCAGGCACTGGCGCAGGCGACTCAGCCGTTCGTTTCGAACACCCTCAAAGCTGAATCCGCGAACCTTGCCAGGCCCGCAGAACCCCGTTCGCACCTGCAACTGACCAGCCTGAACCCGGTGCAGACCCATTACGTGCCAGAACCGGCTGCCTTTGAACGCACCGGCGAGTCGAGGCTTGTGCCCTTCGCTGTTGGTGGCTGACGCGTCCCGTGTCACCGCAGTCTTATTCGAACCTGACCGGGTCGGATGTCGCTCTCAAATCGGTCAGGTTCGAGCGACGCCAATTTCAAATCCCGGCCAGTCATTTGCAGTCACAAATCCATCACTGAACCGCCACACAAGCGCAACGACCCCCTCAGAAACTGATGTCATGAGTAAATCCCTGCGCATTACCCTGATCACCGAAACCTATGCCCCGGAAATAAACGGCGTGGCCAACACGCTCAGCCGTTTATGCGACGGTCTGCGCCTGCGGGGGCATCGGGTTGAGGTGATTCGGCCACGGCAAAGCGAGGACGAGCTGCGCGCGGCCGGGGAGGATTTGATGTTGTGCCGTGGCTGGCCGATTCCGGGGTATCCCGGGTTGCAGTGGGGGCAGTCGTCGATGCACAAACTCCTGCGTCGATGGCAGCGCAATCGTCCGGACGTGCTGTATATCGCCACGGAAGGCCCGTTGGGGCTGTCGGCGCTGCGTGCCGCACGGCGACTGGGGATTGCCATCGTCAGCGGTTTTCACACCAACTTCCAGCAATACACCCGGCAGTACGGGCTGAGCTTCGTCACTCGCCTGCTGACGACCTACCTGCGCTGGTTTCACAACCGCTCCAACGCCACCCTGGTGCCCAGCTTCACGCAGAAAACCGAACTCGAACGCCGAGGCTTCGAGCGCTTGGAGTTGCTGTCCCGGGGCGTTGATTGCCAGTTGTTTCACCCGTCGAAGCGTTCGAGTGCGCTACGTGAAAGCTGGGGCCTTGAACCGGGCGATACGGCAGTCCTGCATGTGGGACGGCTGGCGGCGGAGAAAAACCTGGCGCTGCTGAAAATCACCTTTGACGGACTGGTGAGCACCTATCCCGAGAAAAACCTGCGCCTGGTGATTGTCGGCGACGGACCGGTCAGGCCGACGCTGCAACGTCAGCTCCCGAACGCCATCTTCTGCGGCACCCAGCGCGGTGATGCGCTGGCGGCGCACTATGCGTCGAGTGATCTGTTTCTGTTCCCGAGCCTGACTGAAACCTTCGGCAACGTCGTGCTGGAAGCGTTGGCGTCAGGGCTGGGGGTGGTCGCCTATGACGAAGCCGCAGCGGCCCAGCATATTCGCCACGGCCACAATGGCGCGGTGGCGATGCCCGGGGATGAGGAAGGGTTCATCGACGCCGCACGCTGGATGCTGGAAGATGAGGAAACCTTGCGTCGGGTCAGGCTGAATGCCCGGCAACACGCGAGTCGTCAGGGCTGGGCCGGGATTATCGACTCATTCGAGACTTATTTGCGCGCTGCGAGCGAGACGCGGGATGGGGTTGTTTTGGGGGTGTGAACGGGACAGTAGCGACTCAGCGATGGGTGCAGTCAGGGACAGATTAATTTACGGTGAAGCGCTGTAAATAAATCAGTCCCTTTTCTTGCACTTTTCTCCGCTGTAAATAAATCAGTCCCTTTTCTTGCACTTCTTTCCTTCACTAGTCCCTTTCCTTCACTCCAATCGGCCCAGGGCTTCGCGGCTGAACGGCAAGATGTCGTGCTCGCGGCCTTCCTTCACTTTCATGGCCCAGTCCGGGTCGACCAGCAGCGCACGGCCGACTGCGACGAGATCGAACTCCTCGTCACCCAGACGCTTGAGCAGGTTTTCCAGGCTCGCGGGCTGAGCGACTTTGTCGGTGTTGACCATGAACTGCAGAAACTCGCCGTCCAGTCCGACACTGCCCACTGTGATGGTCGGTTTACCGGTGAGCTTGCGCGTCCATCCGGCCAGGTTCAGGTCGGAGCCTTCGAACTCAGGCTCCCAGAAACGCCGTGTCGAGCAGTGGAAAATGTCGACGCCTGCGTCGGAAAGGGGCTTGAGGAACGCGTCGAGCTCTTCCACCGTTTGCACCAGCCGTGCGCTGTAATCCTGCTGTTTCCACTGCGAGTAACGAAAGATGATCGGATAATCCGGGCCCACTGCTGCTCGTACGGCCTGGATCAGTTCGATGGCAAAGCGTGAGCGGTGCGCGAGGTCTCCGCCGTACTCGTCGGTGCGCTGATTGGTGCCTTCCCAGAAGAACTGATCGACCAGATAGCCATGGGCGCCATGGATCTCGACGCCGTCCATGCCGATGGCCTTGGCGTCTTTCGCCGCCTGGGCGAACGCCGCGATGACCTCGTCGATGTCTTGCTTGCTCATGCCATGAACGACAACGTTGCCGTCCTTGAGCTTCTCGGTCGGGCCATAGGCCGGCACCGTGCCATCCGGCTCAGTGCCCAGCCGACGCACAGCGCCCACGTGCCAGAGTTGCGGCACAATCTTGCCGCCTTCTGCATGAACCGCTTCCACCACTTTGCGCCACCCCTCCAGCGCCGCGTCGCCGAAGAACTGCGGCACGTTGGGGTAGCCATTTGAAGCCTTGTGCCCGACCGTGGTGCCTTCGGTGATGATCAAACCAACGCCCGCAGACGCACGACGACGGTAGTACTCGATGACGTTGGAATTGGGTACGCCGCCGGGTGAAAACGAGCGGGTCATCGGCGCCATGACGATGCGCGTCGGCAACTCGAGGCTGCCCATATGGAAGGGTTTGAACAAGGCTTGAGCAGGCATGCAGGCGTCCTCGGCATTCTGGAAATATGATGAAGGTCATACAGAATGAGCCGAAGCGCAGGGGATACGAAGCACTATTGACTGGAGTGATTAAGGCTCAGAAGACGCGCAGCAAAGCGAAATACTAGGGCAGCGCCTTCTCGATCGCGCTCACCACCTTGGCGTCATCCGGGAGTGTACTTGGGGAGAAGCGTGCCAGAACGCGGCCATCCTTGCCGACGAGAAACTTCTC
This sequence comes from Pseudomonas sp. W5-36, assembly GCF_046540455.1. Classification (NCBI taxonomy): domain Bacteria; kingdom Pseudomonadati; phylum Pseudomonadota; class Gammaproteobacteria; order Pseudomonadales; family Pseudomonadaceae; genus Pseudomonas; species Pseudomonas sp. W5-36. The sequence goes on along the minus strand of NZ_JAXCIQ010000003.1, from coordinate 81,432 downwards.
GAAATTCCAGGTGATGTCCCCGGGAAACTCGGCGCCTTCGCCTGCGAGCATTTGGTACAGCCGATGCCGGTGCGGTCCGTTGACGTCCAGCTTGTCGCCCAGCGGAAAGGTCACGCCGTAGTTCAGCGAACAGAACGCCTGAATCTCTTCCTGAGTACCGGGCTCCTGACCAGCGAACTGATTGCACGGCAACCCGAGAACGCTGAAGCCTTGATCCTTGTACTTCTGGTACAGGTTTTCCAGCCCGGCGTATTGCGGGGTCAGGCCACATTTTGACGCGACGTTGACCACCAGAACCACTTTGCCCTTGAGCGGCGCGAGGGGTAGCTCCTGGCCATCCAGAGCCTTCAACTTCAGCTCGTGAAATACACTCATGACGACTCCCCTAGAAACCCTTGGCCGAAAAAGGCGCCCTGTCAGACTGCAAAAACAAATGTTTTCACAAGACCGCGAGGACGCCTGGCCAGCTCACTCAGCTTAGCAGGACAATCAGTGGTGATGACCACCTTCGCCGTGCACGTGACCATGGGCAACTTCTTCTTCGCTGGCATCACGGATGTCGACGATCTTCACATCGAAGTTCAAGCGCTGGCCGGCCAGTGGGTGGTTACCGTCGACGGTGACGTCGTCGCCGTCCAGATCACGGATGGTCACGATCTGCATCTGGCCGTCCGGAGCGGAGGCATGGAACTGCATGCCGACTTCCAGTTCGTCGACACCTTCGAACATGCTGCGGTTCAGGGTGCTGACCAGTTCGGCGGAGTATTCGCCGTACGCATCTTCAGGCTCGATGGCCACTTTCAGTTCGTCGCCGACTTCCTTGCCATCCAGTGCCTTTTCCAGACCCGGGATGATATTGCCTGCACCTTGCAGGTAAACCAGCGGCGCGCCGCCGGCAGAACTGTCGATGACCTCACCAGCGTCATTGGTCAGGGTATAGTCGATGGAGACAGCCTTGTTGGCGGCGATCGGCATGGGGCGAGACCTTTTGCAAATAGATATGAGCGGCCAAGTCTAACCAAGCAGTCGCGCGAAAGCGAACGCAACTCAGACGGACGGCCCCGATTGGAATCCCCTAGAGCTCCCTCCCCCCACTCAATCATTACCGGCTTTGTTCAGGACGAGGACGGTCATTGGGTGGTTGAACTGTCCTGCGGTCACACCCAGCATTTGCGCCACGACCCGCCTTGGCAATCCCGGTCCTGGGTGCTTGATCCGGCGCAGCGCCAGGCAACAATCGGCCAGTCCTTTCACTGCGGCTGGTGCGCGTCGGGGTCAGATAACGATAACCTTGGGCCCCCTTGAGACGCTGCGACTGAACAGCGTCCTGGTTTATCCGGTCCGATGGCTGAATTCATAGCGCCATGACCCTTGCACTGCTCATTTTCGAGAAGCCCGCATGCAGACTTTCTTTATCGCGCCCACAGATTTTGGTGTGGGCCTGACGTCCATCAGCCTGGGGCTGGTGCGCACCCTGGAGCGTGCCGGGCTCAAGGTTGGTTTTTTCAAGCCGATCGCTCAGCCTCATCCCGGGGACGTAGGCCCCGAACGCTCGACTGAACTGATCGCCCGCACTCACGGCCTCAAGCCGCCCAAGCCATTGGGGTTGAGCCACGTCGAGCGCATGCTCGGCGAAGGCCAGCTCGACGAGCTGCTGGAAGAAATCATCCAGCTGTATCAAGAGGCCTCGATTGGCCGCGACGTGCTGATCGTAGAAGGCATGGTCCCGACACGCAGCGCCAGCTACGCGGCGCGGGTCAACCTGCACATGGCCAAGGCGCTGGACGCGGAAGTCATTCTCGTATCGGCCCCGGAAAACGAAGTGCTGACCGAGCTTTCCGGCCGCGTGGAGCTGCAGGCGCAGATGTTCGGCGGCCCGAAAGATCCGAAGGTGCTCGGTGTGATCCTCAACAAGGTCCGCACCGACGAGAGCATGGAAGCCTTCTCGGCACGGCTCAAGGAGCACTCGCCACTGCTGCGCAGCGGTGATTTCCGCCTGCTCGGCTGCATTCCGTTTCAGGCAGACCTGAACGCACCGCGCACCCGTGACGTCGCCGACCTGCTCGGTGCGCAAGTGATCAACGCCGGCGATTACGAACAGCGGCGCATGTCGAAGATCATCATCTGCGCCCGCACGGTGCTCAACACGCTGCAACTGCTCAAGCCGGGCGTGCTGGTGGTCACACCGGGGGATCGTGATGACATCATTCTGGCCGTGAGCCTGGCGACGCTGAACGGCGTGCCGTTGGCCGGACTGCTGCTGACCAGCGACACCCTGCCCGATCCGCGCATCATGGACCTGTGCCGAGGCGCACTGCAGGCCGGGTTGCCGGTCCTGTCGGTGAGCACCGGTTCCTACGAGACCGCGACGCAGCTCAATCAGCTGAACAAGGAAATCCCCATCGATGACCGCGAACGCGCGGAGATCATCACCGATTTCGTCGCCAGCCACCTCGATGCCAACTGGCTGCATCAGCGCTGCGGCACGCCGCGTGAGATGCGCCTGTCGCCCGCAGTGTTCCGCTATCAACTGATCCAGCGCGCCCAGGCGGCAAACAAACGTATTGTGCTGCCCGAAGGCGCAGAGCCATTGACCGTGCAAGCGGCGGCCATTTGTCAGGCCCGCGGCATTGCCCGCTGCGTGCTGCTGGCCAAGCCCGAAGAAGTGAACGCCGTCGCGCGAGCCCATGGCATCGAACTGCCGCCGGGGTTGGAGATTCTCGATCCGGATCAGATCCGCGAGCGCTATGTCGAGCCGATGGTGGATCTGCGCCGCAGCAAAAATCTCAATGCGCCGATGGCCGAGCAGCAACTGGAGGATCCGGTGGTGATCGGCACCATGATGCTGGCCCTCGACGAAGTAGACGGGCTGGTGTCGGGGGTGATCCATTCGACCGCCAACACCATTCGGCCTGCCTTGCAGCTGATCAAGACGGCGCCAGGCTGCACCCTCGTTTCATCGGTGTTTTTCATGCTGTTTCCGGAGCAGGTGCTGGTGTACGGCGACTGCATCATGAACCCGCACCCGACCGCCACCGAGCTGGCGGAGATCGCCGTGCAGAGCGCGGATTCGGCCGTGGCGTTCGGCCTGTCACCGCGGGTGGCGATGATCAGCTACTCCAGCGGCAATTCGGCCAGCGGCGAAGAAGTGGAAAAGGTACGAGAGGCCACGCAACTGGCGCGCGAGACCCAGCGTGGTTTGTTGATCGACGGGCCTTTGCAATACGATGCCGCCGCCAACGAGCACGTCGCCCGGCAACTGGCGCCGGACAGCCCGGTGGCGGGTCGCGCCAATGTGTTCGTGTTTCCGGACCTGAACACCGGCAACACGACGTACAAAGCGGTGCAGCGCAGTGCGGATTGCGTAAGCCTCGGCCCGATGCTCCAAGGCCTGCGCAAGCCGGTCAATGATCTGCCGCGCGGCGCTCAGGTCGACGACATCGTCTATACCATTGCACTGACGGCGATTCAGGCGGCCACGTTGCCGCAATAACATTGCGCTGCAATATCGCTTGCCCACAATAACCCCGCCGGGACCCACCGGCGGCCGACTGCCCCCCCGGAGTTCGATTCACATGGATTTCCTGCCCGCCCCTTTGCGCGGCGTCATCGCCTCGTTGCTGTTGGCGCTCAACACAATTCTCTGCTGCACGCCGCTGTTCGTCGTTGCCATCTTCAAGCTGTGCCTGCCCTTCCCGGCCGCGCAAAAGGTGACCGACTGGCTGATGAGCCACATCCACGAAGCGTGGATCAGCAATAACAACGTCTGGATGGACGTGATCGGTCACACCCGCTGGCACCTGAGTGGGCTGGACAGGCTGGACTATCAGCACTCGTACCTGGTGACGAGCAATCACCAGAGCTGGGTTGACATCATGGTGCTGCAGTACGTGCTCAACCGGCGCATCCGCCCGCTCAAGTTCTTCCTCAAGCAGGAGCTGATCTGGGTGCCGGTGATTGGCCTCGCCTGGTGGGCGCTGGGCTTTCCGTTCATGAAGCGCTACAGCAAGGCTTATCTGGCCAAGCACCCGGAAAAGAAAGGCAAGGACCTCGCCACCACCCGCCGCACCTGTGCGAAGTTTCGCAACAATCCGGTGGGCATTTTCAACTTCGTCGAAGGCACGCGCTTCACCGAAGCCAAGCACGCACAGCAGAACTCGCCATTCCGTTATCTGTTGAAACCGAAGGCAGGCGGCATCGCCTTTGTGCTGGACGCCATGGGCGAGCAGCTGGAATCCATCGTCAACGTGACCATTCATTACCCGGCCGGTCGGCCAGGGTATTGGGACTTGCTCTGCGGCAACGTGCGCGAAGTGGTCGCGCATTTCGAAGAAGTGCAGATCCCGCCGCAGTTCATTGGCAAAAGCTACGACCAGGACGATGCCTACCGCCTGGAGTTTCAGCAGTGGATCAATCGGCTATGGGAAGACAAGGACGCGTTGCTCGCGCAGATGCATGAGCGGTATCCAGGCTGAACGCTTGTAAACCACAAACAAAAACCCCGGCTCACTGGCCGGGGTTTTTGGTTTCACGTCACGCGTTTATTGCTGCTGTTGGTATTGCTGGCCAGGAATCGGCTTGAGGTTGACCTCAACACGGCGGTTCTGGGCGCGACCGTTGACGTCGGCGTTGCTGGCGATCGGCGAATCAGGACCGGCACCGCGCACCGACAGGTGAGCCGCATCAACCCCCTGGGAGGTCAGGTAGGTCGCGACGCTCTGGGCGCGCTGCTGCGACAGGTCCATGTTGTGCTGACGGCTGCCGGTGCTGTCGGTGTAGCCGACGATCTCAATCATGTTCTGGTTGTACTGCTTCAGCGAACCGGCCAGGTTATTCAGTGGCGAGTAGAAGCTGCTGGCAATGGCCGACGAATCAGTGGCAAACGTGATGTTGCCCGGCATCACCAGCTTGATGTTGTCGCCCTGACGTTGAACTTCAACGCCGGTGTTGGCCATGCTGGCGCGCAGTGCAGCTTCCTGCTTGTCGGCGTAGTAGCCGTAACCGGCAGATGCCGCGCCTGCTACGGCAGCGCCAATCAGCGCACCTTTGCCACGGTTGTTGTGATCGATGGCAGCACCGGCGACGGCGCCGGCCAATGCACCCAGGCCGCCGTACTTGGCGGTCTTGCTCATGCCGCCGGAGTTCTGCGCCTGCCCCTGATTGTCGTATGGGTTCTGCGTTGCGCATCCGGAAAGCACGGTCAGTGCGGTGGCAGCAATGATCAAACGGCGAAAGGTCAACATCAAGGAGAGCTCCTGTTTTGCTTTTCTACGGCCAAACATAAAGGCCGACGATTTGGGCAATTAGAGCATGCACCCCGTCAAAAATTCCTTAACGCGGGCTGAACCGCCAGTGCACGACCAGAGGCCGCATTTCTTTACTCACAAAAGCAAATATTTAGGTGCATTTTTAACATGCTGTTCATCGTATTTATTGACTGATCCGAACCTTGGTGGTTGCCCAGAATCTACATAAATCATTGATGCAGATGCGTTTATGGCAGCGCCACCCTAATGCACTCAAAATTTAACAGGGTTTAATTTCTCCAGCGCTTTCCTATACTGGCAATGCGCAAGTACTGGAAAGCGCAGTGATGAAGCACTCAACAAAGATCGCTCTCACTTTCAGGTAAGGCAGCGCTGTATAACCGCGCAAGAGCTGACTCTATGCTAAGAAAAATCCCCGTTTCCGACCTCACGCTGGGCATGTACATCCACGAGTTCTGCCGCCCCCGGATCAACGATCCGTTCTGGACCGCGCACGTCGAACGCGAACTCAGCGACGACGCGGTGTTGCGGCACATTCAGGCGTCGACCCGTGAAGTCTGGATCGATACCCATCTTGGCAAAAGCCCTGCCGACAGCTCGCCAGCCGAACAGATCTTCCCTGAGTGTCCCGACCCATCCGAAACTGCGCCGTGCAGCCTGGAAATGGAACTGGCCCGCGCGCGCCTGATTTGTGGGCGCGCGAAAGCGCTAGTGATGACCATGTTCAGCGATGCCCGCATGGGCCGGGCGATGAACACCGAAGACGTCGATCTGTTGGTGGAGGAAATTGCCACGTCCGTGATGCGCCACCCCCACGCACTCATCAGCCTGTCGCGCTTGAAGACGACCGATGAGTACACCTACATGCACTCGGTGGCGGTGTGCGCATTGATGGTTGCGCTCGCGCGGCAGATGGAGCTGGACGAGGATCAGGTGCGTGAAGCCGGCGTCGCCGGGCTGATGCATGACGTCGGCAAAATGATGATCGACTCGGCCATTCTCAATAAGCCTGATCGCCTCACCTACGAAGAATACGAAGTCATGAAGCACCATCCGCAGGCCGGTCTGGAAATCCTCCAGGGCTGCGAGCGGGTGACCCGACTGGTGATGGACGTGTGCCTGCATCATCACGAAAAAATCGACGGAAGCGGTTATCCCCACGGGCTGAAAAGTGACGAGATCAGTCTGCTGGCGAAAATGGGCGCTATCTGTGACGTCTATGACGCGGTGACTTCGGACCGGCCCTACAAGAAAGGCTGGGACGCCGCGCATTCGGTTCGCGAGATGGCATCCTGGAAAGGCCACTTCGATGCGACGGTATTCCAGCACTTCGTCAAGACCGTCGGTATCTACCCCGTGGGCGCGTTGGTTCGTTTGAAAAGCGAGCGTCTGGGCGTGGTGGTCGAGCAGGATGAAAAGTCCCTGCTGCACCCGAAAGTGAAGGTTTTTCTGTCTACCCGGACCCGCATGCCCTTCGAGCCGCACGTCATCAACCTCGCCTGCCCCTCGGTAAGCGATGGCATCCTCAAGTTCGAACTGGCTGAAGACTGGGGCCTTCTGGACGTGGTCAGCATGTGGGCGGGTCAGCCCGCCGCCTGAGTGTGCCGTCGGGCCGATCATGCATCAAAGGCTGGTCGCCGCCGGCCTGGGTCGCAACGGGATAATGCCGACCTGCATGCCGAAGGGTCTGAACACCGCGTTGAGGGTCTGCACCGTCGGATTCCCCTCGTCCTGCTCGATCTGGCGCAGCGTGCGCAACGAGATTTTGCACATGCGCGCGAACTGTTCCTGGCGCAATCCCGTGATTTCGGTCCGCAGCCGTTTGACGGCAGCGCCCATCGAAACGGTCCCGTCCAAAAGCTGCTCCCGAAGTTCGTCGAGGATGATGCCGCGCTGGCGTATGTCGTCGTTCATCGCAGGCCCCATCCCTTGAGCGTTGCATCCAGCTGCCCCAGCCTGATCCGTGGATGATTCAAGGTCTTTTGCGGCAAGCCCATTTCATTCAGCAAATCAGGCAATGCCCGCAGGCGTTCGGCATCGGTTCTGAGGCCCTCAAACAATTCGTCGGGGTCGGCCCATGGGGATAACGCCTGGCAGGCCTCACGCCAGTCCACTTCGCCGGCGCGTTCGATGGGGTCAGGCCATTTGGTGGTGCGCGTCACGCCTTCGTCGTCCATGACCATAGGCGCCAGGTCGTAAATCGGCGCCAGAGCGAGTCGCTGTTCATCGCGCAGGATCGACGTGTTGCGCCCATGGTTGTCGCTGTTTCCCAGAATCTGATTGATCAGGTCGCGCCTTACGTACTCGGCAACCATTTGAGGGATGCCCCCCTGCTGAGCATTCGCCGACCAGGCGTTAGACAGCGCGGCGACGGCTTGCACGTGCGTCATGTACGCGCCGGGGCGGGTGATGTCGGCGAGCGAGTACACCGATTCGACAGCCAGCCGGCGCACGCCCTGTTCATCGACGCTGCGGTCGAAGCGTTTCATCCACAGGCTGGGCTTGCGGGCCTCTTCAAGGCTCATGCCATCAAAGGGAACGGTGTATTCACCGATGCGTTGGAGGGCCTGGTAATAGCAAAACTCGCTTCTGAGAATGGTGCGATCCGTCTCGTTGCCTTTGTTGCGACAGAATTTCACGAACCAGTGTTGACGGACTTCGCTGTCGGCGAGCGTTGCATCAGGGTGCATGAGTCCTGCGGTGTCCTCGGCCAGCAACAGCTTCGGCGCCTCGCCGCCCGCTCCCGTCGCACCCCCTACGGCTGCGCCTTGTTCATACGCGTATTCGAGAAAGCGGCTGTCCCGAGCAACGACCTCACTCCGGTCAAAACCGATGCTGCTGGCCTTGGGCAAAGCTTCGAACGATTCCTTGATGCGCAGATGCCCGACGGGCGCAGGGGTGCAGCGCTGCAAGAGCACCAGATCGGCCGGGGTGTTTTCGCCTTCAGGCACTGCCAGACGCGCCAGCAGGAAACGGCGTGCCGCTCCCGCGGGAACGATGTCATGCAAAAACGCCGGCAGCCCCGCCGTTCTGAACAAATCCCAGCCCAGTGGAATTCGAGCGCTTACGGATGGCGAGGTGGGACGATCAAGCGCATCGAGGTGGGCAATTAGAAATGCCTGCTCATACGCAAAGCTGCACGGGCTGTTCTGCCCTGACTCTGGCTTCTCGATGTCGAAACGCATCGCATCGTGCCATCGTCCCGACAGGTAGAGTTGGAGGGTCAACTGCATGAAAGGGCGCTCGGCAATTTAATGCCTAAACCTTAGGGCCTGAGCGCATAAAAGGCAATTAAATGCCTAAAATGGGTAGTATTTGAAAAAAAAGGGTATTTAAGTGCCGATCGCTCAGCCCAGCAGTCCTAGCTCTTGCGCCCGGGCCACTGCTTGCGTGCGTCGCTCGACGCCCAGCTTGCCGTTGATGTGGCTGGCGTGGGTTTTGACGGTGTGCAGGGAAATGAACAAGCGCTCGCTGATCTCCTGATTGGAACAGCCTTGCGCGATCAACTGCAGCACGCTGAGTTCTCGGGCGCTGAGGTGGTCGCCGCCGTTGCAGCCGAGCGGTTCAGGGGTGACGCGCAGGCAAGGCAGCCTCTGACCGGGCGCAGCTTCGGGCAGTTGCTGAAGCAAGTAATCGACCAGCCGGCATGGGGGGCGTTTGTGTAGTTGCTCGCGCAGCCAGTCGGGATGACCACGAATCAGCCGCTGGAAGGGCAGAACCGCACCGCCCGAGGCGAGCAGAAGGCTCTGTTGAAACAGCTCATCTGCCTCGGGCCCGCGTGATGTGTCGAGCAACAACAGGATGCGCTGACTCAGCGCATTGAGTCCGAGCAGTCCTGCGCCGATCCGCCGGGCGTACTCAACCAGACTGAGCAGCCGCGCCATCGCCTCTTCGGTACGGCCCTGAACGTGGTCAAGAACCGCCCGCAGCGTTTCGATCTGTTGAGGCAGTTGCGGCGAGCATTCGGGGGCGGCGGCAGGTTGATTGCCGCCATAGGTCTGTCCCAGTCGCAGCAGCCAGGCGTCGGCCAGGTCGATACGGCCCTGGGCCAGCCACAGCTCGCATTTCGCGAGGGTGATCATTGCCAGGTAATAAACCGGCGGCACGTCCCAGATGTGCATCAGCCGCTCGGCCTCGGCCAGCTCGGCGAAGGCTTCGGCGTAGCGTCCTTCGCGCCCCTCCATTCCGGCAATCACGCAGTGGCCGATCAGCACGCTGATGTCACGGCATGCGCGCGCCTCGGCGAGTCCGGCGCTCAAGCGCTCGCGGCCTGCCTCCGGTTGAAGGCACTGCACCAGCAGATAACCTTCGTACAACGTCAGTCGCGCGCGCACCGCGTATAACTTTTGTGAAGACAGGCCGTTCAAACGTCTTAAGCCCTGGCGCACCTCCTCCATCGAGCGAAGCGTTTCGCCACGGGCCTGCAACGTGCGGGCCCGGTCGTAGTGCGCCAGTGCTTCAAACAACGGATTGGCCACCCGTTGCGCCAACTCCAGGGCGTCACGGTTCAGCGCCCGGGCGCGCCATAAATCTCCATCGGCGATGGCCAGATTCGCCAGCGTCGACAGGCACAGCAAACGCTGACCGTACCGCTTGGGTGGCAGACTGACCAACGCTTCGCTGCAATAACGTCGGGCCGTTTCACTGTCGCCGCGGCCTCGGGCGATGATCCCGCTCAGCGCCAGCCACTGGGCCAGCATTGAATTTTGCGCGGTCGCGGAAGGGGCCGGCAGGAATCGACTGAGGTGGTTGCCCAGCTCCTCGGCTGCGTCCAGCTGACACGCCAGGCCCAGGGCCCAGGCGTACAGCACGATCAAACGCGGCGTGCTGACCAGCAGGCTGTCGGGCAAGTCCATTTTCCAGCGCAGCAGCATGCCGACGTTTTGCTCGGCAAGCAGTTGTTCTTCGGACAGGTTCTGCACCAGATTGGCCGCCACATCCAGATGTCCCGCGCGCAACGCCTGCTCGATGGCTTCGTCGAGCAGCCCCTGGTCGCTGAACCAGCGGCAGGCATTCAGGTGCACGCGCCGTTGTTGCGGTGTGACACTGGGTCCGGCACGCGCGCGCAGCAGGTCAGAAAACAAATGGTGATAGCGAAACCAGCGGCCATGCTCGTCCAGCGGGACCAGAAACACCTGATGCGCTTGCAGGTACCCAAGCATTTCATCGCTGTCATGACTGTCACGTGCGGCATTGCACAGGGCACCGCTGAAGCGCTCCAGACACGCTGTTTCATAGAGAAAAGCCTGAACGTCGGCTGGCAGACAATCAATGACCTCTTCGAGCAGGTAATCACGGATCAGCCCTTCCCCGCCGTTGAGCCCTTGGGTCAGCGCGTTACTCCCCGCTTCGTTGGCCGCCAGCAGCCAGAATCGCAGGCCGGCCACCCAACCTTCACTGCGTTGCAGCAAGGCGTGCAGTGCTTCATCGCTCAAGCCATGGCGCTGCGGATCCAGCACCGCCAGCGACTCGTCGTCGGTCAGACGCAGGTCCTGCTCGGATAACTCCAGCAATTGACGGGACAGCCGCAGCCGCGCCAGGTGCCAGTTCGGCCTCTGCCGGCTGGTGACCATGATGTTCATGCCCGCAGGCAGATGATTGAGCAGAAATTGCAGGCAGCGATCCAGCACGGGGCCCTGCACCAAGTGATAGTCGTCGAGCACCAGCAGCAGCGGTTTGCTCAGCATCAGGTGCATCGCCAGTTCGTCCAGCAAACCGTCCAGCCACTCTTCGAAGGCAAACGGCTGGTGACGCTGACGCATCTTCAGAAGCCCGAGCGCCTGGGCGCCGAGTTGGGGGAAAAACTGCTGGAGACCGCAGAGAAGACGTTCGAGAAACCGGCCCGGGTCGCTGTCCCGGTGGCTCAGACCCAGCCAGAGGTTCTGCCACTGATCGGGCAGGCTCTCGCAGAACTCCACCGCCAGTGAGCTTTTACCGAACCCGGCCGGCGCGCTGACCAATAAGAGGCGCCCAGACAGACCCGCACTCAGCCGCTCGCACAATCGAGGTCTCGATACATAACCTTCAGGCAGTGGCGGACGGAAGAAACGGCCTTCCAACGCAGTGACGGCGTGATTTGCGAATCCTTGCAAACGCGACAGATCAGTCATGGCCGGCTCTTGTTGGAGTGCTTGTTGTTCGGCGTTCAGATGTCGGGAGACTAGCGGCTATGGGGAACCTTTTGAACATTGTTAGACGAAAGACTGTAAGAAAACGTATCCCATCAACAGGGCGAATGTTGGTTTATATGTCCGGGGAGGTACGTTCGGCGCCGTCGGGGGAATGCGGCGTGTGGCAAAGGATCGCTGCGCAGGTCGCCTGAAGGCGGGACTCTGTCAGCGCGGGCAAAAAAACACCCCGATCGCTCGGAGTGTTTCCTTTCTGCTCCATGGGGATCAGCCATAGGGTAAGACAGCGGAGGACTTCAGTGCGCTGTAGCTGTGATCAACATTGCACGCTCTCCGCTTGTACGGTCAGCCCTTAGCGCACGCCTTCCTGGCGCAGCGCGTTGGGCGAGAAGTCGCTGGCAGTGGCGGTGAAGCCGAAGTCATACGCCCTCTTCTCTTCGTTCTTCATGCCCAGCGCCAGGTAGCGACCTGATTGCAAGTCGTACAGGGCTTCGAGGGCGTACCACGGCACTTGCTTGTCGTAGTAGTTTTCGGCGTGGGCTTCAGCCACGCGCCACAGTTGACCACGACCGTCGTAGTGATCGATGACCGCTGCCTGCCAGGTGTCTTCGTCGATGAAGAAGTCACGTTTGGCGTAGATATGGCGCTGGCCTTCTTTCAGCGTGGCGGTCACGTGCCAGACCCGACGCAGTTCATAGCGCGCCAAGTCCTGATTGATGTGGCCGGCCTTGATGATGTCGGCGTATTTCAATTTCGGATCGTCGAGCTTGTAGCTGTCGGACGCGATGTACATCTCTTGTTTGCCGATCAGCTTCCAGTCGTACCGATCAGGCGCGCCGTTGAACATGTCGAGGTTGTCGGAAGTACGCAGGCCGTCGGCGGCGGTGCCCGGCCCGTCATAGGACACTTGCGGCGCACGGCGTACACGACGCTGCCCGGCGTTGTAGACCCACGCCTCACGCGGCTCTTTGACCTGATCGAGGGTTTCGTGCACCAGCAGCACCGAGCCTGCCAGACGCGCTGGCGCCGTCACTTCCTGCTTGAAATAGAACAGGATGTTGCCCGGATTCTTTGGATCGAAATCCTTCATCTTGTCGCGAAAGACGAACTCATCGTGGAAATACACCGGGTTAAACGAGCCGTTGGTCTGCGGCGTGGCCTGGGTGACCAGACGCGAGACGCTGCCGCCGCGATATCGGGTGATGTGGTTCCAGATCACCTCGAGGCCATCCTTCGGAATCGGGAACGGCACCGCAGTTTCGAAATTCTCCAGGCCGTTGCCGCCGCCCACCAGCTTGGTGTTGGTGGCGTTTTTCTTGATCGCAGCGAACACGTCAGCCGGCACAGTGGCGCCACGATGGGACGGGTAAACCGGCATTTTGTAGGTGTCCGGGTAGCGCTTGAACATCGCGTACTGGCCCGGGGCAAGTTTGTCCTTGTACTGATCCACGTTCTGCGCCGTGATGGTGAACTGCGCTTTTTCACTGGCGTACGGGTTGGCCAGGAAACCTTTGTCGTCCACCGCGCCCGCGTTGGTCGGCATCGGGCTCCAGGCCGGGATGGTATTGGCAGCGTTGCCGGCTTTTTCCGCGCCCATTGGCGTCAGCGTGGTGCCCAGCTTGGCGGCTTCGGCGTCGGACACCGCCGCCATCACGCTGGTCGCCAGCAACGACAGCCCCAACACGCCCACCTGCAACAGACCCTTCGTGATTTTCATTTTCATTATTGTCCTTAGAAGTTCATGCCGAAGCTGAGTGCTACGAAGTCGCGGTCGTCCACGGTGGTGTACTTGCCGTCGAAGAAGTTGGTGTAGGAAAGGTTGGCGGTGTAGGTGTTCTGGTACTCGGCGTCGAGGCCCAGACTCACGGCCTTGCGACCTTCCTCGAAGTTGCCGCCAGGACCCGGCGAGTAGCCGTCGACGTCGTGGGACCAGGCCACGCTCGGGCGCAGGTTCACACCGGCGAAGACGTTGTTGTAATCCCAGATGGCGCGGGCGCGGTAACCCCACGAATCGGTGGTGGTGAAGCCATCGTTTTCGCAGTAGCGGCTGAGGTTGTTCTGCGCGGCAGCGCCCAGGGTGCTGGCGTTGAGGGTCTGGCACTGACCACCCGGCAGCGGGCCAGGGCCATAGCTCGGGTCGCGGCCATAACGCAGTTTCGAGGTGCTTTCCAGACCGCCGACATGGGTCCAGCCGACCTCACCCACCACGGTCAGACGTTCGGCGCCCATCACTTGGTCGAAGAAGTGCGTGAAAGTGGTCTGCGCCTGGCTGATTTCCTTGCGGCGATAGCCTTTCTGGTCCTGGCCGGGTGCGCCCTGCAGCAGCGACACGTTCGAGTTCAGCGGCGACAGGCCGGAATACAGAATGTCGGTGGTGTTCAACTGCACCGGTGCGTTCGGGCGGTAGCTCAGTTCACCGCTCCACGCCGTGCCGGTGGGCAAGGTGGTGGAGAAGCTCAGGCCGAACAGGTGGATGTCTTCCGGGTATTCAACGTAGTAACTGGAGTTGCCGGCGACCACGACGGGCAACAGGGTTGGCGCGAGGGCCGCAGCAACACCCCGAGGAACGCCATTGGCCGCCAGACCGCCCACCAGACCCGCTGCGCTGTAGGCGCTCGCCGGCCCGCCCTTGCCGCTGAAGATCGGCAGACGGCTGTGGTAATTCATGTAATAAGCGCCGAACTCGGTGTCCAGCGGCTCGAAGTTATAGTGCATGGCCAGGCCGTACTGGCCGCTGTCCCGGGCATCGCGATCAGGGCCGCGGGCAACCACGGCGCCCTCGTCAGGGCTGCCGAAACTCACGCCGCGCGCTGCCAGCGTTCTTTGAACGGGGCCACGCAACGCGGCTGGCAGAGCCGAATTGAGGCTGTCGCGGGTGCGCAGCACGGCAAGGTTGCTGTTGCAGCCGTCCGCGATGACGTCCGGTTGCGAGAAGAAGGTGCCGCAGTTGTCGACGACGGTCTGGTCCCATTCCAACTGGTAAAAGCCTTCTGCCGACAGGTTTTCGGTCAGGCTTTGCGACAGGTAGAACATGTTGACCGGAATCAGGCCTTCCTTGATTTCCGAGCCAGGACGCCGGAACGCGGACACGTCGACCGGGTTGATGCTGTTGATGCCGCCCTGGATGAAGGTACTTTCACCCCAACTGACGACTTGCTTGCCCAGACGCACCGAACCCGGCTCATCGGCAATGGAATAGTTGTGATAGACGAAAGCGTCGAGCAGCTCGAAACCTGAAGACTTGGCGCCCTCTTTGCGGCCGGAATCGCTGATGTCCTTGAAGTCGCGGCCTTCATCCTTGAGCTCGAAGTCGTACCAGTACTTGCCCCGCAGGAACACACCGGTGTCGCCGTACTTCAGTTCAAGATCGTGAATGCCCTTGAAGATCTTCGAAAACGTTTCTCCGCTTTTGAAGTTCAAGTGACCGTCGTCGGAGGTTTGCGAAAGACCGTGACCGCCGTTGTTGGAGCCGATCAGGTTCTTGTTGGCATTCTGGGTGGACCAGCTTGCCCCTACTGAGAGCGACGAGTCGAAGTTGCCTTCGATTTCTCCGATATTGAAACTGACGCCGAATGCAGGGCCGGCGAGCGTGGAAGCGAGGCTGACGGCCAAGGGCAATTTAGCCCGGCGCCAGAACTGGTTAGCTGATGTCATCGACGCTACTCCATGTGCTTTTATTTTTATGGCAGTGGGTGCTTCCGGAAACGACTCAGGCGGACGGGCCGCAGTGCCTGGTGTCAACGCTGATCGGGCAGCCAATCAACTGCGAAACGATCGATGCGCTTTTCTCCGGTACCAACCTACTGCCGACTATAGCCAGCAGGTGCTGCTGCTTGATCCCTCTAAAGTGTGATTTACAGCGCCAACACCTCTGGCACGCCGACGCCAGAGTGGCCAATCACATCGCAGGGGGAGCATGGCTGAAAAAGAAGAATTGGCAAGGAAGACGCCGGAGTAGAGCCTTCGCGGCACATTTTCAAAGCAATGAACGATGAAAATGGCCGCGAAGGAAAGCGTCAGAGCGTGGAGAGGAAAGCGCTGTTGCTGCCCTGCCATTCGAGGATGTTCTGGCGGATCTGCTTCTTGTCGAGCTTGCCGACGCTGGTCTTGGGAATTTCGGTAACAAGGGCGATCTGGCTCGGAATGGCCCACTTGTTAATGTGCCCCTGTTCCACAAACGGCTTGAGGTGTTCCTTCAGGATCTTGGCATCCAGAACGTGACCCTCGCGGGCGACCAACAGTGCAAACGGGCGCTCGCCCCACTGCGGGTCAGCGATGCCGACCACAGCCACTTCACGGACACCGGGATGGCGACTGCAGAGATCCTCCAGCTGCAGCGAAGACACCCACTCGCCCCCCGTCTTGATGACATCTTTGATGCGGTCGCGAATGTCGATCCCGCCCATGCTGTCCAGCGTCGCCACGTCACCGGTGTGCAGCCAGCCGCCGGCCCACAGTTCGGCGCCCTTCTCCGGCTCCCGGTAATACCCTTCGCTCAGCCACGGCGCACGCAGCACCAGTTCGCCCTGGGTCTCGCCGTCGGATGGCAGAAAGTTGCCCTCGCCATCGACAATCGCTGCCTCGACCAGCACCCCCGGCGCCCCGGCCTTGATTCGGTACGTGGTGCGTTCGTCTTCACTGGCGGCCATCAGGTCGTCGTTCAAGTGCGCAACCGACACCAACGGCCCGGTCTCGGACATGCCGTAGGCCGCAGACAGCTGAATGCCCTTGGCCTTGGCCGCTTCGTACAGCGAACGATTGAGCGAGCTGCCGCCGATGATGATGTGCCAGCCGGTGAAATCCATGTCCTGGGCGGCTTTGGCGTTGAGCACCATCTGCATAATGGTAGGCACGCAGTGCGAGAACGTGACCTTTTCCTTTTGCCAGAGCGCCACAAGCAACTCGGGGTCGTAGCGGCCGGGGTACACCTGCTTGACGCCCAGCATGGTGGCGGCATACGGCACGCCCCACGCATGAACGTGGAACATCGGCGTGATCGGCATGTAAACCTTGTCGCCGCCAAGGATGCCTTCGACGCTGCCCATGATCGTCGCAACGGCCAAGGTGTGCAGCACGAGCTGGCGATGGGTGAAATACACCCCTTTGGGGTTGCCCGTGGTGCCGGTGGTGTAGAACGTGGTCGCCACCGAGTTCTCGTCGAAATCCTCGAACTGATAGTGCGGACTCGCCGCGGCCAGCAACGCTTCGTACTCGCCGACGAGATTGGGCAGGCCGGTGGTAGCGCCATCGGTATCGGTCAGTAACAGTGTCTTTTCCACCGTCGTCAGTTGCCCGGCGATGGCGTTGTAGAGGGGCACAAACTCGCTGTTGATCAGCACCAGCTTGTCTTCAGCGTGGTTCATGGTGAACAGGATCTGCTCGGGCGACAGCCTCACGTTGATGGTATGCACCACCGCACCAATCATTGGAATGGCAAACATGCATTCCAGGTAACGATGGCTGTCCCAATCCATCACCGCCACGGTGTCACCCGCCTTCACTCCCGCCGCGGTCAGCGCACCGGCCAGCCGGCAGATGCGCTCGTTGAGCATTTGATACGAATAGCGCGAATGGTCCCGGTAAACGATCTCACGGGTCTTTTCGTAGCGCACGCCTGACAGCAGCAGTCGCTTGATCAACAGAGGGTACGGGTACGCCCCTTCGGCGGGCGGAATCACGCGGGTGTGCAGCATAGGAATCCCTTTTCACGGTGCAGGTGCGGGCTTGTAAATATGCACTGTAGGGGCTTGGCGCGTCGATCGGATCAGCCGAAGGGATGAATTGTTGGTCTGAGGTGCCTAAAAAAAACCAACTTGGCCTAGGAAATTCTGGACCGATATAAAGAATTTTTTCGGTGCCGCCGAGATCATAAGAAAGGTGTCATTGGAATACCTAACCGCTCAAGAATGTTCCAACGTTGCTGAATAACGATACAGCAGAGGTCAGGATTGATTTTCTTCGGATGAAGCTTTAGCTTTCACGTTTAATGCTGGCCATTATGAGGAATCGGTGTGGACAAGAAATTACTTGACGAAACCAGCAAGTTTTTAAGTTATGTCTTAAGGCATGAACCAGAAGCCATCGGCTTGGAGCTGGATTCAGATGGATGGGCCGATATCGATGCGCTAATCCTGTGCGCCTCGAGAAATAATCGCGTTATTGACCGAGACCTGTTGGAAAAGGTGGTTAACGAAAGCGAGAAGAAAAGATTTATTATTTCAGAAAGCCGACAACTTATCCGAGCCGCGCAAGGTCATTCAACTCGCACAGTAAATCTTCAACACACGCAGATGATACCGCCCACACTCCTCTACCATGGTACGGCCACCAGATTCTTGGAATCAATCTATGAGAAAGGACTCAGTCCGGGAGTACGTCATCATGTGCACTTGTCGGAAAGCCCAGAAACTGCACATTCCGTAGGGCTTCGCTATGGCAAGCCAGTTGTCCTGAAAATTGAAGCCCTTCGAATGCATGAAATGGGCTTCAAGTTTTATAAGGCCGAAAACGCAGTGTGGCTAATCGATAAAGTCCCTGCGGAGTGGCTTCCTCTCAAGACTAGTCTATAACTTCAAATGACTGCGCAACGATGTGGAGTGCCGCCCCTACAGAGTGTAGGTATACCCGAAAATGCCGGTATCTAGGCAAGCCGGGGGGCTTATTCGCGATATCCAGCATTTCTGAGCTTTTGTACTCCACCAAACAGCTCAGCAACGATAAATCCCGGTCGTCAGGGCAACTAAAAAAGCTATGCCCCGGGAACGGTGTCTTTACGAAATAGCTAGGCGACAAAAAGACAAAGGCTTTTTTTGCCCGCACGATACCGGGAAGCTCCGGATCGTAATAGATGTTAAGTGTGAGCGAGTTATCGACCCAAGACATCTCAACATAATCTTCACCATCTGAAGGCAAAAAGGTATCGAGATCCAAAAGCTTTTGGGGCTGTAAGAGTTTCATAAGCTATCATCTCCTGGCATCAAGTACGGAACCGTTGTAATTTTTTCTAAGCTGTGCTTTGACAAGCTCATCAAAGGTTACATCATCGTAAGCTATGACTCCTGTTTTATTAGCCCCATACCATTGACTTTTGGGTATCCCAGCACTTATAAGCGCTGTTGAACTCCGGGTGTTCGCTATTACGTT
The DNA here is from genome assembly GCF_046540455.1 of Pseudomonas sp. W5-36. Lineage (NCBI taxonomy): Bacteria > Pseudomonadati > Pseudomonadota > Gammaproteobacteria > Pseudomonadales > Pseudomonadaceae > Pseudomonas > Pseudomonas sp. W5-36. Next base: position 62,894 of record NZ_JAXCIQ010000003.1, on the reverse strand, counting down.
GTGGCCGTCGATAATAACGTAGTCTAAAGGTACTTGGCGAGGGGTAATAGTACCTTTTTCCAAAGCGCTCGTAAGATCGGCCACGGTTATTATAGAATGCCCGGCAGCCTCAGAATAAATATCTTTTCCTTTGTCGCTAAACTCCTTGGCCGGCTTAGACATTTTTTGTGCGAATACACTGTCTTCCAATACACCTAAAACGGGATTCCCATTAGGATGTTGTTCGTCCTCTCTTTTATTTGCTTTTGGTCTTTCTGGCTGTATCGGGACACCGGCTTCTTGCTCTTTTGAGTTTATTTCTGGTCTTTGTGGCTGCTTCGAAACCCTGGGTTCTAGTTCTTTTTTAGCCAGTGGCATTGGTTCGCTTACTCGCAATTCAGGAAGTGCCAGCAAACCTTGTTCATTCCGAGCTAACCAACCAGCAACCTCTTTGTTAGTCATGTCTGCTTGAAGTTTTGCGCTGCGCGCGGCAATGCCGTCCAGACTGCCCACGACTCCAGCCTTAATCTGTCCTCTAGAGATATAAGTAACAATGGCTGTCAGCAACAGCATTACCAACTGCTCCTGACCGCTGGCAAGTTTTCTCGCTGCTGCGTCTATACGCTCGTCAACTATCCATGCGGATGCGCCTGTAGGATCAAGGCCTGCAGGTCTGACACCGTCCTCAGCGGTCCATGCGGTGACGATGCCCTCATAAATGCTTGCAAGACAAGGAGGTAGCCCTTGATAGAAATAATCGGCGATGGCTGAAAGTCCCATCCCCAACAGAATCAAGTTGCCGACTTGCGCGCCTATGCCGCCACCCACTACAGCTCCCGGTAACGCACCCGCCCCAAAGGCGAGCGATCCAGCCGCCCCACCGGCAATGGCCCCTACAGCTACGCTGCCGCCCATGATCATGGCGACCTCTTTGACCAATTGCAGCAAGGTAGGCAGGATATCGGCGATGTTAATGGATGCCCATTTGCGCGTGAGGTCTAGTTGGACAATGGGATAGGACTTGGCCATCGCCGACCTGACCGATTCGATGCGGTTTCCGCCAACACTGCCGTAGGCCAGAGTGGCCTCGTTGCTCACGCGTTGAGTGAAACCATCCCAACGACCAAGCGTGCTTTCCCAGCCCTGATCTAAAGACTGGTTTAAATGGCTGAACTTTTCCTCAAGATTACGCGCTATATCGTCCCAACTGGGAACATCGGTTAGAAAATCCATTTACTCATCCCTGCCGTCTAAAGGAGGTAGTACCCAATCTAATTCCTTTAACTGTGGTACTTCACTAAACCCAAAATCAATGCATTTCCGTCAACGCCAGCTTCAAGCCCAGCGCAACCAGCACACCACCCATCGCCCGATCAAACCAGTGACCCATCCGCGCAAAGCCCGCGCGCACCCGGGGCTGGCTGAACAGGCGTGCCACCAGGCAAAACCACGCGCCGGTCGCGAATGCCAGGTAAACCCCGTAGCCCGCCTGAACCAACATCGGCGTGTGCGGGTTGATCACGACGGTGAACAGCGACAGAAAAAACAGCGTCGCTTTCGGGTTCAGGCCGTTGGTGACGAACCCGGCCGTGAAGGCGCCCCGCGCGGTGCGCTCGCCCTTGGCGATGTCCACGGGCGCATCCGATGCGCTCGCAGGTTTTGCCCGCAGCGCTTTGATGCCGATGTAAATCAGGTACGCCGCTGCCGCCCATTTCAAGGCATTGAACAGGACGATGGACTGCGAAACGATCAAGCCAATCCCCAGCAGCGAATAGCCGACGTGCAGGAAAATCGCGGTGCCCACACCCATGGCGGTGTAGGTGCCGGCCTTGCGCCCGTGGGTCACGCTCTCGCGCACCACGACCGCAAAGTCCGGTCCGGGACTGGCGACGGCCAGCAGGTGAATCAGCGCAACGGTTAAGAATTCGGGCCAGTACATTGAAGTTCTCCAGGCGTTATGGCGAGCGGCAGGCTCTGGTAGGCTCGTCACATTACGCTTCCCACCCACCGAGCAAAAGGTACAGCTGATGCCCAGTCAACGCCGAGCAGTTTTCCTGGATCACACCTCTCTGGATCTGGGGGATCTCGACCTCGCGCCGTGGCGTGAAACCTTCAGCGAACTGGTGCTGCACGCGAGCACCACGGCCGATCAGGTGGCCGAGCGCTTGAAGGACGCCGACGTGGCCATTTCCAACAAGATCATGATTGATGCCGACACGTTCGCCGCCTGCCCGAAGTTGAAACTGGTGCTGGTGACGGCCACCGGGGTCAACAATATCGACCTCGATGCCGCGCGTAAACACGGCGTGGTGGTGAGCAATTGTCAGGGCTATGGCACGCCTTCCGTAGCTCAACACGCAATGATGTTGCTGCTGGCGATGGCCACCCGCTTGCCTGACTATCAAAAAGCGATTCAACAGGGCCAGTGGCAAAAATCGAAGCAGTTCTGCTTGCTGGACTTCCCCATCGTCGAGCTGGAAGGCAAGACACTGGGGCTACTGGGCCATGGCGAACTGGGCGGCGCCGTCGCGAAGCTGGCGGAAGCTTTCGGCATGCGCGTGCTGTCGGGTCAGATTCCCGGTCGTCCTGCCCGCCCTGATCGCGTGCCACTGAATGAGCTGCTGCCACAGGTCGACGCCCTCACCCTGCATTGCCCACTCAACGAGCACACCCGGGACATGATTGGCGCCCACGAGCTGAGCTTGCTCAAACCCAAAGCCTTCATCGTCAACACCGCTCGCGGCGGCTTGATCAACGAGCCGGCACTGGCCGATGCCCTGCGCAACGGTCATCTCGGCGGCGCGGCCACCGACGTGCTGACGGTCGAGCCACCGGTCAACGGCAATCCGCTGCTGTCGGGCGATATTCCGCGATTGATCATCACGCCCCACAGCGCCTGGGGCAGTCAGGAAGCGCGGCAGCGCATCGTCGGCCAGATCAACGAAAACGCTTTGGCGTTTTATGCAGGCGACCCCGTTCGGGTCGTGAGCTGACACGCAGCGCTTTGCAGGCCCGCCACTCCGTTGCACAGGGCACGTGCGCGGCGCGGCAGGCCTGTTAAACTTCGCCCTTTTTTTAAGGAGCCGACGATGGACCCGCGCAGTGAAGTGTTACTCCGGCAGGCCGATTTGTTTCAGGGCTCCTTGTTGCTGACCGGCCTCCCCGCCGACGACTTACTGGGCACGCTGCCCAATGCACGTGGCTGGAGCTGGCACGCTGGCGACTTCGACACCCTCGGTAGGCGGTTTCCCGAGCGCGTGCACTTCGGCACCGAAGCACCGGCCGAACCCTTTGAAGCGGCGGTGCTGTTTTTGCCCAAGGCCCGCGACCTCGCCGATTACCTCATCAACGCGCTCGCTTCGCGTCTGGCCGGACGTGAGCTGTTTCTGGTCGGTGAAAAACGCGGCGGCATTGAAGCCGCGGCCCGCCAGCTGAGCCCGTTCGGGCGCACGCGCAAGCTCGACAGCGCGCGTCATTGCCAGCTCTGGCAAGTCACCGTCGAAACGCCTCCGCCAGCCGTTGAACTCGACAGCCTGGCCAAACGTTTCGACATTGAAATCGAAGGCGGCGCGTTGAAGGTGGTGAGTCTGCCGGGCGTGTTCAGCCACGGCCGTCTGGACCGGGGTTCGGCTCTGCTGCTGGAGAACATTGATCGGCTTCCCGCTGGCCATCTGCTGGACTTCGGCTGCGGGGCGGGCGTTCTCGGCGCGGCGGTGAAACGCCGCTACCCCGAAACACGCGTAACGATGCTGGACGTCGATGCGTTCGCCACCGCCAGCAGCCGCATGACCCTGGCTGCCAATGGCCTCGAAGCCGACGTGCTGACGGGCAACGGAATCGACGCCGCGCCGCACGACCTGGACGCGATTTTGACCAATCCGCCGTTTCATACCGGCGTACATACCGACTACGCCGCGACTGAAAATCTGCTTAAAAAAGCACGCGAACATCTGAGAAAAGGTGGCGAACTGCGCTTGGTTGCCAATAGCTTCCTGCGCTATCAGCCGATCATCGAGTCGCATCTGGGGCCTTGCGCGATCATGGCCGAGGGCCAGGGTTTTCGGATTTACCGCGCGAAACGTGCGTGATAATTAGCGCTTGCCGAACACGAGACGTGTAGGCAGAATCCGCTCCGTCCTAGGGGAGTAGTCTCCCACGAGCGCCATGCTCGTCCGGCACGCATCAACATACTTGGTCCTCAGACCATGGTGCGTGCGACCCCAGATCCGCTCAGACGGATCGGTGGTTTGACAAGACCTATGACACGAACATCCTGACCCGGGGCGGGGAGGTTGTACGTGTCATAGCCGTGTTGACCCGCCCCTTAGGAAAACCCTGATGCTGGAATCCCTGTTGGTCCCCACCACCGTCGTCGCACTGGCTGAAATCGGTGACAAGACCCAACTCCTCGCGCTCGTGCTCGCCGCTCGCTTCCGCAAACCCTGGCCCATCATCGCCGGGATTGTCGCCGCCACGCTGGCCAACCACGCCGCAGCCGGTGCCGTTGGCGCATGGTTCAGCAGCTACCTTTCAGACGCCGTCCTGCACTGGATCCTGGCTGCCAGCTTCACCGCCACCGCGCTGTGGACGCTGGTTCCGGACAAGCTGGACGACGATGAAGCCAGTACCGGGCGCAAGTACGGCCCCTTCCTGACCACGCTGATCGCGTTTTTCATTGCAGAAATCGGCGACAAGACGCAGATCGCGACCGTCATGCTGGCGGCGCAGTACCCAAGCTTGTGGCTGGTGATCCTGGGCACGACGCTGGGCATGTTGCTGGCCAACGTGCCGGTAGTGCTGGCGGGGAATTTCGCTGCGGAGAAACTGCCGCTGACGCTGATTCGTCGTCTGGCAGCAGGGGCATTTTTCATTCTGGCGATCGTTGCGGTGTACAAGGCGATGCAGATCAGCGGCTGGGTGTAGGCCGATCCACGATCTAGAAAGCCAGTGGGAGACTTCCCGACATCTGGACGCCGCGCTGTCGTGCAGCAAGCTCAATCCATGTGGGAGTGAGCTTGCTCACGAAGACGGCGTTCCAGGCGCTGAGATGCAGCGAATGTCCCGACCTCTTCGCGAGCACGCTCGCTCCCCATGACACCGTGTCTGCCAGAGGGATCTGGCGCTGATCAGCCCTTCGGGGCCTGCTGACACAACGGCATCACTTTCGGGATCGCTGCCTGCAACGAGGCGATCCGGTTCGACGAGGCCGGGTGGGTGCTCATGAATTCAGGCTGCGACGCGCCGCCCTGAGCTTCCATCTTCTGCCACAGCGTGATCGCGGCGTTCGGGTTGTAACCGGCGCGAGCCGCCAGTTCGAGGCCCAGCAAGTCCGCTTCGTTTTCATTCGCGCGGCTGTTCGGCAGTGTCAGGCTGTAGTCGACCACGGTGTCGGCCAACGCCAGACTGTCCTGCCCCAACCCCAATAAGGCACCGGCGCCCTGCTTCGCCATCTGCACACCGTAGGCCTTGGACATGGCTTCACGACCGTGTTCACGCAAAGCGTGGGCGATTTCGTGGCCCATGACCGCCGCCAGTTCGTCATCGCTGAGCTTCAACGTATCGATCAGGCCGCTGTACACGATGATTTTGCCGCCCGGACCGCAGTTGGCGTTCAGCTCATCGCTTTTGATCAGGTTTACATCCCACTGCCACTGCGCCGCGTCGGGCCGCAATTTCGGCGCCTGAGCAATCAGCCGCTTGGCGATGGCCTGCACGCGCTTGCCCTCGGCGCTGCCGTTGTCGAGCACGCCTTTGGACGTGGCTTCGCTGACCGTCTGCTGATACGACTGGGCGTACATCTTGTTGACTTCGTCAGTCGACAGCATGCTGAACATGTATTGCTTGCGCTCGACACCCACCGAATCGCCGGTGGTGGTATTGACCGCCTGACAGCCGGAGATCAACAAAGCTGCCGTCACACCACAAAGAGCAAAAATCCCGCGCATTTCGTATCTCCATTGAAACAATCGCGCCATCCTAGGCAATACGCACGCCGAGCACCAGATGCCAGCCGTCTGCCATGTGAAAAGGCGCAAGAAAACCCAGGCGTGTAACAGGAAAGAAATATCCGGATCGCGACTCACCCCGGTAGAGACAGCACTACAAGGGCGTCAGGCATTCCGGGGCGTTGAGCTTCGGATCATTCACCAGATTGGCCAGAGGCCGTTCGCGCAGTTGCGTCTGCGGGGCGGCGAGCAATGATTGCAAGGTGATCAGCGGGCAGTCCGGATCAAGCCAGGCGCGCTGACCTTCCTCGTCGAGAATCAACGGTCGGCGCTGGTTCATGGCCGACTGCGTGACCACGGCAACGCTCAGGTAGGTATGGCCTTCCACGGGATAGGCTTCCCAGATCGCCGCAAAATACAGCGTCGATCCTTCGGCCGGCGTCAGCCAGAACGGCCGTTTGCGCACGCTGCCGCGCCATTCATAGAAGCCGTTGGCCGGGAGCAGGCAGCGTCGCTCCCGAAAGGCCTGCTTGAACATCGGTTGCTCGGCCACGGTTTCAGCGCGGGCGTGGGCGGGTGTGCGCGACATATCGGTCAACCAGGGCGGCGTCAGCCCCCAGCGTGCCCTCGCCACCTCCCGCCCTCGCTCGGCGTCCTCCTCGACCTCGCCCGACGTTGCCCGGACCATCAAGACAGAGGCAGCAGGAGAAATATTCCACTGCGCTTGCTGGTCGCTCGGAAATCCGGGCAAGGCCGCAAAGGCAGGCGACCAACGAAACAGCGCATAGCGTCCACACATGGGTTCAGCACAACTCTTTTTGAAAGCGAATGAGGCGTGCGCGAACCGGATTCAGCACAGCAACACATCGGGGTAGCTGTCCGGCTCGTCACCGGGCAGCGGAAAGGCGGCATTGTACTCGGTGATCAACAGACGTGCCTGCTCGGCCTGGTCGTCAGCGACCGTCAGGCCCAGTAACCCGAACGCCGGCAAATCCCCGACCGCGCCCAACAGATGACGCCCGGTGATGTGGGACTCGATGCCTTCACTGGCCAGCATGGCCTGCAGCAGCTCGCCTTCCATGAGGTGCTCGGGCTCATAAATCTTGCGCATCACTCGTTCTCGCTGCGCACGTTCAGCGACCAGTCTTCCCCATCGGTCTGCAGACTGAAGACGATCGGCCGGCAGCAGACGGGGCAATCCTCAATGTAGGTCTGATCGCCACCGGACAGATCCAGCACCGCCTCCACCGGTTCGCCACAATAAGGGCAGTCGTAATCCTGTATTTCCTGCATCGCAGTCTCCGGGCCCAGTTTTGCGTATAATCGCCGACTTGTTTGCGGGTCGAGCTTTATTCCTCAGCATCCGGGCATCAGCCTGAGTCGCCATCTTGAGCGAAGCCGCCTTGTTGCGCGGCCGCCGCCCAGGCACCACGCCTGTGGTGTCGTGACTCGCTGCTGCAACCGGACTCGACCTCCTTTACCTTAGCCGTTTCCGACAAGAGAGCATGATGGGCGAATTCGATGCCATCCGACCGTACGACGACACCGAAGTAAAAGCCGTGCTTGATCGGCTGCTGGGTGACAAGGCGTTCCTCGCGATCCTCACGCATTTCCGATTTCCGCGTCTGGCCGGCTCCCTCGGCTGGATTCTGCAGCCGGCCATCGCGCGCAAGCTGCGTCGCCAGTTCGCCGGTATCGATACCGTCGCGGCCTTGCAGGACAAGGTCGAGCATTACGTCGACCACACCATCGAACGCGCCACTGACGGTGTGACCTACACCGGCGTCGAGCAGTTCAAGTCGGGGGTGGCGTACCTGTTTCTGGCCAACCACCGCGACATCGTGATGGACCCGGCTTTTGTCAACTACGCGGTCTACCACGCGGGCCTGCCAACCCCACGCATTGCCATTGGCGACAACCTGCTGCAAAAGCCCTTCGTCAGCGACCTGATGCGCCTGAACAAGAGCTTCATCGTGCACCGCTCGATCATCGGGCGACGGGAGAAGATGGCGGCCTACCAGTTGCTGTCGGCGTACATCAATCATTCGATCCGCAATGACTGCCAGTCGATCTGGATCGCCCAGGCTGAGGGCCGCGCCAAAGACGGCGACGACCGCACCGAATCGGCCATCCTCAAGATGTTCCACATGAGCCGCAAGGACGAGCCGTTTGGCGAGGTCATTCAGTCGTTGAACCTGACGCCGGTGTCCATCAGCTATGAGTACGATCCGTGCGATCACGCCAAGGCGCGGGAGTTGTACATCCGCGCCACCACCGGCAGTTACACCAAAGTGCCGGGCGAGGACGACGTCAGCATTGCGCTGGGGATCACCGGCTACAAAGGCCGCGTGCACGTGAACTTTGCCCCGCCGATCACCGAGCTGTTCGAGGACACCAAATTGCTGGCCATCGAAATGGATCGGCAGATCCTCGGCGGCTATCGGCTGTTCCCGGTGCATTACCTGGCGTACGCGCAGTGGGCCGACGCCGAGCCGGCGCTGAAGGTGCCGAAGGCCGCTGACGTGTTTCCGGCGGACGAGCTGGACCGCGCCGAAGACGAATGGCAGCGCCGCCTCAATGGCTGCCCTGCCGAGCATCGTCCGTTTCTGATTCAGCAATACGCGATGCCGGTCCGCAACCAGTACAGAGTGAAGGCCGGGTTGCCGCTTTAAGCCCCCTTCCCTCCCCCGAATAAACGGCGCCCTCAAGGCGCCGTTTTTCGTTGTGCGCCTCCGTTGCCTTGGCGATATCAGCCTTCACAAATGTGTCACCGCTGACACATTCAAGCGTAAGACTGGCTCGCTAAGGTCGTCGCCTATCCAAACGAGTGAAGGCGTACGCTATGCGATCCAGCAAACCGGTTGCCCATGTGATGGTGTCTTCCCTGGTACTTTCGTTGCTCGCCGTGTCGGTTCAGGCAGCGAGCCGTGCGGGAGACGACACCATCAACGGTGTCGACCTGCTTTCCGGATTCGACACGCTGTGGACGACCGGTGCGACCTGGGACACGGGCACACCCACCGCCCTGGGTCAGAGTCTGCTACGGCGCAACCTGCAAATCGTGGTCGACCGCGCCAACACCCGGACACTCGCCCAGGAAACCGCCGCCTACTTCGACGACCGTCGTGACCAGAGCTATAGCGCAATCAGCGGCCTCGGCTCGTTGAGCGCTGCCTACAAAGCGGGCGCTGGAGCCTTCACGACCATCACCCAGTTCGACGACAGCAACAAAACCGTCAAATACGACGACAAAGGCAACGGCGCAGGCAGTTCGTCTTCGGCACTGGGCAAAGTCGTCGATCTGGTCAGCGCTGTGCGCAACGATGCCTCGACCACGCCCGCCAAATCCCACTATTTGTATCCGCGACCGTGGCGGCAAAGTCTCGACGGCCAGAGTCTGGCCTTTGTGGTTGCGCCCTCCCTGCGCCCGGCAGAAAGCACCACGCCAGCCAGCGACTCGGGATTCCCCAGCGGCCATACCAACGCCGCGTACCTGTCTTCATACGCCCTGGCCTACGCGATTCCCGAGCGTTTCAGCGAGTTGATGCTGCGCGCCTCGGAAATTGGCGACAACCGCATTGAGGCCGGCATGCATTCGCCGTTCGATGTGATGGGCGGGCGCATCACCGCAACCTATTTCGCCATCGATAACCTCTCCAACCCGGCCAACGCCCAACTGCGCGCCGATGCTCGCGCACAGGCACTCAGCTATTTCACGGCGCAGTGCGGCGGTGACGTCAACAACTGCATGGCGACCATCGACCCGGCGACCGATCGCACGTCTCAACACGCTCAGGACAAGGCGCTGTTCACCTCGCGCATGACCTATGGCTTCGATCCGGTGGGCCCGACCAACCTGGCCGCCGTGGTGCCGACCAATGCCGAAGTGTTGCTGGAAACCCGCTTCCCGTACCTGGACGCCACTCAGCGCCGGGAGATTCTCGCGACCACGGAGATTACGTCCGGGTACGCGGTGATCGATCAGTCAGGGGGCTACGGCCGTCTGAATCTGTACGCAGCGGGCGATGGGTATGCGGCGTTCAACTCCAACGTCACGGTCAACATGGACGCCAGCCTCGGCGGCTATAACGCCATCGACGCCTGGCGCAACGACATCAGCGGCAGCGGCGGGCTGATCAAGAACGGCAGCGGCAATCTGATCCTGACGGGCGACAACACGTACTCGGGCGGCACGGTGATCAACGGTGGCGTGCTGACCGGCCATGCCAAGGCATTCGGCAGCGGAACGATCACCGACAACGCGACGCTGGTACTCGATCAGTCGACCAACGACACCCTCGCCAACACCCTCACGGGCAACGGTGCGTTGATCAAACGGGGCGTTGGCTCGCTGAACCTGACCGGCAACAACAGCCTGTCCGGCGCAACGACGGTGCAAGCGGGTCGGCTGGCAGTCAATGGCAACCTGGGCAACTCCATCGTCAGCGTGCAGCAAGGCGCAACGTTGGGCGGCAATGGCACCGTCGGCGGCATCAATGTCGCTCAGGGCGGCGTGGTGGCACCGGGTAATTCGGTCGGGCAGCTCAACGTCAATGGTGACGTGAACCTTGCTCAGGGCTCGGTCTACCAGGTCGAATCGGACGCCAACGGCAAAGCCGACCGCATCGTCGCCAGCGGCCGTGCGACCCTCAATAACAGTACGCTGTCGCTGGTTGAGGGCGGTAACTGGGTGGCCGCAAGCCGTTACTCGATTCTCTCGGCCGCCGGCGGCGTCAGCGATGCATTTGCCAATGTGCAAACAAACTTCGCGTTTCTCACCCCGACGCTGAACTACACGGCAACCGATGTCGGACTGACGCTGGACCGCAACGCACAGACCTTCGCCAGCCTGGCGACGACCCGCAATGCAAGAGCCGTCGCGCAAGGGCTGGACAGCGCCGGGGCTGGCAACGCGCTCTGGGGTCAGGTGGTGCAGGACGACGCGTCGACCGCGCAGGCCACGTTCAAGGCGCTGTCCAATGAGCTGCATGCGTCGACCCAGTCCGCGCTGATCGAAGACAGCCGTCTGGTGCGCAACGCGGTGAACGATCGCTTGCAGCAAGCGCAGTCGGCACCGGCACTTCGCGGCACGACGCAGACCCTCGCCGGAGATGATTCCCGTGGCGTGGTGTGGACTCAGGCCATCGGCGCGACCGGCAAAATCGACAGCACCGGTGACGTTTCGGGCCTCGATACGCACACCAGCGGCTTGTTGTTCGGCGCTGACGTGCCGCTCGACGAGACCTGGCGCGTGGGTGCGCTGGCCGGTTTCAGCAACAGCAGCTTCGACCTGCGCCATGCCTCCGGTTCCACTGACAGCGACAACTACCATCTGGGCGTCTATGCGGGCGCCAAGTGGGGCCAACTGGGCCTGCGCCTCGGCGCGGTTCGCACTTGGCACGAGCTGACGGCCAAGCGCACGCTGGACTTGCCGGGTGCTTCCGAGCGTTTCAAGGAAGATTACAACGCAGCGACCAATCAGGTGTTTGGCGAACTGGGTTACGCCATCGAGCTGGGCAACGCGCAGGTTGAACCCTTCGCCAACCTCGCCCATGTGCGACTGGACACGGACTCCTTCGATGAGAACAGCAGCGCGATCAGACTGGAGAACAAGTCTCAGGACAACAACATTACCTTCAGCACCCTCGGCCTGCGTGCCGCCACGCGGTTGAACGCTGGCACCGTCGCGATCAAGCCCAACGCGACACTGGGCTGGCGTCGAGCCTACGGCGACGTGACGCCAGAAAGCCGTGCGGCCTTCAGCGGCGGCGACACTTTCGAACTCTCCGGCGCACCGATTGCCCGCAGCGCAGCGGTCCTTGGTGCAGGTGTCGATCTGGGCTTGAGCGACACGCTGAGTGTCGGGCTAAGCTACAACGGACAGGTGAGCAACGATGCGTCGGATCAGACGTTGAATGCGCGGGTGACGCTGGCTTTTTAAGCGATCAAAGCTTGGTGCTCACCCACGACAGCAACAGCGCGAACGCCAGGCACGCCGTGCCGAACCGATAGCTCAGGCGGATCATGCGCAAGGTGGGCACATCCATCAGGTGCATGGGCTCGTCGATCGGGGCTTGCTCGGTGAGGTGGTGCAAGTGGGCCATCTCTCGCTGCTCGCGAGTGCGGGTGGTATGGAGCAGCCAGATGCCGGGGCCCGCAGCGAGCAAGGCGCAGAGGTTGATGGCGATGCCGGGGGCGTGATGGATAAGCGACATGGTGCCTCGATGGCGCCTGGTTCTTGGGCGCCGCAGACTCGGTTTGGATCTGCCGCTCACACTAATCGCTGTCACCTTAACGTCACCTGAACCGGGCACTGTGTGGGACCTCAAACCGACCCACCGCCACGGAGAGCGTCATGCTGCACGCCCACAACCAGGACCGCCTTTACCTCATCGCCCCCAGCGACGAACAGGAAGCATTGATCGACGCGCTGGCGTTCAACGTCCAGGACAGGCACTGGCTGGTGTATTGCGCCCTCGGCGGCCATGCGCACAACGACCTGCCGGAAGTGGATCTGCAAACCGGTTTCAGTTTTCTGGATTTCTATCAGGCGGCTTGAATGCGCCGCGATGAAGATCCCGAGTGCCCTCCCGCTGAATGAACAAAAGCCCCGGCTTCTCGCGAAACCGGGGCTTTTTGTTTATCAGCATCAGGCGTTGAGCTTATTGGCCGAGGGTGCGGCCAATCGTCTGATCCTGGAACAGGCGAGTCAGGGCGTCGCTGAGCACGTCGCTGATCAGCTTGGTGTTGGTCTCTTCGTTTGGCGCCATGCCGAAACGTTGATCCATCGAAGCCGCATAACGGCCGCTGTAGTTACGACCGCCATTCTGAACGTCAGCGCGGAACGTGGAACTGATGTTGGCTTCGGTGACGTACAGGCCTTCTTTCGGCGACTGATACTTCAGGTCAGCCAGGGTGACGGTCAACTGCGGACCACTGCCGTTCGGCACGGGCGTGAATCCGAGCAACCGCACACCTGCTTCAGCCTGAGCCTGCAACCTTGGCAGCAACTGCTGACCGTTGACAGTGATCGAACTGGTTTCCGGGTACAGGCCACCACGGGTGCCCAGCTGCTGCGACTGACGACCGTCAACCACGCGCACGACCACTTGCTGGCCGTGACCGACCGGAGCCAGTTGAGCGTTCAGCTTGGGTTCCGGGGTGAGGGATTGCGGGCTGTGGGCACAGCCAGCCAGGGTCAGACTGCCAGCGGCAAGCAAACCGAACAGAACGCGACGCAACATGCTCATTTCTCCATGGGCCAAGGCACAAAATGTGCCGCAGTATAGCGACCTCCCAAGGCCGCTCACTAGGGTAAACATACGACAAAGTGCCATTGCAGCGGTTCCGGCCAGGCAGGAATGCTCCCGCGGTCAAAATGAACACAATTGCGCAATCGCAACGTCACAGCGGTGTCATGCCTGGCGGCCATACTTTTTTCAACTCTCCAGCAAGGAGTCCTGCCATGGACTTTCTTTGGTCGTTGTTCTCGCTGCGCCGCCGTCATCGCCACTATGCACGTCTGGACACCCACGGCATCTGCCTGGCGTTCAAGCACTGCGCCGAAACGCCTTGCGGTCAGGGCTGGGTCGAGGTCCACGAGGCAAACCTGTGCTGGCTGCAGCGCCCGCTTCCTGCGAGCGCCCGCGTGACTTCCCGGTCACGTGCGATTACCGCCCGGCATATGCTCAGCATCTGACCAAAAGCCGAATAAAAGTCATTTTTCCTGGATCATTTCTGCCCGTTTCATCGCTATAATCTTCCCCCGATTATAAGGACGTCTCCTGATCGGGCCTCGCAGCATCGTCGATAACCACTATCGACTCCTCCGTACCGCCCACAGAGAGCCTTCCACACAGACATGTGCAGCCCGATGTGGCCGCGGCGCAGACGCCGGATCGTCGATCCATTCGATCGTCCTGCGCCAGTCCTTGCCTCACATCGCGTATGAACCTGATCTGCCAGAGCTGCCATCGCGCAGCCCTTTTTGAGGTTCGCGTCTCCAAAAGAGCGTGAAAAAAACGGGTTTTCACAACTTCACAAGAGTGTGGCAAGCAAATGAATAGTTTCGCGTTTGTAAATGCACCGTTAGCGTCTGACCCAGCCCCCTTGCAAAGGACCGACCGCAACGCAGTCTCCGTCAAAAGAGCCTGAAGCCTGTCCGCTACGGATTTGGTTGCACAACCGGACGCCTTGACGATAGTCGAATGGCTGCACGGGCCGAAAAATGCGTTCATGCTTGCCTCATAAAAGCATCAACCAGGCTCGTTCGGTGGCGTCCGCTGAAGATGCAAAAAATTGCGAAGAATCGGACATGGCGATCCCGGCCAGGTTGAACGAGGCACTGCGCGAACACCGCGCCGCCCGAACCTGGCGACTGACCACGGGAACGCATGCCGTCAATTTGGTGCTGCAGATTTTGGAGACGCGTTAATGGCGTATAACGAAGCAGTCGACGTAGTGCTGGTCGGGGCAGGCATCATGAGTGCCACCCTCGCCGTACTGCTCAAAGAGCTGGACCCGAACCTCAAGGTTGAAGTCGTCGAGCTGATGGATTCCGGTGCTGCAGAGAGCTCCAACCCCTGGAACAACGCAGGCACCGGCCACGCCGGGCTGTGCGAGCTGAATTACACGCCGGAAGCGGCCGATGGCTCGATCGATACCAAAAAAGCGATTCACATCAACACCCAGTTCGAGGTCTCGAAACAGTTCTGGGCCTACCTGGCCCGCAAAGGCACGTTCGGCTCTTCGCGCTCGTTCATCACGCCGGTTCCGCACCTGAGCTTCGTGCAGGGCGAAAAAGGCATGGCGTACCTGAAAAAGCGTTACGAAGCGCTGCGTACCCACCACGCCTTCTCCTCCATGGAATACACCGAAGACAAAGCCAGACTGGCCGAGTGGATGCCGCTGATGATGCCTGGCCGTCCTGCCGATGAGCCTATCGCAGCGACCCGGGTCATGCACGGAACCGACGTCAACTTCGGCAACCTGACCAACCTGCTGCTCAAGCATTTGGCCAGCGCACCCGATGCGCAGGTCAAATACTGCAAACGGGTTACCGATCTGAGCCGCAAGGGCGACGGCTGGACCGTCACCATCAAAGACGTGAACAACGGCAGCACCCGTGACATCGACGCCAAATTCGTGTTTCTGGGCGCGGGCGGTGCAGCGCTGCCATTGCTGCAGATGTCCGGCATCGAGGAAGGCAAGGGTTTTGGCGGCTTCCCGGTGAGCGGCCAGTGGCTGCGCTGCGACAACCCTGAAGTGGTCAAGCGCCACCAGGCCAAGGTGTACAGCCAGGCGGCGGTGGGTTCGCCGCCGATGTCGGTGCCGCACCTGGACACCCGCGTCGTTGACGGCAAGACCTCCCTGCTGTTCGGCCCGTACGCCGGTTTTACCACCAAGTTCCTCAAGCACGGTTCGCTCATGGACCTGCCGCTGTCGATCCGCGCGGCCAACATCGCGCCGATGCTGGCGGTGGCCCGCGACAACATGGACCTGACCAAATACCTGATTAGCGAAGTGCGGCAGTCGATGGAGCAGCGGCTCGATGCACTGCGCCGTTTCTACCCGGAAGCCAAAGCCGAAGACTGGCGTCTGGAAGTGGCCGGCCAGCGCGTACAGATCATCAAGAAAGACCCGAAAAAAGGCGGCGTCTTGCAGTTCGGTACCGAGTTGGTGTCGGCGAAGGACGGTTCCCTCGCCGCACTGCTGGGCGCCTCGCCAGGCGCTTCAGTGACCGTCTCGATCATGCTGGATCTGATCGAGCGCTGCTTCCCGGACAAAGCCCGTACCGAGTGGGCCGCCAAGCTGAACGAGATCTTCCCGGCGCGGGAAAAGGCACTGGAAACCGATGCGCAGCTTTATCAGCGCGTCAGTGCCCAGAGCGACGCCAGCCTGGATCTGGCGCAGAACAGCGCAGCGGCAACGTTCGCCTGATCGCTGGCCTGCTCTAAGAAAGCTGTAAAACAAAACCCCGCCACATCAGGCGGGGTTTTGTTTTTTGCATTAGGCCGGATTGGCTGTAGCCGCAAAGCAATTTTGCGGCTTGAACATCACTTCATCACGAATCTGACGGAATACGCCTGCATCGAGTTCGTGCCTTTGATCACCGAGGCAATGCACTCGGCTGGGACCTTCCCGATTGATGTGCCCGTTGCAGATTTCTCCGGCGCTGGCGTGATCGAGACCCAACTGAACGTCACTGAGTGGGCCGCCCTGAACTCACAGACTTTGCCCTCCCCGCTCACGCGGAAGCTCGCTGCATCATTGCGCGGATTCTTCAGCGGGATGGACACAGACGCGGTGGGTGCGTCAGCCGAAAAGCCATAGCCGGTGTAATCGGCATTGGCCGACGCCCAACTGGCCCATACCAGCGCGAGGTCGGTGCCAGACTGATTCCACATTTCGATGTTGAGCTGGATTTTGCTGGGATAAGCCGCCTGAGCGGATACTGCCGCAACCATCATGGTGATGACGGCGATGCTGCGAGTGACGTAATTCCCTATCGTTTGCATGTCATGAATTCCCTTTCCAATCATTAAGGCGAGCGTCCTGCTCGCGTCCTTGTGAACGGTGTCACAGGTCTGATTATGGTTTGACGCACGGCTTTCGGTAGTCGCAAACGCCGAAGGCTGCGGTAGGAAGGGTCTTTCGATTACGTAGTGACGGGGTGGAAGCACGAGCCTGCTGAATAACCGGAGGGGAGCATTGGGCGCCGGAGGATGGCGCCCGGGAATTGCATGATTCAGCCTTTAGCGTTCTTGATCAGCTCAATGTATTCCTCGGCGTTGCGTTGATCCTTGATCAGCGTAACGAAGTCATCGCCGTGCTCGTCTTTGCCGTCGAGGTCGTAACCGGCTTCCTTGAAGAACGTCAGAAAACGCCCGAAGTCGTCGACGCGCAGGCCACGGTAGGCCTTGATCAGCTTGTGCAGCGAAGGCGAAGTGGCGTCGACCGGTTCGAAATCGAGGAACAGCTTGATCTGGGCGTCGCCGATTTCATCGCCAATCACCTGCTTCTTATCTTTACGCATTGCTGACTCCAACTGACTTGCGGGACATATCACGGGCGGGCAGTTTACCCCCCGCCCGGCCGCGGGCTCAACGCGCGCGTACGCTGCCGGTGTGCAGGTCAGCCCAGACGTGACCGTTGGCATAGCTGAGGAACTGGCAGTAGACCTTTTCGTTACGCAGCAAATCCACGAGCACGCGGTATTGCGTTGCCGGGTAATACAGCGTCAGCGTGCGCGAAGGTTCGTCGTAGGTCGGTTTTTTCAGGCTTTTGCTTTCGCCGTCGAAGTGGATCAGCACGTCGGCAATGGTCGCCCCCTTGTTCATGGGTTTGCCTTTGAGGCGCAGGATCAGCGGTGAAGTGACCGGGATCGGCTGCTGATTCGACTGCCGCTGGCTGCCGACCACCACCGAATACTCGGTGATCTGCAGCAATTGCTGCTGCTCGGGTTCGCCCTCGCGCACGGACAACTCGTCCGGCGGCAGGTATTGCGCGTGCATGGGTTCAGAGAAGGCGGGGAGTGGCAGCGCCAACAGCAACATAAACGCAGCGGTACTTCGAAACGATAACGTCATGGGCGCCTCCCGAAAAAGTGGGGGGCACTCTAGCATGTGCCGCGCATTGACCCGGACACCTGTAGGAGCGTGGCTTGTCCCGCGATCTGCCGGGAACCGGCAGCAGACCAGACGATTGATGGCATCAGCAAATGCGCCACGGCCTTCACGACGACTGCGTCGCCGATCGCGGGACAAGCCACGCTCCTACAACAGCTCTCCGGTATTCACCAGAATCTTCGGCAGACACAGAAGCTGTAGATCGGTTTGGGGTTCGTTACATGCCCTTCACGGCATAGATCCCGGCCGCGTTGCGCCAGTAGCCTTTATAGTCCATGCCGTAACCGAAGATGTAGCGGTCGATGCAAGGCAGGCCGACGAAATCGGCTTTCAGGTCAGGACGCGCTTTGCGGTCGTGGTCCTTGTCGATCAGCACCGCGGTGTGAACAGCGCGCGCGCCGGCATGTTTGCAGAAGTCGATGATCGCGCCGAGGGTGTGACCTTCGTCGAGGATGTCGTCAATGATCAGCACATCGCGATCGATGAACGAGACTTCGGGCTTGGCTTTCCAGAAAAGGTCACCGCCGCTGGTTTCGTTGCGGTAGCGGGTGGCGTGCAGGTAGGACGCTTCCAGCGGGAAATTCAGATGAGTGAGCAGCTTGCCGGCGAAGATCAGGCCACCATTCATGACGCAAAATACCACCGGGTTACGGTCGGCCAGCACGCCATTGATTTGCTCGCCGACGCGGGCGATGGAGGCCTCGACTTCGGCCTCGTTGTAAAGGCAGTCAGCCTCGCGCATGACTTGACGGATATGCTCGAGATCAGCGGACATGACGCTCTCCAAGGGGGCTGTGTAAGGAAAAGCGGGCAAAGGTACGCATCCGCCGACATCAGGGCAAGTGTTTCTGGACTAATGTTGCACTGCCGTTCCAGAAATGTCGGCGCCCGAACCTAACCGTAAGGACAAGTTACAGCTGAATAGATTAATCTAAGCCGTTTTTTTTGCCCGCCCGCTGGAGCCTTTCCCCTATGCCCATTCGTGAGATCCGCCATCCGCTGATCCGCCACAAGCTCGGCCTGATGCGCCGTGCCGACATCAGCACCAAGAATTTTCGTGAACTGGCTCAGGAAGTCGGCGCGCTGCTGACGTACGAAGCGACCAAGGATCTGCCGCTGGAAACCTACGAGATTCAGGGTTGGGCCGGCACGGTTCAGGTCGAGAAGATCGCCGGCAAGAAGATCACCGTGGTGCCCATCCTGCGGGCCGGCATCGGCATGCTTGAAGGCGTCCTCAGCCTGATCCCGGGCGCCAAGGTCAGTGCCGTGGGCGTCGCGCGCAATGAAGAAACCCTCGAAGCCCACACGTATCTGGAAAAGCTCGCTCCCGAGATCGACCAGCGTCTGGCGCTGATCATCGACCCGATGCTCGCCACCGGTTCCTCCATGGTTGCCACCATCGACCTGCTGAAAAAAGCCGGTTGCCGCGACATTCGCGCGATGGTCCTGGTGGCTGCGCCGGAAGGCATCGCCACGGTCGAGAAGGCCCACCCGGACGTCAACATCTATACCGCGTCCATCGATCAGCAACTGAACGAACACGGCTACATCATTCCGGGCCTGGGCGACGCCGGCGACAAGATTTTCGGCACCAAGCAGAAGGACGCCTGATGAAGCCGGATGAGTTCAACGATCCACTCTGGCGCACGATCTTGTCGGGTGCGCAGATGCTGTTCGTGGCATTCGGCGCGCTGGTATTGATGCCACTGATCACTGGCCTCGACCCCAACGTGGCGCTGTTCACGGCGGGTCTGGGCACCTTGTGCTTCCAGGTGGTGACAGGCCGTCAGGTGCCGGTCTTCCTTGCGTCGAGCTTTGCGTTCATTACCCCGATCATCCTCGCCAAGGGCCAGTTCGGTCTTGCTGCGACCATGGGCGGCGTGATGGCAGCGGGCTTTGTCTACACCTTCCTTGGCCTGGCCGTGAAGGTCAAAGGCACCGGTTTTATCGACCGGCTGCTGCCGCCGGTGGTGATTGGCCCGGTGATCATTTCCATCGGTCTGGCGATGGCACCCATTGCCGCCAACATGGCGATGGGCCGGACGGGTGATGGAGCCGCTGAGCTCATCCCATACAACACCGCCATCATCATTTCGATGGCGGCGCTGCTGACGACGTTGATCGTCGCGGTGTTCGGCAAAGGCATCTTTCGCCTGGTGCCGATCATCTCGGGCGTACTGGTGGGTTTTGCGCTGTCGTTCTATTTCGGCGTGGTCGATGTAGCGAAGATCGCCGCCGCACCCTGGCTGGCCTTGCCGCACTTCACGGCGCCGGAATTCAACTGGCAGGCCATCCTGTTCATCGTGCCGGTGGCACTGGCTCCGGCCATCGAGCACATCGGTGGCGTGATTGCAGTGGGCAGCGTGACGGGCCGTGATTATCTGAAGAAGCCCGGCCTGCACCGGACATTGCTGGGTGACGGCATCGCGACCACCGTGGCCGGTGCCTTCGGTGGCCCGCCCAACACCACCTACGCCGAAGTCACCGGCGCGGTGATGCTCACGAAAAACTACAACCCGAAGATCATGACCTGGGCGGCAATCTTCGCCATTACCCTGGCGTTCATTGGCAAGTTCGGCGCGTTGCTGCAGAGCATTCCGGTGCCGGTCATGGGCGGGATTCTGTGCCTGCTGTTCGGCTCGATCGCGGCGGTGGGCATGAACACGCTGATCCGCCACAAGGTTGATCTGGCCGAAGCGCGCAATCTGGTGATCGTGTCCGTCACGCTGGTGTTCGGCATTGGCGGCGTGCTGATCGGCACCGGCAACGGCCCTGATGATTTCGGCATGAAAGGCATCGCGCTGTGCGCCGTCACAGCCATCGTGCTGAACCTGATCCTGCCGGGCAATGACGCGTGGAAGAACAAGCAACTGGATGATCAGCTGCCGTAGTTCGCAAGCGTTATGAAAAGGGGGCATCACTCACGTGATGCCCCCTTTTTTTGGGATTCTGTAGGAGTAGCTTAGATTTGCGGCGTACACCGAAACTGTGGGAGTGAGCTTGCTCACGAAGGCGGCGCATCGGGTTCATCAATGCCGCTTGAACAGACGCATTCGCGAGCAAGGTGGAACGCCACCCCGGTCGCTCCCACGGGGAATGAACACAACACCTAATTTCAGGTTATTACACCACCATCGCCGGTGCCTTTTCGCACAATGTATTCAGCGCCTTAGCCCAGTTCGGGTCGTCGTTGAGGCATGGAATAAGCACCAGCTCCTCGCCCCCGGCTTCCCTGAACACTTCAGCCCCGCGATCACCAATTTCTTCCAGCGTTTCGATGCAGTCCGCGACAAACGCCGGGCACATGACCAGCAGTCGCTTCACGCCTTGAGCAGCAAGCTCCTCCAGATGCGGTTCGGTGTAGGGTTCGATCCACTTGGCGCGGCCCAGGCGCGACTGAAACGACACTGACCACTTGCCATCGGCAATCCCCATCAGCTTGGCGAACTCTGCCGCTGAGCGCATGCACTGCGCGCGGTAGCAGACCGCCAGGACCTCGGGCGACGCTGTTTCGCAGCAGTTGCCGCTTTTGAAACAGTGATTGCCCGTCGGGTCGAGCTTGGTGAGATGCCGCTCGGGCAAGCCGTGAAAACTCAGCAACAGATGATCGTATTCCTGCTGCAAATGCGGTCGCACACTGGCCACCAACGCGTCGAGGTATTCCTGCTGATTGAAGAACGGTGTCAGCAGCGAGAAGTCGAAATTCAACTTTTTGTCACTGACGACACGTTTGGCTTCTTCAATCACCGTGGTCACTGTGCTGTCGGCGAACTGTGGATACAGCGGCGCCAGGGTGACCTTTTTGATGCCCTGGGCTGCCAGGCGCGTGAGCACGGTCTCGATCGACGGCTCGCCGTAACGCATCGCCAGTTCGACCGGGCCGTGTTTCCATTCCTTGACCATGGCCTGCTGAAGTCGCTTGCTCAGCACCACCAGCGGCGAACCCTCGTCCCACCAGATTGACGCGTACGCATGGGCCGACTGCTCCGGGCGCTTGATCAGAATCAGCGAGACGATCAAGCGACGTACTGGCCACGGCACGTCAATAACGTAAGGGTCCATCAGGAACTGATTGAGGTAGCGGCGCACGTCAGCGACCGACGTGGACGCCGGTGAGCCCAGGTTAACCAGCAATAAAGCGTGATCGGTCATGCAACACCTTGATGTCAGTGGCGGCCCAGAAGATTTTCCAGGGCTGCGCGCAGATCAGTGAATCGGAAAGTGAAACCCGCCGCTTGCAGACGGTCTGGCCGAGCGCGTTGACCGCCCAGCAGCAGGATTGACAGCTCGCCCAGCAATAAGCGAAGTGCTACGGCCGGCATCGGCATGAATGATGGTCGGTGCAGCACGGACGCAAGCGTCTTGGCAAAATCCCGATTGCGAGCCGGTGAAGGCGCGCAGGCATTATATGGACCTCGTGCGTCATCCCGGTTCATCAGAAAATCAATCAGGGCGATTTGATCCTCGATGTGAACCCACGGCATCCACTGGCGTCCGTTGCCGATCGGCCCGCCCATGCCCATCTTGAAGGGCGGCAGCAGGCGTTGCAGCATGCCGCCTTCGTCGGCCAACACCAGACCGGTGCGCACCAGCACCACGCGAATGCCCAGCGTTTCTGCACGTTGCGCGGTTTCTTCCCAGGCAATGCACAGGCGACTGGCGAAATCCTCGCTGACCGGTTGCGCGTCTTCGTCGAGTTCGCGCTCACCGCCATCGCCATACCAACCTACGGCGGAACCGGAAATCAACACGCCGGGTTTCTGCTCGCGGCGTTCAAGCCAGGTGAGCAATTGCTCGGTGAGGGTAATGCGACTGTCCCACAGCAGTATTTTCCGTTTGCGGGTCCACGGGCGATCCGCGATGGGCGCGCCGGCCAGATTGACCACCGCATCGACGTGCTGACTGCCGATGTCATCGAAGTGTGCAATCCCGCGAACACTGGCGCCGCATAGCCGCTCCACTTCCTCGGGTTTGCGACTCAAAACCGTCAGTTGATGGCCCTGCGCGAGCCAGTGTTTACACAAACGACGCCCTATCAAGCCTGTACCGCCGGTCAGCAAGATGTGCATGACTGAGTTCCTTACGTGGCGTTCATCGCAATTGCGGAGTCTATTTCTTCACAAGCCATGAGCTCGTGCGCGGAATGATCACTCAACTTTAGGTCAAGTTACGGCGCTCCACTCCACCGCTGTTCTTTAGGACAGCCCGATCGTGCAGTTGAACGATTGCAGCAAAGCGTCAGACTTGTCAGCGAGCCCTTGGAAGTCCGCGTCCTGCCTCTGCAGGGCGACAACTTATACCGAAAAACGGCATTGTACAGCTTTTGCCCGAGGCGTAGTCTGTGCAGACAAGGTAACGAGGCCCCTATGACTGTCCCCATCGCAATCATCGGTACCGGCATCGCCGGACTCTCCGCCGCCCAGGCGCTGCAAGCCGCCGGGCATAGCATTCATCTCTTCGACAAGAGCCGCGGCAGTGGCGGCCGCATGTCCAGCAAACGCAGCGATGCCGGCGCACTGGACATGGGTGCGCAGTACTTCACCGCCCGCGATCGCCGCTTTGCCGCCGCCGTGCAGCAGTGGCAGGCCGAGGGCTACGTGGCCGAGTGGAAGCCGCTGCTTTACAACTTTCATGGTGGAAAACTCAGCCTGTCGCCCGATGAGCAAGTGCGCTGGGTCGGCGCGCCGCGCATGAGTGCAATCACCCGGGCCATGCTCGGCGACCTGCCGGTGACCTTTTCCTGCCGCATCACCGAAGTCTTTCGTGGCGAACAACACTGGAATCTGCTGGATGCCGACGGCCAAAGCCATGGCCCGTTCAGTCATGTCGTCATCGCCATTCCCGCGCCCCAGGCCACTACCCTGCTGGCCGACGCACCGAAACTGGCAAGCGTTGTGGCGGGCGTGAAAATGGAGCCGACCTGGGCCGTCGCGCTGGCCTTCGACACCCCGCTGGATACGCCACTTGAAGGCTGCTTCGTGCAGGACAGCGCCATCGACTGGCTGGCCCGCAACCGCAGCAAGCCCGGACGCGACAGCCAGATGGATACGTGGATTTTGCACGCCACCAGCGCCTGGAGCCGTCAGCATGTCGACATGCCCAAGGAGGACGTCATCGATCAGTTGCACGGCGCATTTGCCGAGCTGATGAATTGCGCAATGCCGGCCCCGGCGTTCACCCTCGCCCACCGCTGGCTGTACGCTAGACCGGCTGGCGGGCGCGAAGTCGGCGCGTTGTCGGATGCGGATCTGGGCCTTTACGTCTGCGGCGACTGGTGCCTGTCAGGCCGTGTCGAGGGCGCATGGCTGAGCGGCCAGGAAGCCGCACGGCGTTTGCTGGAACACCTCAAATGAATCGACTCAATCCGCGCAAGCTGCTGCTGTCGAAGTGGACGGCAGCATCCCCTCAACATCGTGAGAAGCACTTTCTGGTCACCGAACTTTTTTGTGATGAAGAAGGCACAGTGCTGGAGATTGAGCTGCAGGCGGTGATGACCAAACGCAGCCAGAAGCTGCCCTGGCAGACGCTGCAAAATGACCAGAGCTGGAAGATGGGCTGGAAATAATCCCCTCCAAATCGTCCCACCACCCCGCAATTGCAGCTAAATCCCCGCATCTTGTCGTTTCATTCCGCGATCTTGTACAAATTATTTGACTTGCACTGCCACAAACCTATCATGGGCAAATGTTGTACAGAGAAACGAATCTGTATAAGAAGTCCATCGAGGGTTTGTCCATGTCTGCTGTACTCGATCATTCATCAGATCAAGCCTCCAAACCCAAGTTGGGCGTCAGCGCCTGCCTGATGGGTGTGGAGGTCAGGTTCAACGGCGGGCATAAGGAATCTCACCTTCTGACCCGAGCCCTCACTGAATATTTCGATTTCGTGCCCGCGTGCCCCGAAGTCGCCATCGGCATGGGCATTCCTCGCGAAGCCATCCGTTTGGTGGGTGACCCGGAGCATCCCCAAGCGGTCGGCAGTGTTCACCACGCCATGAACGTGACCGAGCAACTGGCTGATTACGGCGAACACATGGCCACCGAGATGTCCGACATCTGCGGCTACATCTTCATGCAGAAATCGCCGTCGTGCGGCCTGGAGCGCGTGAAGGTTTACCGCGACAACGGCGTGCCGTTTGAAACCGGCGGACGCGGCATTTATGCCCAGGCGTTTTGCGCGCGTCACCCTGATCTGCCGGTGGAAGAAGACGGTCGCTTGAACGATCCGGTCCTGCGGGAGAACTTCATTACCCGTGTGTTTGCCTATGCCGCCTGGCAGACGCTGCTGAAAAACGGCATCACTCGCCGCGCGCTTACCGAGTTTCATGCCCGCTATAAATACCAGCTGATGGCCAACGACCCCATCCAGTACAAGACGCTGGGGAATCTGCTGGGCACCATGGGCCGAAATGACCCGGCCGAGATCGCCCCGCGCTATTTCAGTCAGCTGATGAGCGCGCTCAAGAAACCGGCGACACGGCGCACCCATACCAACGTCTTGCAGCATCTGTGCGGCTATCTGCGCCAGACACTCAGTGCGTCCGACAAGAAAGAAATCCAGGGCCTCATCAATCAGTACCACCAGGGCATCGTGCCGCTGGTTGTACCGCTGACGCTGCTCAAACACCATTTCCGTCGACACCCCGACCCGTACATTGCACTGCAGGTGTACCTGCAGCCGCATCCGGAAAACCTCAGTCTGCGCAACGCGATTTGACCATGACCCCTAATGAGCAACAACCGCCGGAAGGCGACCCGCAGGACCCCGCGAGCGCGTTTGAAAACGGCTGGCTGCCGATTCGCGAAATCGCCCGCCTGACTGGCGTAAACGCTGTGACATTGCGCGCCTGGGAACGCCGCTACGGCCTCATCGTTCCCCACCGCACGCCAAAGGGCCACCGGCTCTACAGCCACGAGCATGTCGACCGCGTGCTGACCATTCTTACGTGGCTGAACCGCGGCGTGTCGGTCAGTCAGGTCAAGCAACTGATCGACGATCAGCAGGCGCCCGCGCCGAGTGTCGAGAACGATTGGGACATTCTTCGCCAGACCCTTCAGGACGCCATCGGCGCCCTGGCCGAGCGACGCCTGGATGATTCGCTCAACCGCGCGATGTCGCTGTATCCACCGCGCACGCTCTGTGAACAACTGTTACTGCCTTTGCTGGCGTCCCTCGAGCAGCGCTGGCAAGGCCAGTTCGGCGCGCAGCTGGAGCGGGTGTTTTTCTACTCGTGGCTGCGCAGCAAGTTCGGCGCCCGGCTGTATCACAACAATCGTCAGGTCAGCGGCGCGCCCTTGCTGCTGGTCAACCAGTCCGATCTGCCGCTCGAACCGCATTTGTGGCTGACCGCGTGGCTGCTCAGCAGTGCCGATTGCCCGGTTGAAGTGTTCGACTGGCCTTTGCCCGCCGGCGAACTCGCCCTGGCCTGCGAATACCTCAAGCCACGCGCAGTGCTGTTGTATTCCAGCAAATCACTGAATGTCGGCCACTTGCCTCGTCTGCTGCACAACATCGAGTGCCCGAAGTTGATCGTCGGGCCCGCGGTGCGCATTCATTCGACGGAATTATCCGCAGCCGAGGCTGAAGTCTCCGGCCTCTCCCTCGCCGAAGACCCTTTGACCGCCCAGGCCGCGTTGCAGCGGCTGGGGCTTCTCTAAGGAATAACCATGCAATTGATATGGCTGCGCAGCGATCTGCGTGTGCACGACAACACCGCGCTGAGCGCTGCCATGGAGCAGGGCCCGACTCTGGCCGTGTACATGATCAGCCCGGGCCAGTGGCAGAGCCATGACGATGCCCCATGCAAAGTCGATTTCTGGCTGCGCAACCTCCGCGAATTGAGCAAGGCACTTGCGGCGCTGAACGTCCCTCTGCTGATGGTCCAGGCAGACACGTGGGCGCAGGCACCCAAGGCGATCCTTACCTTGTGTCAGCAACACGGGGTCGACAGCGTGCACGTCAACGACGAGTACGGCATCAACGAGACCAAACGTGATCGTGAGGTGGAGAGCGCACTCGACGGCGCGGGCATTCTGTTTCATCGCCACCTCGACCAGCTGTTTTTTCAGCCGGGCAGCGTGCTGACCAAAAGCGGCGGTTACTTCAAGGTCTTCACGCAATTTCGCAAGGTCTGTTACGCCCGCTTGCATTACTCCATGCCAGCGCTGGTTGCATTGCCCAAGGCACAGCAGAAGCTGTCCATCAAAAGCGATGTCGTGCCGGACGCGGTCAAGGGTTTCGCCGCGCCGACCGAAAGCCTGCGCTCCCTCTGGCCTGCCGGTGAGGACGAGGCGCGTGATCGCCTGCACAACTTCACCGACGAGCAAGTGCATTACTACGATCAAGAGCGCGACTTTCCTGCCAAGCCTGGCACCAGCCAGCTGTCTGCGTACCTGGCGGCCGGTGTGATTTCGCCCCGCCAGTGTCTGCATTCGGCGCTGCGCAGCAACAATGGGGAGTTTGAAACCGGCAATTCGGGTTCGGTGACATGGATCAACGAGCTGCTCTGGCGTGAGTTCTACAAGCATGTGCTCGTAGGCTTTCCCCGTGTCTCCCGTCATCGCGCCTTCCGGCCGGAAACCGAAGCGCTGAAATGGCGCCATTCGCCGGAGGATCTGGAAGCCTGGCAACAGGGCCGTACGGGTCTGCCGATTGTCGATGCAGCCATGCGTCAGTTACTTGAAACCGGCTGGATGCACAATCGCCTGCGGATGATCTCGGCGATGTTCCTGACCAAGAATCTGCTGATCGACTGGCGTGAAGGTGAACGCTATTTCATGCAGCACCTGATCGACGGCGATCTCGCGTCGAACAATGGCGGCTGGCAATGGAGTTCATCAACCGGCACCGACGCGTCGCCTTACTTCCGGATCTTCAATCCGCAAAGTCAGTCGGAGCGCTTTGACCCGGAAGGTCGATTCATCAAGCAGTGGGTGCCTGAACTGGCCGAGTTGAACAAGCGCGACATCCATAACCCCACCGCGCAGGGCGGGCTGTTCGGGGTGGAAAGTTACCCCGCGCCCATCGTCGATTTGAAAGCCAGCCGCGAACGCGCGCTGCAAGCGTTCAAGTCGCTGCCCCAGCGCAAGGCCGAGACGCAGGAGAATGGGTGAGCATTCGTCACACCGGTTAGCCGTCCGCTGCGCGGTGATTTAAACTGCCGCCCATGACGACTGTGATCCCTTCGCTTCAACTCCCTGCCGAACCCGCTATCACGTGTTCCACCTGTGCGGCCTGCTGCTGTCAGCTGGAAGTCATGCTGATCACCGACACCGGCGTGCCCGAGCGTTACATTGACACCGATGACTGGGGCGGCGAAGTCATGCTGCGCCTGGACGATGGATGGTGCGCAGCGCTGGATCGCGACACGATGATGTGCACGATCTACGACCGTCGGCCGTTGATTTGCAGGGAATTCGAAATGGGTGCGCCGGAGTGCATTGCCGAAAGAGAAGGGATTGCGACGGCCTATTTGTGATGGTCGCGACAAACAGGAAGCCTGGGGGTTGATGTTCGCCTGCACCAGCCGCGTTGGCTGATACATTCCCGGCTAAAGCCGGTCCTACGAGGTGATTTTTCAGTAGGACCGGCCTCAGCCGGGAAGAAGCGGGTGGTACGTTGCAGGTGCGGTTAAACCGCTCGCGCAATACGCAATCAAACGCTTAGAACGGCATCGTGTAGTGAATCGCGTAGCTCTCGATACCGTCGTTGTTGGTGGTCATGCCGCCGTTGGAGTAGTGAGTGGCGCGCAGGCCAACTTCATGTCCGCCGGCGAAGCGCAGACCAAAACCCAGACGGTCTTCAAACTGGAACGCGCTGCCCAGTTTGTTACCTTCCACTTCGGTGCGCTGGAATACAGCGGCGCCGATACCGGCCTCAATGTACGGCTTGACGCTCTCACCCGAGAACTCATAAACGAATACCGGGGAAAAAGACAGGCTGTTATTACTGGAATTCTTGTCGCCTTCCCAGTATGTATAGGCACCGCTCCAGTAGCCGGTCAGGCGACCAACACCGGTTTGCCACCAGCTTTTATCCCAATCAAACTGCGCGCCCAGACGATAAGTCATGGTGGATTCGCCAGTCTGTCCTACGGAAAACTCGACCCCATCAGCTTGTGCAATTGCGCTTTGCCCCAACAAAGCAGCCGCAATCGCAGCCAAACAAAACAGTCGCTTCATCTGAAACATCCTATTTTCGAAAGCAGTTAGAAATTTTTTATATCGACAGAAGTGCTGTAGAAGCCGGCGGCTGAACTTTAGTTCACCCACAGACGAAGCGATTCACGTTTTTTTCACGAAACGAAGCTTCGCACATTGTCGGAGTTGTTACAAAGCACGCGTAGGACGTTTCTGAAATCTTCTGGATCGCCGGTCGTCCAGAACTGGGCAGTCCGAGGATGACCGCTCGCCAGCAGCTCGCGCTCACCCAATAACCGCTGCAACTGCCGGGCTACAGCGGCGCCGGTATCGATGAGCGTAATGGACGCCGGGATCATTTCCCGCAGCAACGGCTTGAGAAACGGGTAATGGGTGCAGCCCAGAATGATGGTGTCGCAGCCCGCGGCGAGTAGCGGCGCGACGTAACCCTGCAGCAGCTGGCGAATCGTTGGGCTGACCAGATCGCCCGTCTCGATCAACTCGACCAGTCCCGGACAAGGCTGCGTGATGACGTGCACGTCTGCCGCGAAGCGATCGAGCAATGCGGCAAACTTGGCGCTTTGCAAGGTGCCCGTGGTCGCCAGCACACCCACGACACCGGTTCGTGTCGCTGCGGCCGCAGGTTTGACCGCCGGCTCCATTCCCACCAGCGGCCAGTCAGGATAGCGGGCGCGCAAGTCAGCGATGCCCGCCACCGTCGCCGTATTGCAGGCGATCACCAGCGCCTTGGCGCGCTGAAGCTGGAAGAACTCGGCAATCGTCGCGCAACGTTCGCGAATGAATTCGGGGGTTTTCTCGCCGTAGGGGATGTGGCCGCAGTCGGCGACGTAGAGCAACGATTCCCGTGGCAGCAACTGCTGTATTTCCGCCAGCACCGACAACCCGCCGACGCCGGAATCGAACACCGCCACCGGGGCATCGCTGTCTCTATTCATGCTCGGCGGCAGCTCGGAGCCCGGTACCGCAGACGCTGCAGCCAGGATCGCGTTTGACTTTCAATTCGCGGAATCGCGTGCTCATGGCATCGATCAGCAGCAGTCGCCCCACCATTGGTTCGCCAAAGCCGGCCAGCAGCTTGAGGGCCTCAAGGGCCTGCAAACTGCCCACCAACCCTACCAACGGGCCGATCACGCCGGCTTCGCTGCAGGTCAGTTCGGTCTCGCTGCCGTGCCCGTACAGGCAGTGGTAGCAAGGACTCTCCGGACGGCGCGGGTCGAATACCGACAGTTGCGCTTCGAGGCGGATCGCAGCGCCGCTGACCAATGGCTTGCACGCGGCGACGCAGGCCGCATTGACCGCCTCGCGCGTCGAGAAATTGTCCGAGCAGTCCAGGACCAGATCGACCCCGGCAACGGCTGCCGCCAGTGAGTCGACATCAAGGGCCGCGCGATGGGCGACCAGTGTGATCTGTGGATTGATGGCGGTCAGCCGGGTGATGGCTGAATCGACTTTGCTTAAGCCCACGCTCGGGGTGTCATGAATGATCTGGCGTTGCAGGTTGGTCAGATCGACGCTGTCGAAATCCGCCAGATGCAACTCTCCAACGCCGGCCGCCGCCAGGTACAACGCTGCCGGCGAACCCAGTCCGCCGAGGCCGACGATCAGCACGCGGCTCTGCTTGAGGCGCAGTTGACCGTCGATGTCGACTTGTTGCAGAAGGATCTGCCGGCTGTAGCGCAGCAGCTCCTCGTCCGTCAGCACGGCACCCGCCCGAAGGTGATGCGTTCGTGGTCGCCCAGATCGCGGCGGGTCTTGATCTCTTCGAACCCGTGCTCAAGCAACAGCTCGCGCACTGCTGCGCCTTGATCGTAGCCATGCTCCAGCAACAGCCAGCCACCGGCTTCAAGGTGCGCGGGCGCTTGCGACACAATCAGACGTAGATCATCCAGGCCATCGGTGCCGGAGACCAGCGCGCTGCTTGGCTCGAAGCGCACGTCACCTTCGACCAGGTGCGGGTCGTTGGAGGCAATATAAGGCGGGTTGCTTAGGATCAGGTCAAAACGCTGACCCTCGACAGCACTGAACCAGTGGCTGTGCAGGACCTTGGCGTTATCGAGGTGCAGGCGCTGACGATTGCGCTCGGCAAGCTCGACCGCCTCTTCAACGCGATCCACCGCCGTGACGTTCCACTGCGGACGATCCTTGGCCAGCGACAGCGCGATGGCGCCGGTGCCAGTGCCGAGATCGAGCAGCGTGTGGGGAATCGCACCGGGCAAAAGCTCCAGCGCGGTTTCCACCAGCATCTCGGTTTCAGGCCGCGGGATCAGCGTATGGGGCGCGACTTCCAGGTCGATATTCCAGAACCCTTGCAGGCCCAGGATGTACGCGACGGGTTCGCCGGTCCGTCGACGCTTGAGATAGCCGTCGAAGGCATGCGCCGCTTCGGTGCTGACAATACGCTCGGGCCAGGTGTGGAGAAAACTGCGCGGCTTGCCCAGGGCAGCGGCCAGCAACAATTCTGCATCCAGACGCGCTGTCGGAGAGTCCGGCAGCTCGGCGCTTCTTAACAAGCTGGCGATGATGGTCATTTAATCACCCAGTGCCGCAAGTTGATCTGCCTGATACTCGGCAAGTAACGGTTCTATCACTGCATCGACCCCGCCGGCCAGAACTTCATCAAGGGAATAGAGCGTCAGGTTCACGCGGTGATCCGTGACTCGCCCCTGTGGAAAATTGTATGTACGAATGCGTTCCGAGCGATCCCCGGAACCTACCAGCAATTTGCGCTCGCTGGCGATAGCGTTGGCCGCCGCAGCGGTCTGCTGATCGTTGAGCTTGGCCGACAGCCAGGACATCGCCCGCGCGCGGTTTTTGTGCTGCGACCGTTCTTCCTGACACTCCACCACGATGCCGGACGGCAAGTGCGTGATGCGGATGGCCGAATCGGTCTTATTGACGTGCTGACCACCGGCGCCGGATGAGCGATAGGTGTCAACGCGCAAGTCGGACGGGTTGATCTCGATGGTCTGCTGTTCGTCAGGCTCTGGCAACACCGCCACCGTACACGCGGAGGTGTGAATTCGGCCCTGGGATTCGGTTTCCGGGACGCGCTGAACACGATGCACACCCGACTCGAATTTCAGCTTGCCGTAGACATGCTCGCCTTCGACCCGCGCGATGACTTCCTTGTAGCCGCCATGTTCGCCTATGTTCTCGGACAGGATCTCGACACGCCATCCACGTCGCTCGGCATAGCGGGAATACATGCGGAACAGGTCGCCGGCGAAAATCGCTGCTTCGTCGCCGCCGGTGCCGGCGCGGATTTCCAGAAACACGTTGCGGCCATCGTTCGGGTCTTTGGGCAGCAGCATTTTCTGCAGATCAGCCTCAAGCACCAGCAACTGATCCTTGGCATCGCGCACCTCTTCGACTGCCATTTCGCGCATGTCGGGATCGCTGTCCTTGAGCAGCGCCTGCGCGCCTTCGAGGTCGGCCTGCACTTTCTGCAGTTGCCGGTACACCTGAATCACGGGCTCGACTTCGGCGTACTCGCGGGAGTACGCGCGAAATTTGGTTTGATCAGAGATGACTTCGCCATCGCCGAGCAGCGCGGTCAATTCCTCGAAACGGTCGCTGAGCACGTCCAGCTTATTAAGCAGTGAAGCTTTCATTGCGGGGATTTATCCGTGGAGCCCTCGTTGAGGGCAAAGAGTTCCTGGGCCATGGCCAGCGCATCGACGCGGCCTTCAGCGGACAGCTTTTTGAGTTGCACGCTGGGGGCGTGCATCAATTTATTCGTCAGGCCTCGTGCCAGCGCCATCAACACGTCTTCGGCGTTGCTGCCATTGGCGAGCATGCGCTGGGCCTTCTGCAGTTCTTCGTCACGCAGGCGTTCGCTCTGCTGACGATACGCCTTGAGCACGTCGACCGCCGCCAGTTCGCGCAGCCGCGACATGAAATCGTCGACGCCCACGCTGACCAGTTCTTCGGCCGCCTGCGCCGCGCCCTGACGGCTCTTGAGGTTTTCGGCGACGACTTCGTGCAGATCGTCCACGGTATAGAGGTAGACGTCGTCGAGCTCGCCGACCTCAGGCTCGATGTCGCGCGGCACGGCGATGTCGACCATGAAGATCGGCTTGTGCTTGCGCAGTTTCAGCGCACTTTCAACGGCGCCCTTGCCCAGAATCGGCAACTGGCTGGCCGTGGAACTGATGACAATGTCGCTGTTGACCAGCTCGGCCGGAATGTCGGCCAACAGCACCGCGTGGGCACCGAACTGCTCGGCGAGAATGTTCGCGCGTTCGAGGGTGCGGTTGGCAACGACGATACGCTTGACCCCGAGATCGTGCAGGTGACGCGCGACCAGAGTGATGGTCTCCCCTGCCCCGATCAGCAACGCCTGACTGCGCTGCAGGTCGCTGAAAATCTGCTTGGCCAGGCTGACGGCGGCAAAAGCGACGGAGACCGGGTTCTCGCCGATGGCTGTGTCGGTGCGCACCTGCTTGGCAGCGCTGAAGGTGGCCTGAAACAGTCGCCCGAGCAACGGCCCAACCGTGCCGGCCTCCCGCGCCACGGCATACGCCGATTTCATCTGGCCAAGGATCTGCGGCTCGCCGAGCACCAGCGAATCCAGCCCCGACGCCACGCGCATCATGTGCCGCACCGCCGCGTCGTCTTCATGCACATAGGCACTGGCGCGCAGCTCATCGACATTCAGGTGGTGATAATCCGCCAGCCAGCGCAACACGGCTTCGGCGGTCAGCTGATCCTGCTCGATATACAGTTCGCTGCGATTGCAGGTGGAGAGAATGGCCGCTTCCCGGCTTCGGGTCAGGCGGCAAAGCTGCTGCAGCGCCTCAACCAGCTGTTCAGGCGTAAATGCCACGCGCTCGCGGACATCGACTGATGCAGTCTTATGGTTGATACCCAGAGCAAGAAAGGCCATTCAAGGTCGCTGATGGTGACGTGAAGCCGGCAATTGTCCTACTTCGATAGAGGGAGGACAACCACCGCAATACATTCAGAACGTCCGCAGCCCGCTATTGTCCCTATACAGATTGCGTATCACCGCGTCCGGCCTGCGGACAAAATGTCCGCGCGCAGGCTGTAGATTGAGCGTATCCAGATTTCGCGCGGGCTGTGGGTTTGCTCCCGGCCTTGTGTCATGATGCTTCCAAACCGCAGGTAAGCCGCCCCTCTTCTATATGAATAAATCCTCCGCGCTGTTCCTTGCCCTTGTCGCTCTGAGTGGCTGCCAGTCTACGGCCTCCGTTTCTACGGAGCCCTCCGCTCCGGCGAAAGAAGCGCCGCCCGCACCCGATGCCAAACCTCAGGTGTACGGCTCGTTTACTCAGGAAACCGTCGTCAGCCTGCTGACAGCCGAACTTGCCGGCCAGCGCAACCGTTTCGACATCGCGCTGGACAACTATGTGACCCAGGCGATTCAGACACAGGATCCAGGGATTTCCGAGCGTGCCTTCCGCATCGCCGAGTATCTGGGCGCCGATCAGGCGGCCCTCGACACATCGATGATCTGGGCGAAAAACGATCCGAGCAATCTCGAGGCACAGCGCGCGGCAGCGATCCAGCTGGCGCGGGCCGGGCGCTACGACGACTCCATGCGCTATATGGAGAAAGTCCTTCAGGGACAGGGCGATACGCATTTTGATTTTCTCGCGCTGTCGGCGTCGGAAACCGATTCCAATACGCGCAAAGGGCTGATCACCAGCTTTGATCGCCTGCTGATGAAGTACCCGAAAAACGGCCAGCTGATCTTCGGCAAGGCGTTGCTCCTTCAGCAGGAAGGCGACAGTGCCGCCTCCCTGAAACTGCTCGAAGACAACCCGCCGGGCGAAGGCGAAGTGGCGCCGATCCTGCTGCGTGCTCGCTTGCTGCAAAGCATGGACCGCGGCAAGGAAGCGATCCCGCTGCTGGAAAAAAGCATCAAGAAATACCCGGACGACAAGCGTCTGCGCCTGACTTATGCGCGCATGCTGGTGGAACAGAACCGCATGGAAGACGCCAAAGTGCAGTTCTCCAGCCTGGTTCAGCAGTACCCGGATGACGACGAGTTGCGCTATTCCCTTGCCCTCGTGTGCCTGGAAAACAAGGCATGGGACGAAGCGCAGGGTTACCTCGAAGACCTCGTCGCCCGCGGCAGTCACGTCGACTCAGCCCACGTCAACCTCGGTCGCATTTACGAAGAGCGCAGCGACCCACAGACGGCGCTGGCCGAATACGCTCAGGTGGGCCCCGGCAATGACTTCCTGCCTGCGCAACTGCGTCAGGCCGATATCCTCATGAGCAACGGCAACAGCGCCGAAGCCTCGAAGCGGCTGGCTCAGGCCCGCGCCGACCAACCCGACTACGCCATTCAGCTGTTTCTGGTCGAAGCCGAGACCCTGGCCAACAACAACCAGAGTGATCGCGCCTGGCAAGTGTTGAGCCAGGCGCTCAAGCAGTACCCGGACGATCTGAATCTGCTCTACACCCGCTCGATGCTGGCGGAGAAGCGCAACGATCTGAAACAGATGGAGAGCGACCTTCGGGCGATTCTCAAACGCGAGCCGGATAACGCCATGGCGCTGAACGCGCTGGGCTACACGCTCTCGGATCGTACGACGCGCTACGCCGAAGCCAGGGAACTGATCGAGCGCGCGCACAAGATCAATCCGGAAGACCCGGCGGTGCTCGACAGCCTCGGCTGGGTCAATTACCGCCTGGGCAATCTGGATGAGGCCGAACGTCTGCTGCGCCAGGCGCTGGAGCGTTTTCCGGACCACGAAGTCGCTGCGCACTTGGGCGAAGTCCTCTGGGCCAAAGGCGAGCAGCGTGAAGCCCGCAAAGTGTGGGCCAAGGCCCTTGAACAACAACCTGACAGCCCGGTCCTGCGCAGCACCATCAAACGCCTGACCGGCGCCGAGACTCTTTGAATTTATGCAATTGCGCCACGTACTCGTATTCAGTCTGATCGCCCTGCTCGCTGGCTGTGCCGGCATGTCCTCCCGCGAAGCCGTACAAGGCAAGGGCGACGCCAATCAATGGCGTGCGAACAAGGAACAACTCAGCAGCCTTGATGGCTGGCAGATCAACGGCAAGGTTGGCATCCGCGCACCAAAGGATTCCGGCAGCGGCACCCTGTTCTGGCTGCAACGCCAGGATTACTACGACATTCGCTTGTCCGGCCCGCTGGGTCGCGGTGCTGCCCGCTTGACCGGTCGCCCTGGCGCAGTCTCACTGGAAGTGGCCAATCAGGGCCGCTACGAAGCGCCGGATCCGGAAACCCTGCTCAAGGACCAATTGGGCTGGAAACTGCCGGTGTCCCATCTGGTCTGGTGGGTGCGCGGCTTGCCCGCCCCGGACAGTAAAAGCAGCCTGACGCTCGACGGTGACAGTCGCTTGTCCAGCCTGGCGCAGGATGGCTGGCAGATCGAATACCTGAGCTACACCCAGCAGAACGGTTTCTGGTTGCCTGAACGCATGAAGCTGCACGGGCAGGACCTGGACGTCACGCTGGTCATCAAGGACTGGCAACCACGCAAACTGGGGCAATGAGCATGTCGCAACCACGACTGACACTGCCCGCCCCTGCCAAACTGAATCTGATGCTGCACATCACCGGGCGCCGCGCTGACGGTTATCACGAACTGCAGACGCTGTTTCAGTTTCTCGATTACGGCGACGAGCTCAGTTTCGCGCTTCGGAATGATGGAGAGGTGCGCCTTCAGACGGAAATCGCCGACGTCCCCCACGACAGTAATCTGATCGTCAGAGCGGCTCGCGCCCTCAAAGAGCAATCCGGTTGCTCGCTTGGCGTTGATATCTGGCTGAAAAAAGTCCTGCCCATGGGTGGCGGCATTGGCGGCGGAAGCTCCGATGCGGCAACGACATTGCTCGGCCTGAATCATCTCTGGCAGCTTGGCTGGGATGAAGATCGGCTAGCGGCGCTGGGCCTCAAGCTTGGGGCAGACGTGCCGGTTTTCGTGCGTGGACATGCCGCTTTTGCGGAGGGCATCGGCGAGATACTGACCCCCGTAACCCCCGAAGAACCTTGGTATCTGGTGCTGGTGCCGCAAGTATCTGTAAGTACAGCAGAAATTTTTTCAGATCCGCTGTTGACACGTGACACTCCGCCCATTAAAGTGCGCCCCGTTCCCAAGGGAAACAGTCGAAACGACTGCTTACCGGTTGTAACAAGGCGGTATCCAGAAGTTGGTAACGCCTTGAATTTGTTAGGTAAATTTACCGAAGCAAAATTAACCGGAACTGGAAGTTGTGTGTTTGGGGCCTTCCCAAGCAAAGCTGAAGCTGATAAAGTCTCGGCCCTTCTTACAGAGACCCTTACGGGGTTTGTAGCAAAAGGCGCAAACATCTCGATGTTGCACCGGAAGTTACAAACGCTGCTCTAAAAGGAACCGAGTGCCAGGCACTCGTGCAACAGATACAGGGGCGTCGCCAAGCGGTAAGGCAGCAGGTTTTGATCCTGCCATGCGTTGGTTCGAATCCAGCCGCCCCTGCCATTTTCCTATAGTCATCCAGGCATACCCTAAGCCTCCAGGTACTGCGCGTGTCCAAGATGATGGTCTTTACGGGGAACGCCAACCCCGATCTGGCTCGGCGTGTCGTACGTCAGCTGCATATCCCTCTCGGTGACATCTCTGTTGGAAAGTTTTCCGACGGTGAGATTACCGCTGAGATCAATGAAAACGTTCGCGGTAAAGACGTCTTCATTATCCAGCCGACCTGCGCTCCGACCAACGATAACCTGATGGAACTTGTCGTGATGGCTGACGCCTTCCGTCGCTCCTCGGCTACTCGTATCACTGCTGTAATTCCTTACTTTGGTTATGCCCGCCAGGATCGCCGTCCGCGTTCCGCTCGTGTGGCTATCAGCGCTAAAGTGGTTGCGGACATGCTCACCGTCGTCGGTATCGACCGTGTGCTGACTGTCGACCTGCACGCCGACCAGATTCAAGGCTTCTTCGATATTCCGGTAGATAACATCTACGGCTCCCCGGTTCTGGTGGATGACATCGAAGACCAACGCTTCGAAAACCTGATGATTGTCTCCCCGGATATCGGCGGCGTCGTGCGTGCACGTGCTGTTGCCAAGTCCCTGGGCGTCGATCTGGGCATCATCGACAAGCGCCGCGAGAAGGCCAACCACTCCGAAGTGATGCACATCATCGGTGATGTCGAAGGCCGTACCTGTATTCTCGTCGACGACATGGTCGATACCGCCGGCACCTTGTGCCACGCGGCCAAGGCGCTGAAAGAACACGGCGCTGCCAAGGTTTTCGCGTATTGCACACACCCTGTTCTGTCGGGCCGTGCAATCGAGAACATCGAAAATTCCGTGCTGGACGAACTGGTGGTGACGAACACCATCCCGTTGTCCGCTGCAGCACAGGCCTGTGACCGTATCCGTCAACTGGATATCGCACCGGTAGTCGCTGAGGCGATGCGTCGCATCAGCAATGAAGAATCGATCAGCGCGATGTTCCGATAAGGGCCCTGCCCTGCCGAACCATCCGTTGACGAAAAGCGCCCCGCCCCGACACTCAATGCCGGGGCGGGGCTTTTTTGCCCATACCGTGTCTGGCGCTGGTCGCAAACGCCGCTCGGTCATGGCTATATTGGAGATGCAAAATGAACGAATTTACTCTGAACGCCCAAGCGCGTACTGACCTGGGGAAAGGTGCGAGCCGCCGCCTGCGTCGTCTCGCCGCCTCCGTCCCAGCCGTTGTTTACGGTGGTGGCCAGGAAGCAACTTCGATCACCATCGAAGCCAAAGAACTGGCAAAAATGTTCGAAAACGAAGCTGCCTACAGCCACGTTATCGAGCTGAACATTGCTGGCGCCAAGCAGAACGTCATCGTTAAAGCGATGCAGCGTCACCCTGCCAAGCAGTTCATCATGCACGCTGACTTCATCCGCGTCGTGGCTGGCCAGAAACTGACCGCTATCGTTCCAGTGCACTTCATCAACGAAGAAGCACCGGTCAAGAAAGGCGGCGAGATCTCGCACACCACCACCGAGCTGGAAGTGACCTGCCTGCCGAAAGACCTGCCTGAGTTCATCGAAGTTGACCTGGGCGCTCTGGAAATCGGCGACAACGTTCACCTGTCCGACGTTAAAGCACCTAAAGGTGTTGAATTCGTTGCTCTGGCGCACGGCAAGGACCTGGACATCGCTAACGTCCACGCTCCTCGCATCGTCCAGGACGAAGAAGAAGGCACCGCAGAAGGCGAAGCAGAGTAATTATTACTCGCTAGCCGGTTGAACCCGTGATGATGCTCGCCATCATCACACTCGACCCAAGGAAGAGCCCCTGACGTGACCGCCATCCAACTGATCGTCGGCCTGGGAAATCCAGGCCCCGAATACGAACAGACCCGGCATAACGCAGGGGCTCTTTTCGTTGAGCGCATTGCCAGCGCACAGCGTGTCAATCTGACCGCTGACCGCAAATATTTCGGCCTGACGGCTAAATTCAGTCATCAGGGCCAAGACGTTCGTCTGCTGATCCCCACCACCTACATGAACCGCAGCGGCCAGTCCGTGGCAGCTCTGGCGGGTTTCTTTCGGATTCCTCCGCAAGCCATTCTGGTGGCCCACGACGAACTCGACCTGCCTCCGGGCGTCGCCAAACTCAAACTGGGTGGCGGGCACGGCGGGCATAACGGGTTGCGCGACATTATTGCGCAGCTCGGCAACCAGAACGGCTTCCACCGCCTGCGGCTTGGCATCGGCCACCCGGGCGACGCCAGTCTGGTGTCCAACTTCGTCCTGGGTCGAGCGCCACGCGCCGAGCAGGAAAAGCTGGATGCCAGCATCGACTTTGCCCTCGGCGTGCTGCCGGATGTACTCGCTGGCGACTTCGCCAAGGCGATGCGCGTCCTGCACAGCCAGAAGGCCTGACATCACTCGAGGGGAAACACCATGGGATTCAACTGCGGCATCGTCGGCCTGCCCAACGTCGGCAAGTCCACCCTGTTCAACGCCCTGACCAAATCCGGTATCGCGGCGGAGAACTTTCCCTTCTGCACCATCGAACCGAACACAGGCATCGTGCCCATGCCGGACCCGCGCCTGCAGGCCCTGGCCGACATCGTCAACCCGAAGCGCATCCTGCCGACCACCATGGAGTTCGTCGACATCGCCGGGCTGGTAGCCGGTGCATCCAAAGGTGAAGGCCTGGGCAACAAGTTCCTCGCCAATATCCGCGAGACCGACGCCATTGCTCACGTGGTGCGCTGCTTCGAAGACGAGAACGTGATTCACGTCTCCAACAGCGTCGACCCGAAGCGCGACATCGAGATCATCGACCTGGAACTGATTTTTGCTGACCTCGACAGCTGCGAGAAGCAACTGCAGAAAGTCACGCGCAATGCCAAGGGCGGCGACAAGGACGCAGTGGTCCAGAAAGGCCTGCTGGAGCAACTCATCGCTCACTTCACGCTGGGCAAACCCGCGCGCAGCCTGATGAAGAGCATGAGCGCCGATGAGAAAGCCGTCATCAAGGGCTTCCATCTGCTGACCACCAAACCGGTCATGTACATCGCCAACGTCGCTGAAGACGGTTTCGAGAACAACCCGCACCTTGACGTGGTTCGCGCGATCGCCGAAGAAGAAGGCGCCATGCTGGTGCCGGTCTGCAACAAGATCGAAGCGGAAATCGCCGAACTCGACGACGGCGAAGAAAAGGACATGTTCCTGGAGGCTCTGGGCCTTGAAGAACCTGGTCTGAACCGCGTGATCCGTGCCGGATACGAAATGCTGCACCTGCAGACCTACTTCACTGCCGGCGTCGAAGAAGTGCGTGCATGGACAGTCCGTGTCGGCGCCACCGCGCCACAGGCCGCCGGCGTGATCCACACCGACTTCGAAAAAGGCTTCATCCGCGCCGAGTGCGTCGCCTACAACGACTTCATCCAGTACAAGGGTGAAGCCGGTGCCAAGGAAGCGGGCAAATGGCGTCTGGAAGGTAAGGATTACATCGTCAAGGACGGC
The DNA here is from genome assembly GCF_046540455.1 of Pseudomonas sp. W5-36. Lineage (NCBI taxonomy): Bacteria > Pseudomonadati > Pseudomonadota > Gammaproteobacteria > Pseudomonadales > Pseudomonadaceae > Pseudomonas > Pseudomonas sp. W5-36. The sequence continues at coordinate 22,232 of NZ_JAXCIQ010000003.1, read as the reverse complement.
GACGTTCTGCACTTCCGCTTCAACGTCTAACGCCCTCGTGGACCTCCACGAACCTCGTTGAACGTCAAAGCCCGCGTATCACTCAGTGATCCGCGGGCTTTGTGGTTTTAGTGCAACTCAGACAATCGGCTGCGCTACGCGAAACAGCAGCACCACGCCTTCGCGCTTCAGCGTGACCTCGCGAAAGTGCGTCCGCAAATGCGCTTCGAAGCCGGCCTGAGTGTCCCCGCTATTTCCGAAAATGCCTTTCTTGTTGTAGACCGCCATCAGCTTGCGACCGAAGCCGTTGTGCCCCGCCTCGTCCCCTAGAATCGTTGCGCCAAACAAAACGCCGTCCGGGTTCAGGTTGTGCTTGAGCTGAGCGAAGATCGCCGCCTTGGCATCCGTCGGGCCTGGCAGGCAGTGCAGCAGGTAAAACAGCGATATCGAGTCGAAGCGTTCGTTGCCCGGGATCGGCGTCATTACGTCATGCTGAAGGGTGTGCGTGTCTGGCCGGCCGATCCTGCTTTTAGCGGCGGCGAGGCTGCTTGGATTGAGGTCCATGAGGGTGATGCGGGTGTTCGGCGGCAGCTTGGCTTTCGCCAGGTAATAACCCGTGCCGACGCCGATATCCAGATGGTGGGCACGCACACTGGCGCGGAAGAACGGCAAAAGCACCTCATCGGTTGGGCAGCGCCAGGCATACCGATTGGAAATGCCCAACACCCAGGCGTCGTACAACGCTAACGTCAGGGGCGAATAAACCGCCGCACCTGCGGCACTGCTGTCGGTCATGGAGAAATCCCCTACGGCGATGGGTATCAGAAGACGATGAGAAGGCGACGAATCTTATACGTCGCCAGCCGTTCCTCTTTCAACCCACGGCGCAGGGTGCGGCATGATGGCGCGCATGCAATCGCGGGCCGATCACCCTCACGCTTCGCCTGCGCGGCTTACCCCAACCGGAATCTCGCGGTGTTGTCGCTCAAGGCCCGGCTGCCTTTGGTCAGGGTGTCTGCGGCATGATTTACCGCACGCGCACCGTCAAGCAAGCGGCCAGCGGCCTGATCCACCTGCTGAATATTGCCGCTAACCTCGTCCGCCGTCGCGGCCTGCTCTTCGACTGCGGTGGCGATCTGCGCCAGCGTGTCAGTAACGATCTGCACCGCGCTGGCGATCTCTTCCAGCCGCTCGCCCAAGCCGGTCACCGACTGCGCGTCACTCACCGCCTGACCACACGCCGCCTCCATCAGGCTAACGGCCTGGCTGACGGTCGACCGCAGGCTGTCCACGGTCCCGGCAATTTGCGCGGTGGAAGCCTGTGTCCGCTGGGACAAACTGCGCACCTCGTCAGCGACCACGGCGAAGCCACGGCCTTGCTCGCCCGCACGCGCCGCTTCAATGGCAGCATTGAGCGCCAGCAGGTTGGTCTGTTCGGCGATGCCGCGAATGGTGTCCACCACGGACTGGATCTGCTGCCCCTGCTCGCTGACCTTGCTCAACGCATTAGCAGTGTCGGTCAACTTCTGGTTCAGTTGCTGAATACTCGCCGTGGTGCGCTGACTGTCGCGGCTGCTGTCTTCGGCGATGCGTCGGGTGGCCTGGGCGCTGCCGGATGCGGCTTCGCAACTGCGGGCAACCCCCATGGACGTCGCGGCCAGCTCGGTGGCCGCAGCGGCGATCTGGCTGATCTGCTGTTGTTGATCTTCCACTTCGTTGAGCGTGCTGCCGGACTGCGCGTTGAGGGTCAGCACCGCAGAACCCAGTTGCTGGGTTTCGTGGTTGACACCCAAGAGACTGGTGCGCAGTTGCACCACCGCGACGTTGAGGGCAGTGCTGATGGCTGCGAGTTCGTCACGTCCCTGAACGGCGACCTCAACGCACAAATTGCCGTCACGGAGCGACTCGGCAAGGGTCGTGATGCCCTTTGCGCTGCGCTGGATCGATGCCTGGAGGCACATGAAGAGATACAGCGCCGCGAGCGCTAGAATGCTGAAAATAGCAGCGATCGGCACGAACTGCAGAGTGGACTGCTCATGGTAATAATCGAGCCGGCTGGTCAATGATGAGAGCGATTGCTTGCGTAAGGCCGCCAATCCATCGCTGACACCGTCGACGCTGCGCTCGAACGCAGCAGGGTCGAGCTTGATGCTGCCGCCGAACACGCCGTCGTCGAGCACTTTCAATTCGTTATCAAGGCGCTGAAGACTGTCTTCATACTGACGCGTCCAGACCTCCATGCCCGGGTACGCTTTCGATTTCAGCGAGCTCACGGCTTTGACCAGTTGATCACGGGCGTCACCGATGCGACTGCGCAGATCGCGCATCTGAAGACGGCTCTGCAGCGAGAACTGCCCTGATGCGATCGACGACTGGCCGATACTCGCCATCCGCCCTACTCGCTCGACCAGTTCCGGCGCCTGCTGTGTGGCGATTTGCATCAGCAAGTAGGTTTCAAGCCAGGGATCAAGGATCAAGCCGCTGTCCATGGCGATCTGTTCACGCAGACTCTGCAGCGCCGTAAGGGCAGAGGTAAAACGATCGTAGCCGTCCGGCCACCAGCCGACGCTGCGCAGAGATTCCGAATCCATGCCTTTGACCGAGGCCTGCAGCGCTTGATACCGCGTCATGATGTCCGCGCTGGCGTTCTGTGCCTTGAGTTCATCGCCCAAGGACGCCAGGGTGCGGGTCAGGTCAGGGTTGGCGGCATCCAGCGCGTTCATGGCTGCCTTCGCGGCCGGCGTCGGATCACGAAGAATGTCGGCAGCCTTCCAGCGCGCGGCGCGGTTGCGCTGTGCTGTCAGTTGCACATCCAGCGCATCGAGTGCCATGAGCTGGCGCACACCGGCTTGCTCCTGAGAAATCACCTCCAGCTTGCTGCGGTAATCCTGGCCGATCATCCACAGGCTGCCCGCGAGCGGCAAGATGAACAGAAAGAAGAGCACCTGAAACTTGCGCGCGAACCCGAGACGTCCGAGCAGGCGGATGCCTGGCGACAAAAGACTCTGCATAGCCAACCACTCCTCACCGACAGACGCTGCGCGACGAATGATCATCGCTGCGCTGCCTTACATTTTTACCGGCAAAATGCCATGTCTGTGTTTTAAAAACGATAACCGCCCATCTTTTGAACGAGGGCCGCACTCAGACTTATCGAAATCCGCAGCCACCTAGTTCTATAACGGCAGCGTTGCGGCAGGCATAAGCAAGAACCGGACCGATAGCACGAGGCCATCAAACCGGGCATGAGATCGAGGACAGTGCACGCTGAGTGCGCGAAAGTGGGGCGAAAGCACTCAGCGCAAGGAGTGAAACTGTCACCAGCGTGCAGGGGTGAGAAAATGGTAGAAGAGCCGTGAGGCTAACCGATTGATCGCGTGGATAAATTTTTTCAAAGAGACGCTTGACACATATCCGATCTGAGCGAATAATGCGCGCCACTTGGCTACATAGCTCAGTTGGTTAGAGCATAGCATTCATAATGCTGGGGTCCGGGGTTCAAGTCCCTGTGTAGCCACCAAGTACCTCAACAAAGCCCGCCTTGTGCGGGCTTTGTTGTTTCTGGCGTTCTGTGCCTAAGGCGGGATCCCAAATCGCCGATAGCCCTGTACTGCATCTCGCAGTGCACGGAGGCAATATGAAAAAGATCGCTATCGCTGGACTGGTCGCTCTGCTTTCAATCGTTTCACTTTCCGCGTCAGCGTGTCCGAAAGGGACGCATCCAACAGGCGGGACGGGCTCACACCATAAAGGTGGCACCTGCGTGTAAGACTAGCCCGGCAATTGCCGGGCTTTTTGATTCCGTAGTCTGCGCGCATCCAACGCCAATCGCCCTGCGGTCCGGGCGAAGACGGCAATCCGTGACAACGGCGCCCTCGTCCAATAGATTACGCCCCTCGAAACGCCCCGAGCTTTTCGCGCCTCAACCCCAGTTAACGAAGCAGTGGATGTTCAATGTCTGATTCCCATACCGATCCGGCGGCAAACGCCGTGTCGTCGAAGCAAGCCTACGAAGAAGCCATCAACCTTTCACAACATGTGCCACAGGCCAAAACCATCAGCGAGATGGTGCTGGACGCATTCCAGAGCGCCAAGGAAAGCGACCAGATTCGCGATCTGCGCCTGGCTATACGCGCCGCCCATGACCGATTCGATGATGACCAGGCCTACGAGCTGATGGGTCAGCTTAAGCAGCTCAAGGACGCCGAAGCCGCCGACATGGTCGCGCTCGAAGACCTGAGCGCGAAGTTTCCGATCAGCCGGATTCTCTCCAGCTATAAAGACGACCCGAGTTTTCAGGAGCTCGTCTACAGCCTGGCGTTGAAGGTGCTCAATCAGACGCATCAAGCGGTCAGCAACCCGAGCGGCGGCAAGAGCAAAGCGGCGCGGCCGAAGAAGGAAGCCGAGGTTTTCGTCATCAGCAAGGACGGCGCCAGCGTCACCCTGCCCCTGCGCACGCCGCGCTCGAAAGCCAACGCGGACCGCGAAGCCTTTGAATTCCTCGGCTTCTCGTTCATCGGTGAAGGCGATGACGCCGAGCTGCAGAGCGAAGTGTTCGTAGACAAGGACGGCAACCAGCAGCCGGCCACGCGCAAGAACATTGTCAGCGCGATCCAGCAGCAAACTGCGTTTGAGGGATTCAGCGCCGTTCAGCAATAAGCTGCAGCCATAGGCGCGTCCATAAGCTCAACAGCAAGCTCAACACCCGCACCGGTGGCGATCGCAGCGCCATGATGTAACCTCAATGGCTGGCCACAGCGGTACCCACTGGCGGTCGCCGCCCTCGAGAGGTGTTGAGCAATGCAGATTCTTGGTGAAACGATCATCGGACAACGCGCTGTACAAGGTCAGGGCGGAGAAGTTTTCGCCCTCGCCGCCGCCACCGGTGAAACCCTGACGCCGTCATTTGGTGCCAGCACGCTGGAAGACGTCAACGCTGCGTGCGAACTGGCCGAGGCGTCATTCGACCGCTACCGGCAATTGAGTGATGATCAACGCGCCGCCTTTCTAGAAGCCATCGCCCAAGGCCTTCTGGACCTGGGCGATGTGCTCACCGAGCGCGCTCATGTCGAAAGCGGCCTGCCCAAGCCACGCCTGGAAGGCGAGCGGATGCGCACGGTCAATCAGCTGAAACTGTTTGCCAGTCTGCTGCGTGACGGACGCTGGCACGGTGCCGTGGTCGACACTGCGATGCCGGAGCGCCAACCACTGCCGCGCGCCGACCTGCGTCTGCGGCGCATCGGTCTTGGTCCGGTGGCGGTGTTCGGTGCGAGCAACTTCCCCCTTGCCTTCTCGGTTGCCGGCGGCGATACCGCTTCTGCGTTGGCGGCCGGTTGCCCGGTCATCGTCAAGGCGCACCCGGCCCACTTGGGCACCAGCGAATTGGTGGGACGCGTGATCCAGAAAGCGGCGCGCGACACCGGCATGCCGGAAGGCGTGTTCTCACTGCTGATCGACAAGGACATTGCTGTCGGCCAGGCGCTGGTCAGTCATCCCTTGATTCAAGCAGTGGGCTTCACTGGCTCGCGTCGTGGGGGTTTGGCGCTAGTGGCGGCCGCCCAGGCGCGTCCGGTGCCGATCCCGGTGTATGCCGAGATGAGCAGCATCAACCCGGTGTTCCTGCTGCCGGCTGCTTTGCTGGCCCGCGCCGAAACCATCGCCAAGGGGTTTGTCGAGTCGCTGGTCATGGGCGCCGGGCAGTTCTGTACCAACCCGGGCATCCTGCTGGCACTGGAAAGCGACGCGCTGGAAACATTCGTGTCGGCCTCGGCCAAGGCGCTGTCTGACAAGCTGCCGACCACCATGCTGACGCCGAACATCCACGGCGCTTACTGCAACGGCCTGAATAACCTGCACAGCGCATCCGGCGTGACGCTGGTGGCTGAAGGTCAGGAGGCCGACGGTTCATTCCAGGCCCGCCCGGCCTTGTTCCGCACCGACTCAGCCACGTTCCTCGCCAACCCCGCGTTGGAGGACGAGAACTTCGGCCCAAGCGCGCTGCTGATTGTCTGCTCCGACGTCGCCGACCTGCAGAAGGTTGCTGCCAGCTTCGATGGGCAACTGACCGTGGCGCTGCAGTTCGACGACGGCGACGAGGCGACAGCCCAGTCGCTGCTGCCGATCCTGGAACGCAAGGCGGGACGGATTCTGTTCAATGACTTCCCGACCGGCGTCGAAGTGAGCTATTCAATGGTCCATGGCGGCCCGTTCCCGGCAACCTCCGACAGCCGCAGCACTTCGGTGGGCGCAACGGCCATTGATCGTTTCCTGCGCCCTGTTTGTTATCAGAACGTGCCGGACTCGCTGCTGCCTCCTGCGTTGAAAGCCAGCAATCCGTTGAAGACTTGGCGTCTGGTCAACGGCGAGCTGTCAAAGGACTGAGCGGCATCAACGCCGGCCATTGAAGCTGCTTCACCGCGCGCCTTCCAATCCGGGGCGCGCGCTTCCAAGCCGGGCGTGGGTCAGTCAGCGGATCGCTGCAGCACCTTGCCGTCCACCCCATCACCGATTACCAGAAAATGCCCGCCCGCCACATGGTGAAGGGTGCGCAGCGCGTCATGCCCCTCGAAATGCCAGTGCCCTTCGGAGAACACGCGTTCATCCGCCCACGCCGCAACCACTTCGCCGATGAACAGGTCGTGGGCGCTCTGATTATGTGGCTCGGGAATCAATCTGCACTCCAGCCAGCCTGCGCAACCTTCCAGCAGCGGCGCTTCAACGTGGGAGCCCGCGAAGGTCTCCAGTCCATACGCTTTGAATTTATCCAGGCCTTGCTCATGGGAGATGTCCAGCCCTGAGGTCGAGCCAACCGTTTCAACAATATCGATCTGGCTGAGGGTCGGCACGTTGATTACAAACGTCCCGGAGCCCTCGAGCAACTGCCGCGTCCAGACGGACTTATCCAGCACAACCGTGACTTTCGGCGGCTGGAAATCCAGCGGCATCGCCCACGCTGCCGCCATGATGTTGCGTTGCCCGTCGTGGGCAGCGCTGATCAAGACCGTCGGGCCGTGGTTGAGCAGGCGGTAGCATTTGGCGAGGGGTACCGGACGCCGGTGAGAAACAGTCATGGCAATCATCCTGGCAAAGAGAAAATTCATCGAAAACTACAGGGTTTCTCGTGCCGGGGAAACGCCACCCTCCCCAGCGCGATGGAAACTGTCGCCTCCCTGAACTTCACCCAAATCACACTTTGCAGATCACGCTAAAGGTGATGTAATACTATAACAAATTATTTCAGGCAGTCCTTGTTGTGAAACGCGATCCCCGGCTTCCTCCCTCCCTTGCAACGTCCGCACTGGCTCAATCGGCCAGCAAGCGCGTGATGATTTCCCTCGCCGTGCTGGTCGTGCTGTGGATCGGCGTTATCTGGGCGGTGGCGATTCCATGAGCGCTGCCATCGACCTCCACGACCTGACACTGACCTACGAACGCCGGCCAGCGGTGCATCACGCCAACGGCCGATTCGCGGCGGGCAGCCTGACGGCGATCGTCGGCCCCAACGGCGCCGGTAAGTCCACGCTGATCAAAGCCATCGCCGGCACGCTCAAACCCGCGGTCGGGCGCGTCGAGCGCAACCAGTTGGCAACGCGGCACATCGGTTATCTGCCCCAAGCCGCCGAGATCGACCGCAGCTTTCCGCTCAGCGTGGCCGACACCGTGATGATGGGCGCCTGGCGCAGCATCGGCGCGTTCCGCGGCGCCACGCGCCAGCACGCTCAACAGGCCAAGGAGGCGCTGGGTGCCGTGGGTTTGGCGGGATTCGAGCAACGCAGCATCAGCTCGCTGTCGTCGGGGCAGTTTCAGCGCGTGCTGTTCGCCCGGCTGTTATTACAGGACGCTTCGGTGATTCTGCTCGACGAGCCCTTCACCGCCATCGATGCACGCACCACGCGGGACTTGCTGGAATTGATCCGCACCTGGCACGGCCAAGGGCGCACCGTCATCGCCGTCCTGCATGACATCGAGCAGGTGCGTCAGCACTTCCCGAGCACGCTGCTGCTGGCCCGGGAAATCATTGCCTGGGGCGACACCGCCGACATCCTCAACGACGAAAACCTGCGCCGCGCCAAGAACATGGCCGAGCACTGGAACCCTGACGCGCAGCCGTGCGACGCCGATGCGGAGCAAACCCTGTGACGCTCTATAGCCTGTTGATCCAGCCCTTTGTCGATTTTGGTTTCATGCGCCGCGCTTTGGTGGCGTGCCTGGCGCTGGGCATCGGCTCCGGCCCGGTCGGCGTGCTGCTGATGCTTCGCCGCATGAGTCTGGTGGGCGACGCCATGAGTCACGCGGTCTTGCCGGGTGCCGCCGTGGGTTTTCTGTTTGCCGGGTTGTCACTCCCGGCGATGGGCTTTGGCGGCCTGATCGCAGGCCTCGCCGTGGCGTTGCTATCGGGGTTGGTGAGCCGTTACACAACACTGCGTGAAGACGCCAGCTTCGCCAGCTTTTACCTGACGTCGCTGGCTGCCGGCGTGCTGATCGTTTCCCTGCACGGCTCCAACGTTGACCTGCTTCATGTGCTGTTCGGCACCATCCTGGCGATCGACGATCAGGCGATTTTCATGGTCGGCGGCATCGCCTCGTTCACCTTGATTCTGCTGGCGCTGATCTATCGCCCGTTGATCCTCGAATGCTTCGACCCGGGTTTCCTGCGCGCAGTGGGCGGTCGAGGTTCGCTGTATCACGTGCTGTTTCTGCTGCTGGTGGTGCTCAATCTGGTGGCGGGGTTTCAGGCGTTGGGCACGCTGATGGCCGTCGGCATGATGATGCTGCCCGCCACGGTCGCACGATTCTGGGCTCGCTCGCTCACCGGCATGATCGTGGTTTCGACCGCAGTGGCGACGCTTTCGGGCTTCATCGGGCTGATCGTTTCCTACCACGCCAGCGTTGCGTCGGGCCCGGCCATCGTGCTCACCGCCAGCGCCTTTTACGGGTTCTCACTGTTCTTTGGACGCAGCGGTTTTGTACGCCGACTGTTCCCGAGGGTTCATCTGTCCGGCTGATCGTCCTCTTACCGCAAGGAAACCACCATGAAACGTTTTACGCTTCTGACCGCCGCGCTGGCGTTGTCGGGCCTGGCCAACTTCGCCCAGGCAAAAACCCTGGAGACTGTCGCTTCGTTCACCGTTATCGCCGATATGGTGCACAACGTCGGTGGCGATCACGTGCACGTGACCTCGCTCATCGGGCCCAATGGCGACCCTCATGTCTACGAGCCCACGCCCAATGACGCCCAGGCACTGAAAAAAGCCGACGTCGTGTTCGTCAGCGGGTTGCATCTGGAGGGTTGGCTGGATCGGCTGATCACCGCCTCCGGCTACAAAGGCCAACCCGTCGTGCTGTCTGACGGGATCATGACCCGCAGCATGGAAGAAGACGGCAAGAAGATCACCGACCCCCATGCCTGGAACAGCGCGGTAAACGGCGTTGTTTACGTCAGAAACATCATCAAGGCCCTGCAGAAAGCCGACCCTGAAAATGTCGCCGATTACCAAGCCAACGGTGACAAATACATCGCCCAACTGCAGGACATGGACGCCTACGCCCGCTCGCAGATCAGCACTATCCCGGTCGCACAGCGCAAGGTGCTCACGTCCCACGACGCCTTCGGCTATTTCGGCGATGCCTACGGCGTGACCTTCCTCTCACCGCTGGGCTTTTCCACTGAAACCGAGGCCTCGGCGGCTGACGTTGGCAAGCTGATTAATCAGATCAAGCAGGAGCACGTCAGCGCCTACTTCTTCGAGAACTCTGGCGACCCGCGCCTGGTGCAACAGATCGCCAAAGCCAGCGGCGCGCATCCGGGCGGCGAGCTGTATGTGGAATCGCTGTCGCCCGCAGACGGCCCGGCGGCGACGTACGTAACGATGTTTCGCTACAACGTGGACAAGCTGGCGGCGGCCATGAAAGGCCAGTGATGCAACGTCGCAACGGCTGACTGATCTCTGCTGCACGACGTGCGTGGCAGGGATCAGCAACCCGGCTCAGCGAACCGGCAGCACTGATGCGGGTCAATCTGTATGCTGGCGCCCCGTTCGCCGACATCGACAGGATGATCCATGACCGCCCTCTCCTTCGCGCCTTTTCAGCCCCTCGCCGACCTCCTGATTCCCCACACCGTGGCAGAGAGGCTCGACGGCTCCCACGACGTATCCCATCTGCACCGGGTCTGGAGCAACGTCTCCGCCATTCGTGACACAGAGGGAGGCGATCACCAGATCCTGCTCGCCGCCACCCTGCTCCACGACTGCGTCTCCGTGGAAAAGAACTCGCCCTTTCGCTCAAGCGCCTCACGCCTGGCCGCGGCGAAGGCGACCGAACTGCTCGCAGAAATGGGCTGGGACGAAGAGCGGACCCAGGCCGTCGCCCACGCCATCGAGTGCCACAGCTATTCGGCCAACATCACGCCCACCTCGCTGGAAGCGAAGATCCTGCAAGACGCCGACCGTCTCGACGCCCTTGGCATGGTCGGTGTGGCGCGGCTGTTCTACGTGTCCGGGCGCATAGGCACCCACCTCTACGACCCGGTCGATCCGCAGGCGCAACAGCGCGATCTGGACGACAAACGCTTCGCCGTCGATCACTTCACAACCAAGATCTTCACCTTGGCGCAGGGCTTTCAAACGGTCACGGGGCGCCACATGGCGCAGGTCAGGCACGCACGGGCCGAGCGGTTCTTGCGGGAGTTTATGGAGGAGATTGGTGCGTAGGGTGCGTGGAAGGTCATAGCGATATTTCGGCCGGCTCATGGGTTTTTAGCCAGTCGACCAGTGCAGCATTCATACGCGTTTGCCAGCCGGGTCCTGATGCCCGGAACTGCTCCACCACGTCGTGCTCCAGGCGAATGGTAATTCGCTCCCGCACAATCACAGAACGTGGTCGGCCACGCTTGACCAATTGGTCACCCACATATTCATCAGCATGATCGAAGTATGCATCTGACAATTCGGGTGCATCGCCGGGATCAACCCAGTCGGTGCCGGTAGAGGGTTTGTTCACGCTCATTGGCCTTTCTCATGGAAATGATACGGCGAGCCGCGCCGCGCGGTTTCCAGACCAGGACAACCATACGTTCTGACAACGCTCCAACCGTGATATATCGGGTTTCCCCGTAGTCCTGCCGGCAATCTTCGAGGGTCAAATGCCTGCCGGCGAATACCAAGCCGGCATCCCTAAAGTCGAGGCCACGCTTCAGAAAGGTGATGTCGCGTTTTGCAATGTCGAAGATTATCTGCATTGAATTATTGTATGTACAGCAAATAACGGAGCAAGGCCGCCGAGGCTTGCAAAGACGTATCCCACAATCAGCACTGACAATGCCCACTCGTATCCCTGCTGACGTCACGCTGGCCTCCAGCATCTGACCGTACCGCAACAATTCAGAAACATCTCCAACAATGTCACAAAGACATCACGGAACACCTCTATAACCATCTCTCCGGTGTTTTCGTCGATGGGATGGGTGGCAGTGAAAAGGTTATTGCGTCGTGTGGTCCGTCCTTCTTCCAGGCCTGCTTTCCTGCGTCGTTTCAGGATTACCCAGCGGTTGGTGCTGTGCTTCGGCGTGACTGCGCTGTTGCTGGTGGCGCTCGGTGTGTTCTGCCTGTTGCAGATGCAGAGCATCCGCGATCAGGGGGAGGCGGTTGAGAGTGGATCGCTGCCCAGTATTGCCATGGCCGACGCGGTCGCCATCGACCTGATCAAGTTGCGTGGCGAGAGCGCCAGGCTGATCGCCAATGCCGACGACCCCGGCGCGGTAGTGACCAGCAAGATCAATGTCGAGCAGCTGAAGAACGAAGTCGAAAAAGGCTTCGCCGATTACCTTGCCCACGCCACCGACAGCACCGAGCGAGACTCCATCAAAGCCCTTCAAGATGCCTATGGCGCTTTCATGCCGGGGCTGCACGACGAAATCGCTTTGGTCGAGCAACGCAAACTCGACGACGCGCGCATGCTGCTCAACACCACGCTGAGCCTGCAGGGCGACCTGATGGACATGCAGGTGCAATTGCTGCGCGAGCTGAACAAGCAAAGTGCGGCGGGCACCGTCGAAGCGGCCGGCGCGCGGTTCCAGCAGACCCGAATCATCGCCGTCAGCGCCATCGTGGTGGCGCTGGTGCTCACCTTGTTACTCGCATGGCGGCTCAGCCTGAGCATCATCCGCCCCCTGCGTCAGTCGCTGCACATTGCCAGCACCATTGCCCAAGGCGATCTGAGCCCGCAGCCGATTCCGGAAGGCAAGGATGAAACCGCTCAATTGCTCAAAACCCTGGGCCTGATGCGCGCCAATCTGCACGGCACGATCGATCAGATTTATGCCGCAGCTCGCCAGCTAAGCCAGTCCGTCCAAGAGATGGGGGCGATTGCCGATGCCAGTGCCAAAAACCTGCAACTGCAGAACGATGAGATCGAGCAGGCGGCAGTTGCCGTGAACCAGATGAGTCAGGCTGCCGGGGAAGTCGCCGACAATGCCAGCAGCACGTCGAGCGAATCGAAGGCGTCCAACGAAGCGGCCGCCGAAGGGCGTATGCGCCTGACCGGCACCATCGATTCGATCAAGGAGCTGACCGACAACGTTCTTGATTCCTCTCACCAGGCCGACGGTCTCGCCGAGCGCACGCTGAGCATCAGCAAGATTCTCGAGGTCATCCGGGCGATCGCCAACCAGACCAACCTGCTTGCACTGAATGCCGCCATCGAAGCCGCACGGGCGGGTGAAGCGGGCCGCGGGTTCGCGGTGGTGGCTGATGAAGTCCGCTCACTCGCCCAACGCACCAGCGCGTCGACCACCGAGATCGAGACCCTGATCAACGATGTGCAGAAAAGCACTCAGGAAACCGCGCAAACGTTACGCGTCACCGCGGCCCAGGCCAATCTAACCCTGGAGCAAGCCGCTGCCACTGGTCACGCACTGACCGTCATCATCAGCGCAACCTCGACCATCAGCGACCGGAACATGCTGATCGCCAGCGCCGCCGAACAACAGGCGCAAGTGGCTAACGAAGTTGATCGCAACCTGAGCAGCATTCGTGACCTGTCGACGCAATCGGCGTCGGGCGCTCAGCAAACCACGGTGGCGAGCAATGCGCTGTCGATGCTGGCAACCGACCTGAACACGATGGTTCAGCGGTTTGTGCTGTAAGACGCGCGCCATTAAAAAACAGCCCGCAGTCATCGCCGCCCATTCCCAGCCCTGTCCAAGTGTTTCATGATCGAAACACCACCCACGCAGAGGGGTGTCTACGCCAACAAGGACATGAGCATGAAAAAAACAGCCGTATTGAGCATCGCCCTGACCGCATTGACGCTGAGCATCACCGCCCAGGCTGACGTCAGCGTAAAACTGGGGAGCAAGGAACGCGTCACACACCTGTTTGCCTACCCGAATAACTGCAATGTCATCTGCTTCCGAAACTGGACGCTCGAACAGACCGTCGAGCACTACCTCACACAAAGCGTGCAGCGTGACGGGTACGGCGTGGCCAAGGTTGCGGTACACAACGACAACGACGTGATCTACGCCGACATCAGCGGGGTGCCGGAAGGCTACGACAAACCACTTTCAGCGCTGCTCGACGCCGGCGACCTGGCCTACGCCGGCGCGAGCAAACTCAACGCCGATAACAAATTTGCCTACAACTGGTATCTGTTTCTGCCGCTGGGCATGGCGCTGGAAAATCGCAAGAGCGTCGAGCTGCTGCATTTCCCGCCGGACTACTCCCTGACTCAGGCTCAGGACTATCTGTTCTCGGCCACAACCGACCGCTGGTCCGAGCTGCTGACGGATAACGGCATCCCCAAAGAGCAGACGCCGGCTTATCAAACCATCATCGACATCGCGCCCATTGCTGCGCCCTCGAACGCCGGTAAGGACCTCGAAAACGTTTACAGCTACTTTACCGATTACCAGACGAACATGGTCAAGCAGCTGACGCAAAGCGCGGCGGGCTCATCGCTGCCGATGGTCGCGTTCGGTGCGCCGGTACGCGCCTGGCTCAAGCAGCAGTACAACGTGACGGTTCCGGTGTTAGGTCTGGCGAGCATCAGCCCGGCTGGCGGGCAAAGCGTCGCGGTGCTGGGTTCGAATCACCCGAGCTATATCTGGAATGCAGCGGACAAAAGCAATTACGGCGGGGACGAAGCCAAGGCGGATGAAGCCGGTTTGAAGGTCATGGGCCAAGACCTGAGCGCGGCGTGCTGGCAAGCGGGCATGGGCCAGAAACCAACGACCGACCCGGCGGCGCTGTTGAACCAGTGCACGACCCACTGGCAGGTGACCAACAAGGTTGAAACCTGCAAGTTGTTCTTCAACACGGTCCGCAAGTTGACGCCGGATCAGGCGGCAGCGAAGTGCCGGACAGGCGAGGTGTCGCGGCAGATCAAGCAGCTGCAGAAGCCGCTGCCCCAGATGAAGAGCGCTCAGCTTTAACGCATCGATCCTAGGAGTGAGCTTGCTCGCGTTGTCTTCAACTCACATAGATGAGCCTGACTAACGCTATCGCGAGCAAGCTCACTCCTACCATTGGATGGACGCTTGCCCTACCCGATCACTCTCCCTGCGGACGCAGACGATACTGCGGCGGCAATTGCTCCGGGCCGCTGATGGTCGCGTTCAGACTCTTCCAGCGCCCATCCTTGATGCCGTAGATGCAGCCGTGGACCGACAACTTCTGCCCACGGTGCCAGGCGTTCTGCACAATGCTGGTGTGGCCGACGTTGGCGACCTGCTGAATCACGTTCAGCTCGCACAGCCGGTCGACTTGTTCTTCTTCCGTCGGCAGCTTGGCCAGCAGCTCACGGTTTTCGTAGTACAGATCGCGAATGGTGCGCAGCCAGCCATCGATCAGGCCGAACTGGCGATCCTGCATCGAGGCGCGCACGCCGCCGCAGCCGTAGTGACCGGTGACGAGAATGTGTTTGACCTTGAGCACATCGACGGCGTACTGAATCACCGACAGGCAATTGAGGTCGGTGTGCAGCACGACGTTGGCCACGTTGCGGTGCACGAACAGATCGCCCGGCAGCATGCCGACGATTTCATTGGCGGGTACACGGGCGTCCGAACAACCGATCCATAGGAATTCTGGCGTCTGCTGGCGCGCCAGCTTGGCAAAGAACTCGGGGTCTTCTTCCTTGATGGCGGCAGCCCAACGTTCGTTGTTGTCGATCAAGTCTTGTAGTTCGTTCATGCGTTGATGCCTCGGAAATGATGCTCAGCTATGACTGGGGCTCGGCGCTTCAAGTCACGCGCAGTGATCGACCGATGTGCGGCACCGATCAGGAACTGAATGGAATCTTCGCCATGTCGTCCGGTCCACCCATTAGGCCCGACATTATTGAGGATTTGCCATGAACGATTCACGCCGTCCATTCGATGCCACTCAACCTGAGCCCATCGATGACAACGAAGACCGCATGGGATCGATGGAAGAGCTTAACTTCAACGACAACAATGAGCCGAGCGGGCGCATTGGCGACGTCATCCCTGAAGATGAACTCGACACGTTGATCCCTGATGAACGCGTACGTGAAGCCGGGCTGACCGGTGCTTCCACCGAAGATCACAACCCGACCGACGATGACATGAGTCCTGAAACGTTGATCCGGGAAGACGGAGCGCGTTCGCCTCGTGAAGCCGGCGAAGACGGCCCGGCTGATCTGGACCTGAGCATTGTCGATGAAGATGACATTGGCGGTGGGGATGGCTTGGACGAAGAAGAAATGGCCATTCTTGATCCGCTGGACGGCAAGCCTGGCATCTGATCAGCGCATTCAGTCTCGTGGGAGCGAACCCGGTTCGCCCCATGAAGGCCATCTACTCTTCGAACAGCGTGCAGGCCATGACGATTGCGTCTTCACGTCCGCCCACTGCAGGGTAGTAGTCCCGACGCCGGCCTATTTCGTTGAAGCCATAACGTTCGTATAAACGGTAGGCCGATCGGTTACTGTCACGCAGCTCAAGAAAGCATTCCCGACCATTCATCTCATAGGCGCGCTTCATCAGTTGCTCAAGCAGCACCAGCCCCAGGCCGCGCCCCTGACTCTCCGGCTTGACGGTGATATTGAGCAAGTGCGCTTCATCGATGATCACGTTGATCACCCCGTGCCCCACTTGTTGACTGCCTTCGAACATCAGCCAGACTTCGTATGACTTCAGCGCATCAAGGTAAATGCCCCGCGTCCAGGGATGGCTGAATGCGGCGTATTCGATCTTTAGGACGGCATCGAGGTCAGCTTCGGTCATTCGGCGAAACGTTACTGCATCATTCATCTACGGTCTTCCAACGGCCCATCAACCGACGCATGGAGCGCCACACTTCGGCCTTGCGCTGCGGCTCGTCCATCAATAGTTCCAGACCCGGCAGCGCCCAGGCCAAGCCCAGGCCGTCAACCTGGAGTTCGAGATTGAAGGATTCCGCATCCGTTTCAGCCGCAAAGCGCAGCGCCGGAAGTCCGATCAGCCACAGGCAGGTGCAGGGTTGTTCTTCGACCCGGGCGTACAGAAAACCCTGAACGAAATCGCGCGCCGCTTCTGGACCTTGATCCATTTGCCCGCGCACCAGCAGCGGCCAGCGCACAGGCTCGCCGATGATCTGCGGGCTGTCCGGCAAACCGGCGGCGCGCAGCATGTCTTTGAGCAACAGATAGGAAGGGTCGCGGCTCTGAAACGGCTCGCCGGTCACCAACTCCACCAGCAACAGGCAACTCCCGGCGCGCAGCAGTTGCAGGGCAAACCGTGGCGGCGGCGCAACAGGCGCTTTGACCACGACCGGTGCGGCCTCTTCTTCCTGCACAGGCTTTGGCTTGGGCGCACTGGATGGGCGGGGTATATCGATCTTCGGCCGCTCGACGGTACGCACAACGGGTGTCGGCGCGACGGAGGGCGAATCGCGATCCGGCGCGCGAGGCGCATCCGCCTGAACCATCGGCGCAGGCGCCTCCTCAATCTGCGGTACGGGCGCAAGCAGCTCGGGACGCGACGGCGCGGCGAAAGGCAATTCAGTGCGCGGCAGCCAGCTGACCACCTGCATGGCGGTCAGATAAGCGCGACGGCGAGGCTCGTTGAGCAAAGGTCAGCTACCTGTGGATAAAGTCAGGCGGGAGATTCTACAGGCCTTCATCGCTTCCCGCCGCTGTTGATCGACTGAGGGTGAAAAACGATCCCGGCGATGCAGTACAATCGCCGCTTTTATTTGCCAGTCAGCGACCATCCGATGATCGAACCTAAGCGCGTCCTGCGCGCCCTTGCCGAACACTGGGCGCTTCTCGAGCCACTCTGCGAGCATTTCGACCAAGGCACTCTGAGCCTGAGCGAACTGCGCTTGCAGCTGGCGGCCCAGCAACTGGAGAGCACGCCCCAGGACATCACCACTCTGCTGGACGTCTGGATTCGGCTCGACATTCTGGTCCCGGTCGCGAAAAGCCCGAACCGTTTCGAGCTGAACGCGCAGATCCACGATTTCCTGTCGTACCTGCGGCGCGAGCATCGGCTGGGCCTGTGCCTGGAAATCGAAGCGTACCTGCGCCACCTCGAACGGCTGGCCGGCTACATACAGGAAGCCTTCGACGCCCGCGACGCCAGTGACCTGGCCCGGCAACTGCGCCTGCTCGATATGCGCGTGCGCGATGTACTGAAGAAGCTCGCCAACGATGAGCAGGCACTGGTAGCCGTGGCCGAACGCGCCAAGACCAGTGATCGACAGATTCCGCTGCGTCAGCGTTACGCAGAGGTGCTGGCGACCTGGGATGAATACGTCGAGCCGATGATCCAGTTGGTGAACGCCGATGGCGCCTTCGAACAGGGCGTGCGCAAGGTAGAGAACGTGCTGCTGCGCATGCTCACCGACCAGCAGCGTCTCGGCCATCTGGTAGACGACGATATGCTGCTGCGCACCCATGCGCGCATCCTCGAAATGCAGACCAGCGCGCAACTGACCTTGCGTCATGCGCGTGAACTGCTGCTGCCGCTGCGTGAAGAAGCGCGTCGCCACAACGCCGTGACCCGCGGTGCGGCACTCGCGCTGTCGGCGATTCGTCGACGAGGCCTGGACGCTGTGCCGCAAGCAGCGATGCCAATGTTCACCCGCCCGCAAAGCACCTTCCTCGGCAGTGCCGATCAGGTTGAAGCGTACGTGTATGCGCTGGCGCGCTTCGAGCCCAAGCCCGCGCGGTTCCCCAAGGCCAACATCACCCGAAAGGGCGAGCCGCCGCGCGCGCCGCGTACGGTCAAAGAGATGGTGGAGCGCTGCGAAGACGCCCTGCCAATGCCGGATCTGATGATCTGGCTGTTGGAGCAGGAGCCCACCGGCGCGACCGA
The DNA here is from genome assembly GCF_046540455.1 of Pseudomonas sp. W5-36. Lineage (NCBI taxonomy): Bacteria > Pseudomonadati > Pseudomonadota > Gammaproteobacteria > Pseudomonadales > Pseudomonadaceae > Pseudomonas > Pseudomonas sp. W5-36. The sequence goes on along the minus strand of NZ_JAXCIQ010000003.1, from coordinate 3,934 downwards.
CGAGTTGCTGTATTGGTTTTCGCGCCTGTCGCGGGACAAACGCTTCAAGCGCGAGCGCCTGGAGCGCCGCGAATACCTGACCCGGGAGCACCGCGTCAGCCTGCGCTCCTTCGCCCTGCTCTCGAGCAAAGACGCCACCCCAGAGAATTCCGAGGGCACCGCCCATGCATCTTGATCTATCCGAAATGACCCAGCTGGCGCCGATCTTCCGCGAGCTGTTCAAGGGCTACCACGTTAGCCGCCGCGACCCCGAACTGTACGCGCAGCTGTCCAATCTGCAGGATCAGTACCGCGGCCTGTTCAAGGCGCTGGGCTTCGAGCTGGTCTGCGACACCCGTGGTTTCTACTACTTCGTGCCTGATCTGGCGGCCGCACAGGTCAACAAGACGGCCCAACGTCTGGCGCTGTTCACGTTCATCCTCGTCGAGCACCTGGCCGATCAGGGCCGCGACCCGGTCGCTGTGCTCGATGGCGGCAGCCTGGGCCGTGACGAGCTGCCATCGCTGCTGGAAAAGTACCGCGATCTGTTCCTGCAAGCTGAAGTCCAGACCCAGGAAGAGCTGGAAGAAAAAATCATGCGCCGCATGACCCAGCTGGGATTCGCCGCAGAAGAAGTCGGTATCTATCGCTTCCTGCCGCCCATGCATCGCTTCCTCGACGTCTGCCTGTCCGTACAGCAAGACCGTGATCTGGCGGCCAGCTTGCATAGCGCACTGCCGTTGCCAGCCCCGGTGTTGATCGACGATGACAGCGATGAGCGACTGCTGGAAACCGACGATCCGCTGGACCTCACCGAATTCGATGAACCCGCAGAAACCGAAGAGCAAGCGCTAGCCCGGGCGATCGCTGAAGAACAGGAGCATGACGCATGAGCCAGGAACGCTACGGCATACGCCGTTTCGCGCTGCTGAACACGGCCGGTTACAGCCTCGGGTTGTTCCCACTGGAGCATCCGCTGTCGGTCTACGGCGCGAACAACCTGGGCAAGAGTGCGTCGATCAACGCTTTGCAGTTCCCGATTCTCGCGCGCATGTCGGACATGAGCTTCGGCAAATACAGCCTTGATCAATCGCGCCGCTTCTATTTCGCCTCTGATACCAGCTACATCCTCGTCGAGGTCTCCCTGCCCCACGGCCCCCATGTGATTGGCGTGGTCGGTCGCGGCCCGGGCGGCGGTTTCGGTCACCAGTTCTTCGCGTATGCCGGCAAACTGGACTTGGCTCACTACCAGAAGAACGACACCTGCCTGCGCCAGAAGGAGCTGTTTGCCAATCTGGAAAGCCAGGGCGTGAAAGCCTATGAGCTGAAGCCCGATGAACTGCGCCGTTTGCTGGTCGGTGGCCACACGTCGATTCCGCTGGACCTGACGCTGATTCCCCTGCGCTCAACCAGTGAACAAAGCCTGAAGACCTTCCGCGCACTGTTCATCAACTTGCTGCACATGCGCGAGATCACTGCTGCCAAACTCAAGCAGCTGTTCCTCGACGCCTTCGAGCACAGCCTGCGTTCCGGCAGCGTCGATTACATAGCAGCGTGCGAAGAAGCGTTCCGTGACGTACGACGCATGGAGCAAGACTACAACGCCCTGGTGCTCGCCGGGCCGCTGGTCGAAGCGTTGGCCAATGGCGTCAGACAGCGCGACATCCTGCGGGGCAAGCTGCATCGCCTGTCGCCATTGCTCGACTCGTTGCTGGGCACATGGCAGGACTACTCCAATGCGCGCAAAGAAGAGCTGGTCATCCAGAGCGAGCACTACCGTAACGAACAGGATTCGCTGCAGAACGATCAGCGCGGCGGCACGCAAGAGCTGATGCGGCTGGAGCGCGAAATCAGCAACATCCAGCGCTGGATCGGCGAACTGGCGGTCCTGAAGAACCGCTTCGCGCTGGTCGACGACGTCAGGATTCTGGAACAGCAGCTACTGGCTGCAAAAGATGCTCATGATGAACTGGCCGGTGCCCTTGCGCAGTCGCGCCAATTCAGCGCCGAGGATCTGGATGAGCGTCTTCGTGATCTGGAAAAACGTCTGAAGTCAGTGAAGCAACAGCTCGATCATGCGGACAACAACAGCTATGCCCGCCTGCGCGAAGAGTTCTCGCAACCTGATGTCGAGCGCCTCATGCGCCTGTTCAACAGCGCGCTGTTCAGCTTGCCACTGGGCGAGCAAGGCATCGCGCTGGATGATGGCGACGCGTGGGTCAAATCCCTCGAAGCGATTCTCGATGGTTTCAAGGGCGAGCGCTTCGAAGTGCCCGGCCTGACGGTCAATCTGTCGAACATCGAGCCCCCTGCCCTCCAGGCGCTGGCCGATCGCGCCGCGCTGCGGGATCAGAAGGAGCGCCTGGAGAAAGAGCTCAAGCAACTCAAGACGCAGCAAGCCGTAGCAGCGGACCGTGCGGCGAGCAAAACCCAGACTGAAGCGCTGTACCAGCAGGTGCTGGATGCGCAGAAAGCGCTCGAAGACTTCCGCCGCGCTCAAACATTGAGCGCTGAAGAAGGCGAGAAGCTTGAGCAGCTGGCTCAGATGGAAGCGGCGCAAGACGAGCTCAAGCGCGCCAGTGATGCTTTCACCGAGCGTGTTCAACAGCTGTCAGCCAAGCTGCAGCTGATCGGTCGTCAGATCGGCGATCTCGAATCCAAGCAACGCACGCTGGATGACGCGCTGCGTCGTCGACAGCTGCTCCCCGCTGATCTGCCCTTCGGTACGCCGTTCATGGAGCCGGTGGATGACTCGCTGGAGAACTTGCTGCCGCTGCTCAATGACTACCAAGACAGCTGGCAGGGCCTCTTGCGCTGCGATGGTCAGATCGAAGCACTGTACGCGCAGGTTCGTTTGAAAGGCGTTGCGAAGTTCGACAGCGAGGACGACATGGAGCGGCGTCTGCAATTGCTGATCAACGCCTATGCTCATCGCACTGATGAGGCCCTTACCCTGGGGAAGGCGCGGCGTGCTGCTGTGACCGACATCGCGCGGACGCTACGCAACATCCGCAGCGACTACGACAGCCTCGAGCACCAATTGGCGTTATTCAACCGAGAGATCAATCGCCGGCAGGTTTCCAACCTGGAGAGCTTCCGCATTGTTCTCGCGCCGAACAAGGAAGCACTCAAGCACATCGATCAGATCATTCACAGCGCCGGTCAGTACGAAGAGGGCGAAACACTGTCGGTGTTCGATCTGAGCCAGAGCGCCGAGCAGGACAACAAGAACGAGGAGGCCAAGGAGTATCTGGCACGCCTGGTTGCGGCTAACCACAACCAGCTCGGTCTGAAAGACTTGTTTGAACTTGCATTCGAGATCACCAAGGTCAACAGCCAGCCGGTTATCCACACCGACATTGATGGCGCCGCGTCCAACGGCACGACCATGACCATCAAGGCACTGACCAACATGTACCTCTTGCTGCACCTCATGGATCGCGAGCAGGCCGGGCGAATTCGTCTGCCCTACTACCTCGACGAAGCCGCTGACATCGATGAAAGAAACCAGGCAGCACTGCTGGAAACAAGCTTGCAGCTGGGCTTTGTCCCCATTCTGGCGAGCGTTAAGCCCCAAGTCTCGGCCCATGTGGCGATTGACCTTGAAGGCGGCAGTGGGCCTGCCGGGATCTACATCGACGAGGCGGACTGGAAATACATTCAGCGTCGTGACGAGGTTGCTCCGGTGAAAGTAACCCCAGCCACTGAAACGCTCAGCGAGTAACTAAGTCGCCAGGTAGTAGAAAGCCCTGCAGTGATGCGGGGCTTTTTTATGGGCGTGAGTTGGCCGACTGTTGGCTGTTGGCTGTTGGCTGTTGGCTGTTGGTACAGCCTGAAACTTTTTCGCGCGCAAAAACAAAACCCCATCTGCTTTCGCAAATGGGGTTCTGGAATTTAATCTTGACGATGACCTACTCTCACATGGGGAAACCCCACACTACCATCGGCGATGCAT